>CAZQHU010000006.1:0-56701 GCA_964592785.1 uncultured Gammaproteobacteria bacterium | reverse complement strand
CTTTGACAAAAATCGCGGCGTCGACAATATCACCGTCGGAAAATTTGTATTGCATCTCGTAGCTACCAGGTGGCATCACATTTTTCAACACATTTTCCAAAAAATATTCCCCCAAAACGCCACGATGCTTGGGATTTTTAAGAACATTTTCTAATCCTTGCAGTTGCTCGGCTACACCCACTACTTGTCTATTTGTTTCGTCAAGCTTAGTTAGACGTTCGGTAACATCAGTAATAATTTTTGTACTCTGATTAAATTGTGATTGCATGGTGTTATTTAAATGCAATTGATTATCCATGACCACTTTGTGCGTGTCTGTTACTTTTTGATCTACCATGCGAGTCAAATCTTGAATTTGGTTTTGTAACATGACAAATAAATTTTGGTCACCTTCTTTGGGTTTTTGAATTTCACTCAATTTTTTATACATTATATATAGCAAGACTACCGCGCCAATAAAACCTAGTGAAATAATTATAAGTAAAGTTGTTTGCATAGTGCTTACATTCTACCTTTTTCCCCCTTTATTTGCAAATTAAAAAATATTAAGCTATTATAAAATTATTACCATAAATATGTCAGAAAAAGATCCACGAAGAGACACTCTATTTGCTCTTCCGCCAAACTTAAGCAGAGTTAGAGAACTTATCGCCCAAATGCCCAAAGATGAGGAAGGATTTTTGATTGGCGAATATGCACAAATACTTGCTCTGGAAACATCCTTGTCTAATCTTCAGTCTGGGGTTGACCTTATTGTAGCTACTAGCGGTAAAAAACCCACTTTAAATGAAGCCATAAGTATCCAATATTTACTAGAGTTAGCTAAAAAAGAATATGAACAGGTGGTTGATAAATTCCCACCAAATTTGACTGAACTAAAAACTGCCATGACCGAGTATCTAGCCAAAGTTCAGGAATATTGGACCTATTTAATTTATTTGGAAGAACAAAGGGGTAAAGGTATAAAACTATAAATAATTTTATAAACAAAAAAGTCTCAATTCAATGAGATCTTTTTTGTTTCTTACAACACGCGCGTTGTGGAATCCTGGCAATTTAAAGCGCCGCCAGGTAGGCTATTGAAAGAGCCAACAAATAAGGATCATGAGAAGAAAAACAATGATCACGCGGGAGAGATCTTGAAAGGCTTCCTCTTCACCGTACTGTGTCTGTTGGTATTCATACCTTTCCCAATCTTCACTACGCCAATTTTTGTACCTCCACTCAAGCAATGTTTGCTCACATTCTTTGCGTTTACAAGCTCTCTTCGAAAAGAAAGTGCGAATGCGTTTAAACATAATTCCCTCCCTCAGTTCGAGTAATTTCGAACAATTCATTATAAGATAATTTTAATAAAATGTCAATAATTAAGACAAAAAAATATAAAATTGACAAAATTGCTATATTATGATAAAATTATAATATAGCAATTGACGAAATTTTCGTCAAAATATAATTATCTACTTATGGATCAAGATAAATTAAAACAAGCGCTAATTGGCTATGGTCTAGACGAAAAAGAAACTAAAGTTTATTTGGCTCTTTTGGAATTAGGAGTAGCCAGTGGACAGGAAATATCACAAAAATCTGAAGTAATTAGAACTACAACCTATAGCTTACTAAAAAGTTTAGAAAGAAAAAATTTAGTAACAGAAATACAAAAAGGTAGAATAAAACACTATACCATTGAAAATCCCAAAAAAATAATTGAAGAAATGAGTGAACGAGAAAAATTAATAAAAGAAGTGGGTGGGGATTTGTTGGCGCTCTACCAATCTGCCGAGCACCGCCCTCTGGCACGTTTTTATCGCGGTTTAGATGGTATAAAACAAATTTACGAAATGATCTTAAAAGAAAAAAACCTAAAAGAATACGATATTTTAAGCGCTGAAAGCGATTGGCTTAAAATGGACGAAAAATATTTTAATAAATTTTTACAAAGACGCGCTGACCGTGGCATTAAAACCAGATTAATAGTTGACTATAATGCAAAAGGCCTGAGTCATCAAAAAAGAAATGAGGAATTGAAAAGGGAAGTAAAATTTTTATCCAAAAATTATCAGGAGGCTTTTGGTTCTGGTGTTTATATTTTGCCACGTAAAGTAATTTTTATCGCTCAAAAACAAGAATTAGTGGCTGTCATGGTAGAAAGCATGGAAATTGTCCAAGCTCAAAGATTCATGTTTAATTTTATTTGGAATAACTTAAAAAATCATTAGTTATCCTCTTGCCAAAATAAAAAATAATGATAAAATATAGCCTCATAACGCCCCCATAGTTCAACGGATAGAACAGGCCCGTCCTAAGGGCAAAATGTGTGTTCAATTCATGCTGGGGGCACCAGCTTTCGTTCCTATTTAATAGTAACTACGGCCGGCAAGCAAAAGGGCCTATGGTTCAGTGGTAGAACATAGCATTCGCATTGCTGAGACGGCAGTTCGATTCTGCCTAGGTCCACCAAAGTATAATATAGCTTATACATAAAAAATGTTCCTCATAGAACATTTTTTAATTTGTATAGATTATTGTATACAAAATTACCAAACCACTGAGACATTAAAATACAAAAACTAAAATCTAAATTACTATTCTAATATTTTAACAATTTTTTATATTTTAATAGTATTGTTCCTCATAGAACAATTTTATGAAAAATAGGGGATTATTCAGGTTATTTTTATTATTTATTTGATATATTAGCTATTTTATAATAAATAATAGTGTCGTAAAATAATTATTTATATTTAACATAATAAACAAATTAAAAAACATTTTAACAGCAACAATTTAAACTATCCCAAAAACTTTTTCATATTTTTTTATTACAAAAAGATAAAGCAGTTGATAAACCTTGCCAAATCAAAAACAATCTGGTATAATTTTTCACACAAAGGGCCTTTAGCTTAGCTGGTAGAGCGCTTCCATGGCATGGAAGAGGTCAGCGGTTCAAATCCGCTAAGGTCCACCAAGATTTATATGATATAATTAAAAGACGCAAATGTTTGCGTCTTAAATTATAAATATAATATGACAACAAAAAATTTTCCGAAATCTCTTAGCATCAAAAAAATTCTTGGTCCGAGTTTTGTAATTTTGGCTTTAGGATTGGGATCAGGGGAAGTTATTCTCTGGCCATATCTTTCTTCCAATTATGGTTTGGGAATTGTTTGGGGTGCAGTACTCGGAATCACTTTTCAATTTTTCATGAACATGGAGATTGAACGTTATGCTCTAGTAAAAGGCGAGAGTGTTTTTGTTGGCATTGCCAAAATTTTTAAATGGGCCACTTTTTGGTTTATTCTTTCTACTTTTGTGGGCTTTGGCTTGCCAGGAATTATTGCGGCTTCAGCCAAAGTTTTGGCAACTGTTTTAGGAATAGAAAATTTTAAATGGCTGGCGATTGCTTTGTTAATAATTATTGGTTTGATTTTAAGTATTGGCAAAACTGTTTATGGCATGATGGAAAAAATCACCAAAACAATAATTCTTCTGGGGGTGCCTTTTATTTTTATTCTGGCAATATTTCTGAGTTCCAAAACTGGTCTGGTTGATCTTGGCAAAGGCCTAATTGGTCTGGGTGATGGTTATTGGTTTTTACCACCGGGAATTATTTTAGCAACTTTTCTCGGAGCTTTTGCTTATTCTGGGGCCGGTGGAAATTTAAATTTAACACAATCAATTTACATCAAAGAAAAAGGTTATGGCATGGGCTATTATTCTCAAAAGATCGCTGGACTATTTCGCAGTAAAGAAAAACAAAAAATAAAACTTACTGGGGAAGAATTTGATATCAACAATCCAGAAAACATTGCTAGCTTCAAAGCTTGGTGGAAAACAATTAACCTGGAACATTTAATGGTATTTTGGTTTATTGGCAGTCTTTCCATGCTCCTACTCATGCTTCTGTCTTATTCCACGACTTTTGGTTTGGAAGGAAATGCTCAAGGAATTAATTTTGTCATCAATGAAGGCCTGGCTATTGGCAAAATACTCACTCCTATTGTGGGTACACTTTTTTTGTTGGTAGTTTCTGTTATGCTCTTTCAAACACAGCTAGGAATAATGGACTCCACTAGTAGGATCATGGCAGAAAATGCGGCGATTATTAAACTAAACAAAACCCCTGACAAGCCTATTGAACTTTCCAAAATATATTATATTTTTCTCTGGTTGCAAATCGCTTTTGGTATTATTCTTTTTCTCCTGAATTTTTATGAACCAAAAACTCTCATTGTTCTTGGAGCAGTGATCAATGCCTTTGCCATGTTTATTCATATTGCTCTCGTATCTATTTTGAACCACAAAAGTTTGCCAAAAATTTTCCAACCCAAACTTTGGCGAAAAATAATCATGTTTTTAATTTTTATTTTTTTTGGTATTTTCAGCGCCCTAGTTCTCTTGGAAAAACTGGAAATTTTTAATTTGAAAATATAATATGCTTTCAATCGGAATTGTCGGACTGCCAAATGTTGGCAAATCAACACTTTTCAATGCTCTCACTCGCAGTAAACAAGCCAATGCTCAAAATTTTCCTTTTTGTACCATTGATCCAAACATTGGTGTAGTTGAGGTACCGGACGAAAGACTGGAAAAACTCGCAGAAATTAGCAAATCAAAAAAAATAATTCCTACTGCCATCCAATTTGTAGATATCGCCGGACTAGTCAAGGGCGCCAGCGAAGGGCAGGGACTCGGCAATAAATTTTTATCACATATTCGCGAAGTAGATGCTATTGTTCAGGTTGTAAGAAATTTTTCTGACAGCAATGTTATTCATGTTAACAATAAAGTAGACCCGAAAGATGATGCTCTCACTATTAATTTGGAATTGATTTTGGCTGACATGCAAACTGTAAGCAAAAAACTTGCCAATGCCAAAAAAGATGCCAAAGGCGCAGCCGCCAAAGAAATGAAAAACCAAATTGATGTTTTGGAAAAAATTTTTAAATGTCTGGAAGCAGAAAAATTCGCCAGCAACTTGGAATTTACTGAGGATGAAATGGAAATTGTAAAAGATTTACACTTGCTGACAATGAAACCAATGCTGTATGTGGTGAATATAGACGAAGTTCAAAGTCAAAAGTCTACAAAGTCAGAAAGTCTGAGAATAGATGAAAATATTCCACAAATTGAAATTTCTGCCAAACTAGAAGCTGAATTGGCTGACCTAAGCCCAGAAGAAGCAAAAGAATATTTGAAAGAATTGGGAATGAATGAAACAGGCTTAGATAAGTTGATCATGGCTGGCTATAAACTTTTAAATCTCGTGACATTTCTGACTAGTGGTGAACCAGAGACTCGTGCTTGGACTGTACGAGCGGGAACCACGGCTCCAGATGCAGCCGGAGTAATTCATACAGATTTTATCAAAGGCTTTGTCAAAGCTGATGTCTGTGATTGGAAAGATTTTGTAGAATTTGGTGGTTGGTCTGGTATCAAAACTTCTGGAAAGTTAAGATTGGAAGGAAAAGATTATATTGTTAAAGACGGTGATACAGTTTATTTTCACATAGCAAATTAAATATTATGAATAATACCAAAAAAACCTGGGACTTCTTGCCAAATGAAAAAAGAAAACTATATATTGAAAAAATAATTTCTTTTTTTAGAGAACAAAGAGACGAAGAAATTGGAGTCTTAGCCGCAGAAAATATTCTAGATTTCTTTTTAGAAAATATTGGACCAGAAATTTATAACTTGGGAATTGAAAAAACAAAAGAATTATTAAAAAATTCTTTCAATAATTTTGAAATTGATTTAGATTCATTAAAAAAAATATAAACTTTTACAATAAACAAAAAACCCGGCATAGCATAGCGAAGCCGGGTTTTTTAATAAAACATTTTAATTGCTTTGCCCTCTTCTAATTCTCTTATTTGTCTTTCCAATTCACTCAACTCAGTTTGCAAAGCCTTGAATTCCAATGAATCAGACTCACCCCTAAATCTTAGTCTGTCAATTTGCCTCTCAAGAGATTCAGCTTGTTTTTTTAAACTAAATAAGGATGGCTCTTCTGAACCAGGAATCTTTGGGTAGTTTAAATTGTCAATGGGAGCAGGTTTAAGAGGAACTTTTTTCCCATTATCAACAAATCTAGATAATCTATCACTCATATTATTTTATATAAATTAATTATATTAATATTATACCAAAATCTACTTTTTTGACAATATTACTCAAATCATAGAAAATCCGTGAATATTGCTAGTTTAATTTGTATACACTATCCTATACAAACTGTGGATAAGTCTGGGGATTAATAAGCTAAATTGGGGATAAATGTATAGATTGTTATATACAAATTAATAATAAATACCCAAAAGTATATACTATCCTATACATTTATCCACAGATAAAATGGCTAAAATAAGCCATTTTTTGCTAAAATAAGCCAACTATTGACAAAAGTGCATAAATGTGTTATAATATACCCAGATCATTACAAAAAGAATATGTTCTATCAGACTCTCGTCGGATGGAGCATGTCCCCTTTTCACTACTCTATTTTTCGGACTAACTCCTGCTAATAGCACAATTTGTGACTAGGAGGTTTTACAAAACAAAAATAAAAGTAAAAACCACAAATCCAAAAGCTAGTCCGAAACCTTTGGTGACTCCTGATAATGCGCTTCGTGCCTAAAAAACCGTGAGCGTTTGGAGCTAACACCAGCATGGGTGGTAAAAGGGAAGATCCGTCCCTGTGAGACGGCTTGCCAGTCAGGCGTTCCGAGGCCTTGAATCAAAGATTCAACCCTGGGATTGCCTGATAGGCGCGTCCCTGGGATCTGTAAAGGCGGTCAGCCATTCAATTACCTAGGGCGCGATCCGCCTTTTTTTATACTCCATTAATTCCTGCCTTCGGCAGGATTTGCTTTTTTTCAAAAAAACCATTATTTAATTAGGAGTAGGTTGACAAAAATAATAACATCGGCTACAATAATATCCTTATTTACCTTTTTTAAAAAAACTGCTAAAATATAGGTATATGAACAAGAAACAAAATGCTTTTGGACAAGATTTTTTAGAAAAAATAAATAAAATCTTGCTAGAAGAAAAAAATCGTTTAGAAAACGAACTAAAAAAATTCACCAAAAAAAACCCTCATGATAGTGATGACTATGATGCCACTTTTCCTGAATACGGAGACAAGGAAGATGAAAATGCTATGGAAGTTGCTGCTTATACAACCAATAAACCGCTAGAACTAGCTTTGGAAAAAGAATTACGCGATGTCAACCAGTCTATTGATAGAATGAAAAAAGGAAATTATGGCATTTGTAAATATTGTGGACATTCCATTGATGAAAAAAGATTACTGGCTCGGCCAACCTCCAGCGCTTGCGTAGAATGCAAAAAAACCCTGACACAAGAGGTCTAAATAACTTTTAGCTCGTAGCTAATAGCTTATGGGTCTTGATAAAACTATGAATAAAAATACCCGCTTAATAATTTATATTTTAATAAGCGGGTTTTTGTTTGGTTTGGATCAAATACTAAAATATTTTGCTCGTCTAAATCCAGAACAAGCTTTTTATCTTTGGAAAAATTGGTTGGGTTGGGAATATTATGCCAACACAGGAATTGCTTTTTCTTTACCAGTGCCAAATTGGTTAATTGTTTTTGTAACACCATTCATTTTATTAGGTTTAATTTTTTGGTTGGTAAAAAGTTCGGAGTTCAAAATTCAGAGTTCTAAGTTCTTGGCAATAAATTTGATAATACTTGGCGCCCTGTCTAATTATATTGACCGCATCTTATTTGGAGTGACTATAGACTACCTACGAGTCTTAACTGGAATTATAAATCTGGCAGATGTAATGATTGTGGGGGGTGTAACACTTTTATTATTTAAAAATAATAAAAAAAATTTATAATTTTTAATTTAAAATTTAAAAATAAAAACAAGCGGTCGAAAGACTGTTTTTTGTTTTAGAAAAAAACTAAAAAATGTTATAATTGTTTTAATGTTTTTTTGTTTTAATGTTTTCATGATATTATGTTCACCAAAATAAATTCTGCTGCTGTGCTCGGTCTGGAATGTGAACCAATCACTGTTGAAGTAAATCTGGGAAAAGGTTTCCCAGGTTTTAATATTATCGGTTTAGCAGATACAGCGATTCGCGAAGCCAAAGATCGCATACGAACCATGTGGCGCAACTCTGGAGAAAAATTTCCTAGTGGCCATAATATTCTCGTCAATCTGGCGCCAGCTGATGTAAAAAAAGAAGGTTCAGCTTTTGATCTGCCGATCGCTGTGGGGATTTATCTTTCTCACAGTGAACTGGAAATAAATCTAGCTGGTTCTTTATTTGTCGGGGAACTGGCGCTGGATGGAACTTTGCGACATACCAATGGAATTTTGCCATTGGCAATCTTCGCCATGCAACATGGCTACAAAAAACTTTTTGTACCTAGTTGTAATGCCAATGAAGCCAGTTTGATTTCTGAAATAGAAGTTTATCCAGTAGAAAATTTTCAACAGCTCCTTGTCTATTTAAATACTGGGGAAGGAATAAACATGGCTCAGCCACAGGAAATAAAAAATGGTGAAGAAATAATTTCTGACATGGACATGGCCTATGTCAAAGGTCAAGAATTTGTGAAACGAGCGCTCGAAATCGCTGCGGCTGGCGCCCACAATATTTTGCTTTCCGGCCCTCCTGGTTCAGGAAAAACTTTGTTAGCAAGAACTCTACCAACTATCCTACCCAAAATGAATCGTCATGAAGCTATTGAAGTAACAAAGATTTATTCTGTGGCAGGGATGTTACCAAATGACAAACCTTTAATAACCGAACGACCCTTTCGCACCCCACACCACACAGCCAGCGGGGTGGCCTTGGTTGGTGGTGGTAAATTTCCCAGACCAGGAGAAATTTCACTAGCCCATCGCGGAGTTTTATTTCTAGATGAATTTCCTGAATTTCCCAGAATTGTTTTGGAAAATTTACGCCAACCTTTGGAAGATGGAATCATCACGATTTCTCGCGCCCAAGGAACAATCACTTTTCCTGCACGTTTCACTCTGGTAGCCAGTCAAAATCCTTGCCCTTGTGGCTATGCCAGTGATCCTGATCGCCACTGTACTTGCAGTCCAATGCAAATAAATAATTATCAAAAAAGAGTTAGCGGACCAATCATTGATAGGATCGATCTCCATGTAGAAGTACCCCGTGTGAAATTTGAAAAATTGAACAAAAATGAATTGGCAGAAAGCTCTGAAAAAATTAGAGAACGAGTAGAAAAAGCTAGACAAATTCAACAACGCCGTTTTGCTAATAAAAATCTGCAAAGCAATTCTGAAATGCGCGGTCAAGAAATAAAAGAATTTTGCCAGCTTACTGATGAATCAGTAAATCTCTTGCGTCAAGCTGTAACACAAATGCATCTTTCAGCTCGTGGCTATCACCGAATTTTGAAACTAGCGAGAACTATTGCCGATCTCGGGGGACAAGAAAATATTCAAACAGAGCACTTGGCCGAAGCTCTACAATACCGCACCAAAATAGAATAAAAAAAACACCTCGTTTTGCGAGGTGCTTTTTTATATTTATTTTTTATCTAATATAGATAAATGGATTGACTCGTTTACTGCCGATTCTAATTTCAAAATGCAAATGAGATCCTGTAGAACGCCCAGTAGAACCCATAAGAGCAATATTCTGTCCTTGTTCAACTTGGTCACCCACACTTACCAAGAGACGAGAAGCATGGCCATAGAGACTGCTAACCCCGTCGCCATGATCAATAATAACATAACAACCATAGCCGCCATTCCAACCACATTGGGAAACTGTCACTTTACCGGCACGAGTAGCATAGAGCCCAGTACCAACTGGACCAGCAATATCCACACCCGTATGACGCAAACCATAATATTGAGTGATACGCCGCACCCCAGCTGGCCAGAGATAGCCAGTGGTGGCCGGGCCTTCGGCTGAAATTGGCGGAGCTGAAACATTACTAAAACTAGTATAAGTACGAGTTGGGGCCACATAGGCCGGAGTTGGTTTGGCACCTCCAGGGATCATCAATTCTTCGCCAATCACCAAATCTGAACCATCTTCTTTTAATTTATTAAATTCAATAATTTTATCAGTTTCTACTTTATAAAGTTTGGCAATTTTCAAAAGAGTATCACCTTTGGCAACTTTGTGAACCAAGCCAGAAACTGGTAAAATTTTCAATTTATCACCAGGACGAATATAAGAATTGGCAGTTAAATTATTAGCCCACAAAATTGTTACTACACTCACTTGATAACGTTCAGCTATACCACCGATCGTATCACCTGATTCGACTGTATGATAAATAATTTCTGTTCGGCTACTACTACCACTAACTGATTGTGGTAAAGATGCTCCAGGAATAATATTTACCTTGCCCAAAGCACTACCGCCAATGGTAATATTGGTAACATCTGGTAAAGAAACAGAAATCGCCCCGGCACTGGGCTGAGCGATGGCCGCGCCTTCACGCCAAGTTGGCAAATCCACAGCCACTGGCATGTAGTCCATATTGATTTCTTCCAAACTAAAATCTTGATCTCCCGGACCCAGTAACTGATAAAGTGTAGTACCACGACCCGGCAAATGGGTGCTTTCAAAAGCTTTGAGCCGACTGTGCGGGTACATGACCATGACTATTAAAAATAAAAAAAATACTTGTAAAACTCCTCTTTTGCCTATCAACTCACGCCAGACACTACCCCAAGAAAGATTTTCTTTGCCTATTTTTTGCTTAAGTTTAAAACCCCATTTATAAAAATAAAAACCAATACTATTTCTAAAAAACACTTGGATAGAAACAAAAAACTGCCAGGTCTTTTGCAAAAGCCAAACCAAAGTCCGCTTGGCATAAACCAAAATTCTTAGAATTATAAATAAAAACTTATACTTCCAGATCTTCATAAAGAGGGCACTATTATCGCAAAAATCTTGCCTTTAGTCAACCACAATCATACCACATTTTGCACTTTTTCCGAAGCTGTTTAGTTGACAATTTTATTAGTTACCTATATAATAATTCCGCAATTTTACTTATTCTTAACCAACATTTTATGAGCGAATTTTCGCTTTTGGGGCTAACAATATTTGCTAGTCTATTAAGTCTGGGGGTTGCTTATGGATTGGCCAGATGGGTATTAAAGAAAGATCCTGGTACAGACGCTATGAAAGCTATCTCACATTCTATTGAAGAAGGAGCTATGGCTTTTTTGAAGCGTGAATATCGGGTAATTTCCATTTTTGTAATTATCTTGGCAATCGTCTTGGTAGTTTTTTTGGATAAAAAAGATACCTCTGCTCACGAAGGCCTCCTGACGGCTGTTTCTTTTATATATGGTGCTCTATCCAGTGTATTGGCTGGTTTTTTTGGAATGAAAATCGCCACCAAAGCCAATGTCCGAACCGCCAATGCCGCCCGTGAAACTTTGAACAAAGCTTTAATTATTGCTTTTCGTTCTGGTTCAGTCATGGGTCTTTCGGTGGTTGGATTGGGACTTTTTGGACTTTCCATTTTATTTTTCATATTTTTTAAACTTTTAAATCTTCCTGTAGATTTGATTTTAAATGTTATTACTGGTTTTGGTCTAGGCGCTTCTTCTATTGCCTTATTTGCTCGTGTTGGTGGAGGAATTTATACCAAAGCTGCTGATGTGGGTGCGGATTTGGTTGGAAAAGTTGAAGCTGGTATTCCCGAAGATGATCCTCGAAACCCAGCGGTAATCGCCGATAATGTTGGGGACAATGTGGGTGATGTGGCTGGTATGGGTGCTGATCTTTTTGAATCTTATGTCGGAGCTATTATTTCGGCTATGATTTTGGGTTTTGCCATTTATGGTTTAAATGGTATTTTTCTACCTTTGGTCTTATCAGCAGTAGGGATCGTGGCCTCCATTTTTGGAGTTTTCTTGGTAAAAATTGGTAAAAAAGGAAATATTCATACAGCTCTAAAAAGTGGCTTGTGGAGCGCTTCTGCTTTGGTTTTAGTTGCTGCTTTTTTCTTGAGCAAATTGTTCATCAGTGAAAATTATTGGGGTGTGTTTATTGCCGTAGTTTCCGGATTGGTGGTAGGAATCATTGTTGGTTTGCTAACAGAATATTACACTTCTGGAAGCTATAAACCAGTAAAAAAATTGGCTGATGCTTCACAGACTGGAGCTGCCACCAATATCATCCAAGGTTTAGCTCTAGGTTATTTATCTACTGCTCTTCCAGTGATTGTAATTTGTGTAGGCATTTTCTTAGCTTACCGTTTTGCCGGACTTTTTGGTGTAGCTATTTCAGCTGTGGGCATGCTTTCCACTTTGGGAATTTCTTTGGCGATCGATGCCTATGGTCCAGTAGCTGACAATGCCGGCGGTATTGCCGAAATGGCCAAGCTTGGTGAAGATATTAGAAAAAGGACTGATGCCTTGGATGCTGCTGGCAATACCACTGCTGCCATTGGTAAAGGTTTTGCTATTGGTTCTGCAGCTTTGACTGCTCTGGCACTTTTTGCTGCCTATGCCCATGCTGCTGGTTTGGATACTATTGATCTTATGCAAACCAATGTGGTAGTTGGTCTATTGATTGGCGCCATGTTGCCATTTATGTTTTCTGCCCTTACCATGTCTGCCGTTGGTCGCGCAGCTTTTGACATGATCAATGAAGTTCGAAAACAATTCAAAGAAATCCCGGGCTTGATGGAAGGTAAAGCCAAAGGCGACACCAAAAAATGTGTAGATATTTCAACCAAAGCTGCTATCCGAGAGATGGTAGCCCCAGGACTTATGGCAGTGATCGTACCAATAGCTGTTGGTTTTATTCTCGGTTCTGCTGCTTTGGGCGGACTCTTGGCCGGTTCTCTGGTCTCTGGGGTAATGCTCGCTATCTCCATGGCCAACTCTGGTGGTGCTTGGGACAATGCCAAAAAATTTATTGAAGGTGGCGAACACGGAGGCAAAGGTTCTCCTACCCACAAAGCCGCAGTAGTCGGTGATACTGTGGGTGATCCATTCAAGGATACCTCTGGACCAAGTATTAACATTCTTATCAAGTTGATGAGTGTGGTTTCCTTGATTTTTGCAGGAGTTTTCACAGTAAGTGGTTTATTCTAAATTGATGCAAAAAGACGGGCTACGGCCCGTCTTTTTTATTTTCCAATTTTGTGATAAAATACTACTGTTTTATACTTTAATAAAAATTTATGGGACGCCGACCTAAACATTCTTATGATCCAATTCTTTCTCGTGGCATTCTAGCAATTATTTTACTGGTAGCCGCAATTATTTTTACTTTAAGTTTTTTTGGCAAGGCAGGAACAGTCGGCATCATGCTGGACCAATATGCCTTAAGTTTTCTTTTTGGTTCCATGCGCTATGCCACACCAATAGTACTCTTGATTTTGGCCTGGTTTCTTTTCAAAGATGTGGAATACAATTATCATCCTACTCATGGCATCGGCGCCTTTTTATTTTTCTTGGCCATGTCTTCGCTTTTCCATATCGGCTTTGCTACTGAAGAAATGTGGAATGAGGCTCTAAACGGAATCGGTGGTGGTGTTTTTGGCATGTTTGCCTGGGTATTGAAATCGTATTTAGGTTCAATCGCCGGAGTGGTTATCTTGGTCGGCATGGTAGCAGTTTCTATCTTTTTGATTTTCAATACCGCCATTACTGCTTTTGTGATGTTCAATAAAAAAGTTTTTGCTGGTTTGGGTCTGGGTGGAAAAGCAGTACTCAATCTTTTTGGTTTATTTGTAAAAGATAATGGCCAACAACAACTACAAATCAATGGTAACTATGATGAAGAAGAGGAGGAAGAGGAAGAAGAAAAAACTACTGGCAAAACTATAAAACTTGAAGAAAGCGAAGATGAAAAAGAAGAAAATCGACGTAAATTTTTCTCCAAAAAAATGTCAGCAGAAAATGATGAGGATAATGAAGAAGAAAAAACAGAAAAAAAACCTCTTGCCACTCCTTGGACCAAACCCGTGCTTATCAAAAACCTGCCACCACTAAATCTTTTGACTTCCAAACAAAGCAAACCAACCAGTGGCGACATCACTGCCAATGCCCAAACTATCCATGATACGCTCCATGAATTTAATATTGATGTGGAAATGGGAGAAGTGCGAGTGGGTCCGACTGTCACACAATATTCTCTCAAACCAGACAAGGGCGTGAAGCTTTCCCGCATTACTGCTCTTAATAATGATCTGTCTCTGGCCTTGGCAGCTCACCCAATCCGAATCGAAGCGCCCATCCCAGGCAAATCTCTAGTCGGTATTGAAGTGCCGAATTATAAAACCGCCATGGTCACACTCAAAGAACTTTTGGAAAGCAAAGAATTTCACAGCCGCCAACATAGTTTGATGATCGCCCTGGGAAAAGATGTGGCCGGCAAAGTTTGGTTTGCTGACTTGGCCAAAATGCCTCATCTCCTCGTGGCTGGAGCCACAGGCTCAGGTAAGACTGTTTGTATCAATACCATTATCATGAGTTTGCTTTATCAAAATACTGCCGAAACTTTGCGCATGATCATGGTCGATCCCAAACGCGTAGAACTGACTCTTTACAATGGCATCCCGCATTTGCTCACTCCGGTGATCACCAATGTTCAAAAAACGGTCAATGCCCTCAAATGGACAATTGGTGAAATGGACAGAAGATTTGAACTGCTGTCGCAAGACCAAAGCCGAGATATTAGCTCCTACAATTCCAAACATCCCCAGGAAAAATTACCCCACATGGTTTTCATTATTGATGAATTGGCCGACCTCATGGCAGCTGCTGCTTCAGAAGTGGAAGCTGGCATTATTCGTCTAGCGCAAATGGCCCGCGCCGTGGGCATTCACTTGATCGTCGCCACCCAAAGACCAAGCGTGGATATTATTACCGGCCTCATGAAAGCCAATATCCCGGCTCGCATTGCTTTTTCCGTAGCTTCGCTCATTGACTCTCGTACCATCTTGGATACTCCGGGAGCCGAAAAACTTTTGGGCCGAGGCGACATGTTGCTTTTGACAGCTGAGCTTAGCCGGCCAGTGAGAATCCAGGGCGCCTATGTCTCTGAGGAAGAAGTAAAAAATGTGGCTGAATACCTCAAAGGCGATGAACCAGCAGAATACGATCAATCAATTGTAGAAAAAAATTCTGGCCAAGGTGGCACACTCAATCTTTTTGGTGGAGCCAGCGATGACCAAGACCCACTGTTTCATGAAGCCAAAGCTGAAATTTTGAAAACCGGCAAAGCCAGCGCTTCTTTCTTGCAAAGAAGATTCAAAGTGGGCTATGCCAGAGCTGCCAGAATCCTAGATGAGCTGGAGGCTGCGGGGATCATTGGCCCGGCCGATGGCGCCAAACCGAGAGAGATCCTGGCCAGCGCTGAACCAGAGACTATGAATGCGGGCGGTGAATTTAATGTTTTTGAAGAAGAAAAAAATAATGAAGAGGAAGAAAAAATTTCTGATGTGATCGTAGATCAAGAGATAGAAGAAATAGTAGAAGAATCACCAGAAGATGAAAATAACGAAGAAGAAAAATATTAAAATTTTTCCATCACCCTAAATTATGTCAGCTTTTTTTTGTAAAAAATTGGCTCCGCCACCAGAACGAGTCTGCATCCGTCTGCGTGAACTGCGACAACAAAAAAATATTTCTCTGGAAGAATTGGCCGACAAAACCAAAATTGATAAAAAATATTTAAAAGCTCTGGAAAACTGTCAATTTGAAAATTTGCCCAAAGCCACAGTTTACCAAAAAAATATTGTCCGTCGTTATGTGGAGTGTCTGGGCGTCAAACCCGATTCATTTCTCTCTCAATATCTCCTGGAAGAAACCAAAAAAGAAAAAATCACCAAGCACCCACACGTGGCTATCAAAAATAATTTCTGGTGCAATCTGCCTGCTTATCTGCGGGTGGGATTTTTTGCTATCATCATTCTATTTCTTTTTACCTACTTGGGTTGGCAAGTAAAAAATATTGTCGAACCGCCAGAACTAATAATTTTTTCTCCGACTGAAGGTTTTATTACACCCCATGACTACACCCTGGTGGTCGGTCAAACTGAAAAAGAAACCACTGTCAGTCTCAATGGCCGTGAAATAAAAAACAGTGAAAAAGGCCAATTCAAAGAAACTATTTATCTTTCAGCCGGGGTCAATACCATCACTATTGTCGCTCAAAAAAAACACGGGAAAACTACCACCATAGTTCGTCATGTAGTTTACAAACCCACAGAAAATTGAATAATAATTAACTGTTGACAGTTACCCAAAAAATCAGTATTCTAAGTGAGGGAAATCCTTATTTTTTTTCACTGTCACCCCTGCGAAGGCAGGGGTCCATAATTTATTAACTAGATTCCTACTGGAGTTTACCCTCGTGTAAACGAGGGCAGGAATAACAACTAAATATGCCCAAAAAAGAAGTACTAAATGAACGCTTGCAAGCCGCCCAATCGGCCATTGACCAAATCAAAGAACGCTATGGCGACGGCGCTATTATGAAATTTGGCGAAGCCAAGAGTCTAGATGTGGAAGCAGTTTCTACCGGCTCTATTTCACTAGATATTGCTCTCGGTGTCAAAGGCGTGCCTCGAGGAAGAATTATTGAAATTTTTGGACCCGAAGCCTCTGGCAAAACCACTTTGGCCCAGCATATTGTAGCCGAAGTTCAAAAACAAGGTGGGGTGGCCGCTTTTGTGGACGCAGAACATGCCCTAGACCCAGACTATGCCAGAAAAATCGGCGTGGATGTAGACAATCTGCTTATTTCCCAGCCAGACACTGGTGAACAAGCCCTGGAAATCGTAGAAACTCTGGTGCGCAGTAATGCTGTAGATGTAATAGTCATCGACTCTGTCGCCGCCCTGGTGCCAAAAGCAGAAATTGAAGGAGAAATGGGTGACCAGCACATGGGCCTCCAAGCCCGGCTAATGAGCCAAGCTCTCCGAAAACTCACCGGCATTGTCAGCAAGACCAAGACTGTGGTTATTTTTATCAACCAGATAAGACATAAGATCGGCGTCTTTTTTGGCAATCCCGAGACCACTCCTGGTGGCAATGCTCTCAAGTTTTACTGTTCTGTAAGAGTAGAAGTCCGTCGCGCCGCCCAGATTAAACAAGGTGAAAGTATTATCGGCAATAGAGTAAAAGCCAAGATTGTTAAAAATAAAGTAGCCGCGCCTTTCCGCACCTGCGAGTTTGACATCATGTACAACGAAGGTATCTCTGTTTCCGGAGATCTGCTAGACACCGGCGTCTCCCAC
Source organism: uncultured Gammaproteobacteria bacterium (assembly GCA_964592785.1). Lineage (GTDB taxonomy): Bacteria > Patescibacteriota > Patescibacteriia > Magasanikbacterales > UBA922 > CAZQHU01. Next base: position 39,448 of record CAZQHU010000006.1, on the reverse strand, counting down.
AAAGTGATCAACAAGACCGGCAATAGCTACACCTATGGTGAAGAAAAGCTGGGAGTAGGCCGAGAAAAAGCCAAACAATATCTGCGCGAAAATCCCAAACTCATGAAAGCTATTCGAGAAAAGATTTGGGAAGCTGTAGAAAAAGGCCAAGCTCCAGAGGAAGAAGAAGGCAAGATTGGAGAAAAAGAAAATGTGGAAGAATAAAAAACTAAAACAATCCTCCTACATACTGTTAAAGGATTGTTTTTTGTTTAGCCTAATGATAAAATAAATTTATTATTAAAATAGAATATATTATATGCTTCAAGAATTTAAAAAATTTGCCATGAAAGGCAATGTCCTGGATATGGCCATTGGCGTGATCATTGGTGGAGCTTTTGGTAAGATCGTTAGCTCTTTTGTAGCCGATGTGATCATACCACCTCTCGGTTTTTTGACCGGTGGAATAAATTTTACCAATCTCAAAATAACTCTCAAAACCGCCACCGAAACTGCTCCGGCGCTGACACTAAATTATGGAACTTTTATCAATACTATTACTGATTTTATTATTATTTCTTTTTCTATTTTTATCGTGATCAGACAAATAAATAAATTTAGAAAAAAAGAAGAAGAAAAGCCCGTCCTGCCGAGCGAAGAAATATTATTACTTAGGGAAATTAGAGACTCACTAAAAAAATAAAGAAAGAAAATCCGCCCCGCAATATGCGGAGCGGATTTTTATTGGGGCAAATCTATCCCACCCCTACTCCAAGGATTGCAACGCAAAATTCGCCAAATAGTTTTGGAGATACCAATAATTATTCCTCTTTTTTTTATTACTTGGTATCCATACTCGCTACAAGTGGGATAGTAGCGACAATAACCGTGCGGATGCAAGAACTTAAACCAGCCATGATCTGGAGAGATTGTGTGCTGATACAGCTTTATCACCCATAATAATGGATAGCGTGGTAAAGATAATAATTTTTTAAAAAAACTTTTCACAATTTAAAATTTTTAATTTTTAATTTAAAAACAATTTTTAATATTAAAATATTGAATTATTTAAAATTGTTTAAAAATTCTAAATTTCAAATTAAAAATTCAAAACATTACTTTTCCTCAGCACTTCAATCACAGATTTTTCAATCTCTCCATATTCTTTGCCAATCATTTCTTTTTTAGCGATTAAAAGTAGCATCAAACCAGATTTTAATTTATCTGATTTCAAAAGCAGGCGGACAATTTCGCGCATTTGCCGTTTCAAACGATTACGAACCACAGCTCGCTTGTCTATTTTGAGACCGACAGTAAAACCAATTTTCAAATCTTCTAAAGAATACTTACGACGAGGATATTTGTTTGGATCTATTTTCCAAACTTTGGCCTGAAGCAGAGGAGCACTAAAAAACCGACCTTCTTTAAAGAGAATTTCAAAATCTTTCATTTTGGTTAATCTGTTTTCTCTGGGGAGCATACTCTCACTTAAACCAAGACTATTATAACACAAAAACCTCGCTAAAACGAGGTTTTTGGCTGATTTTAGCAAAATTAACGAGTTTTTCTGGTTCTTTTGCCTTTCAATTCATCACTAGTGGACAGCTTTTTTCTACCTTTGGCACGACGTCTAGCCAATACACTACGACCGCCTTTTGTGCTCATTTTAGCCAAAAAACCATGGGATTTGGCTCTGTGTCTCTTTTTTGGTTGATAAGTTCTTTTTGGCATAGTTCATTATTAAAAGTGAGGTGATTATATTATATCCAATTTTATTTGTCAAGTAATTGAACAAAAAATTAATACTAAATTGGTAAATATCCACAGAATCCACAGTTTGTCCCCATTTTACTCACTTTTTGGCTATTTTTAGCCATTTTTCAAATATTATTTTTATGCTAAAATAGCTTCTGCCTTACTATTTACTTACAAAATATTCAAATTATGACTAATTATGAGATCTGGCAGTCAGTCTTGGCTGATTTCGAACTAAAAATTTCCAAAGCTAATTTTACAACTTGGTTTAAAAATACCGGCATTGCCAATTATAATGGCGGACAAGTGACTATTTGCGTTCCCAATACTTTTACCAAGAGTTGGTTGGAAAAAAAATACAATTCAGATATTGTCAAAACTATTGAGCGTGTTACCAATAAACCGGTAAAAAAAATAGAATATCGCGTTGAAAACATGAAGATGATCGAAGAAAAAGAATGCACCTTGAGCGAAGAAGCTCCGGCTGTTTCTACTATCAATAATCCGATTTATTCTCAGCCTGCCAAATCTTTGGGCGCGAAGTTTGGTCTCAATCCCAAATACACTTTTGCCAATTTTATTGTTGGCAAACATAATGAATTGGCCCATGCAGCAGCTCAAGCAGTCACCAATCGTCCGGGCGAAGCTTATAATCCTCTCTATATTTACGGCGGGGTAGGGCTAGGCAAAACCCATCTCCTGCAAGCAGTGGGGCATGCTATGCTGGAAAACAATCCTCTCACCAAAATTCTTTATGTTACTTCAGAAAAATTTACCAATGAATTTATTTCTTCGGTCAAAGAAGGACGAGGAAAAGAATTCAAAGATCGCTATCGCAATGTAGATTTGCTTTTGATCGATGATATACAGTTTATTGGTGGCAAAGAACAAACTCAAGAAGAATTTTTTCATACTTTCAATGAACTTCACCAACAAGGCAAACAAGTGGTACTCACTTCTGACCGGCCACCCAAAGCTATTCCTGCTCTAGAAGATCGCTTACGTTCTCGTTTTGAGTGGGGGATGATCGCAGACATCGCTGCTCCTGATTTGGAAACTCGCATCGCGATCTTGGGCCGTCGCAGTCAAGAAAACAATTTCAATTTAAGTCCAGAATTATTAAACCTAGTTGCTTCCACTGTTCAAAGTAATATTCGTGAACTGGAAGGCGCACTCAATAAATTGATTGCTTTTCATCAACTAAAAAACATTGAACCAAATAAAGAAAGCATCAAATCCATTCTCTCCAGTTTTGAAGCTCAAAGCATGAAACGTTCACTCACACCCAAAGAATTGGTTTTCACAGTTTCCGAATTTTATGATGTAGCTATTGAAGACATCACTGGCAAGAGCCGAGAAAAACGTTTGGCCACTCCTCGACAGATCATCATGTTTCTCATGCGCGAAGAACTCAAGATGTCCTATCCCGCGATCGGTTCAGAGCTGGGCGGACGCGACCATACTACCGCCATGCACGCCCACACCAAGATCGGTACTGATATAGAAAACGATGCCAAACTCAAGCAAGAAATCAAAGCTATAAAAGAAAGATTATACGTCAATAACATCTGACAAGCTGTGTAAAAACCAAATAAGCTTGTTAACAAAAAACACAAATATCAACAACTAAAACACAACTCAAAAAAACTAAACAAAAACAAACACAGTTTATCAAGAACCAAAACAAAAAATATTAACACCACTAAAAACAAATTTCTCAATAATAAAATCAACTTATCCACCTTGTCCACAATACCTATTACTATAACTGTTTATATAAATATAAATTAGACAAAATAATATGAAGTTCACTTGCCTAAAAGAAAATTTGGCTCACGCCTTGGATTTGGTAAGTAGTGCTGCCGGCAAACAGGTCAACTTACCGATTTTATTAAATATTTTAATTCAAGTAGAAGAAACCGGAGTGCGTCTGGTAGCCACCAATCTAGAAATGGCAGTACGAGCCAATCTTCGAGCCAAGGTGGAAAAAACTGGATCTTTCACAGTACCAGCCAAAACTTTGACTGATTTTGTTCATCTTTTACCAGATCAGCAAGTAGAGGTGGAGTTGCAAGAAAATGAATTACTGATCAAGTGTGGCACTTCTTCAACCAAAATAAAAGGCGCGCCGGCTGATGAGTATCCAGTCGTGCCCGAAGTGGAAGAAAAATTTGGTTATGTAGTGAAAGTTGATAATTTTAAAACTTCCTTGTCTCAAGTGGTGGTAGCCACAGCCAAAAATGAAATTCGTCCAGAATTGTCCGGGGTTTATTTTGGCTTATTTACTGATCATTATGAGGGTTTGGTTTTGGCGGCTACTGATTCTTATCGTTTATCAGAAAAAAAACTGTCAGTAGAACAAGGCAATGAATCTACCAAAGCCATAGTTCCTTCAAGAACGGTTCAAGAAGTGATTCGTTTATTGACTCTTTCCAAAGAAGAACAGGGCGAAAATCAAGTAAGATTGTGGATTAGTGAAAATCAGATTGCCATTCGTTTTGATGATTTTGAATTGACCAGTCGTTTGATAGAAGGAAAATATCCTGACTATACTCAGATCATTCCTGCCAATTTCAAGACTAGTGCTATTTTTGCCATTACCACCATGGTGAATAAAATAAAAGCTGCCAGTTTATTTACCACGACCGGGGTCAACGCGGTTTCTTTTGATCTAAATGCTGGTGAAGGGTCGATCGCGATCTCGTCCACTTCTACGCAGACTGGTGAACACAGTTCAGAAATCGAGGCGGAAGTAAGTGGCGAAGAAAATTCCATATTATTGAATCATCGTTATGTTTTGGACGGTTTACAAAGTATGAATACTGAGGAAGGAGAATTTAAAATGAATGGTCCAGATGCTCCTTGTTTATTCAAGGAAAAAAATAAAGATGACTATCTCTATATTGTGATGCCGATTAGACAATAAAATAATTGAAAACTAGGAAATTAAAAAATTAAAATTGCCGCTTGATAGCGGCAATTTAGTTTCCCAGTTTTTTATTTTATTTCAATTATTTTATTTTTATTGGTCTTTCCTTTTTTTATTTCTATGCTACTTTTGGGGATTTTCCACTCTTTGCTGAGAAATTTTACCAGTTCTTTATTGGCTTCGCCATCTACCGGTGGAGCTTTGAGTCTGACTTTGAGAGTGCCATCGGCCATTTCTTCCGCAATTTCATTTCTACTGGAATTAGGAACAATTTTTAGTTTATAGGTTGGCATATTATTTAATATCCTTCGTCAATCTGACAATTTTGTCATGAATTTTACCATTACTGGCGATCAAATTATTATCCGTGATTTGCCAATCTTTTCCCTGCCAGTTGGTGACTCTACCACCAGCTTCACGAATAAGCAGAACTCCACTCAAAACATCCCAAGGATGAACCTCGGCCAAAATAGCAGCATCGGCTTTTCCCGAGGCCACGGCACTGAGCTCTACTCCAGCTGAAGAAAAAAAGCGGAAGCGTAGTTTAATGATGTCCAGTTTTTGCAATAATTTTTGATAACGACCTCTGCCAACGGGGGAATGTCCTGTGCAAAGCAAAAACATACTATTTTCCATAGCGACTGTGGAAGAAACTTTTATTTTTTTGCCATTGCACCAAGCTCCTGCTTTTTTTTCTGCATAATAAACTTCTTGAGCTGGTGGCAAACCAATAACCCCCAACAAAATTTCTTTTTTGTTTTGTAAAGAAAGACAAGTGGCAAATTCCAAAAAACCATAGGCAAAATTGGTAGTGCCATCCAGCGGGTCAATATACCAAGTTTTGATTCCTGGGTTATCAATTTTTTTGGCTTCTTCACTAATGATATCATGATCAGGAAAGTGCTTGAGAAGTTTGGTGGTAATATATTTATTGGCTTCCAGATCAGCGTTGGTGACAATTTCCGCGTGTTTTTTAAATTGGATGTGGCCATTGCCAGTCCGTTTAAATTTGCTCATTAACAATTTATTTACAGCCTGGGTAATTTGCACGGCAATTTTTAGTTCTGGGGTCATAGGTAAAAGTTGAAAGTTGATAAAGTTATATGATGTTTATTATAGCAGGTTTTGATTAAAATAAAACCCGCTTTGCTGGCGGGTTTTGTGTGTTCCTCCCCTTGTAGGGGAGGTGTCCGCTCAGAGCGGACGGTGGGGTTCGTGTTACTAAAATAAACCCCCTCTTTATCTCCCCCTACAAGGGGGGGAAGGTTTAATGGTGTTCATGAACAATTCCCTCAGGAATTTCTTCACCTAGAACTTTGGCTTTGAGCCATTGCATGACTTTTTTATTTTGCAGAGTGAGGGCAATAGTTTCGCGCACTTCAGGACGTTTGAGATTTTCTAGATATTCTTTGTTTTCTTTGTAAATATCTTCCATGAATTTTATTTCCTTATCCAGTTCTTCATCGTGGATATGAATATGATTTTCTGTAGCGATTTGGCGAGAAATGAGAGAAGCTTTGGCACGTTTAAGAGCCTGTTCTTGAAATCCTGCTTGCAATTCTTCTTGATTTTTTTTGATGTCTGCCAAATATTGTTTAATAGTCACCCCATGCTTTTCCAGGTCATGGCGCAATTCATAAAAGATTTTTTGTTTTTCCGCGTCGAGCAAAACCTCGGGTAATTCTTGAAATTCAGATTTGGCAATCAGTTCTTCCAAAATAGCAATCTCCAATTGTTCCTCAGCTTTTTGGGTGGCTTCGTTTACCAAGTTGGCATTGATCAGTTCACGCAGTTTGGCCAAAGATTCTTGTCCTAGATTTTTGGCTAAGTCATCAGAAATTTCCGGCAGTTGTCTCTCATAAACATCTTTGACTTTGACTTTGATCTGCACATTTTTTCCTGCCAAGTGTTTTTGATAGTGTGTAGGTGGAAAATCAAGAGAGAATTCTTTTTCTTCATCTTTGCCTAAACCCAGAAGCTGTTCATTGAATCCTGGAATATAATGAGGTTCGCTTAAATAAACTTGATAATCTTTGGCCTGACCACCTTCTACTGGGACTTTATCCAGAAACATGTCCATGTCAATCACCAGTTTGTCTTCGGCTGTGGCTTTTTTATCATTTTTTATTACTTCTTTGGCTTGCATTTTGCGCAAGTTTTCAATAACTTCGTCCACATGCTTTTCTTCCACAGTTTTGATTTTTTTCTCAATTTTAATTTTTGTTAGATCTGGTAATTTTACTGTTGGCAAAAGAGCCACGGTGGCTTTGTAAATCAGGTTGTTGCCAGGGGCTACTTTTTCCAATTCAATCTTTGGCATGCCGATGGTTTCCAGTTTTTCACTGGTTACAGCTTGATAAAAACTTTCTTGCACGATTTGTTCCAAAGCTTCATTCAAAATAGCCATTTCTCCAACTTCTTTTTTCAAAACTTCAAAAGGCACATGTCCAGGACGGAAACCCTTGATAGCAGTTCTTTGTGAAAGTCTGGTGGCCGCAGTTTGCAAGTGTTTTTCATAATCTTGAGGTTCAATGGTCACAATTAATTCCACTTGAGATTTATCCAGTTTTTTTAATGTATGGGACATAATATTTTATAAGCATCATTCCTGCGAAAACAGGAAGAGCAGTTTTAGTTAAAGTTCGGATATTATGATAGATTTTCTCAAAAAAGTCAAGATCTGGAAAATGTGGTATAATACTGCCAATGAAAATAAATAATAAAAGAGGTTTTGGTTTATTGGAAGTCGTCATCGGCGTGGCGGTGTTTGTTTTGTTTGCTATAGGGATTTATTCTGGCACCCAATATGTTTTCAAAGTTGTTTTTAATTCTCGTCTGCATATTATTGAAACAGGAATTTTGAATGAAGAAATTGAGATTATTCGCAACCTACCTTTTACCGAAGTGGGGATTATCAATGGTAGTCCGGCTGGTATTTTGTCTCGCACCACTACTACTACGCGAAGTGGCATTGATTTTTTGATCACGAGAACTATTAGAAATATTGATGATCCTTTTGACGGCACGATCGGGGGCACACCCAATGATACCGCGCCGGCAGATTATAAATTGGTAGAAGTGGAAATTATTTGTACTCGTTGTGGCCAGCGGACTCCCGCGCGTTTATCCACTTATATTTCTCCTAAAAATTTAGAGGGCAATGCCACCAACGGGGCTTTGTTTATCAAAGTATTTGACGCCAATGCCGCGCCAGTAGTTGGCGCCAATGTTCGAGTGGTAGCGACTTTTCCAAGTACTACCATTGATATCACTGACACTACAGACAACGAAGGCATGCTAAAAATCGTTGATTTACCAGCTGGCATCAATGTTTATCAAATAGATGTTACCAAAGAAGGATACACGAGCGATGGTACTTTGGCTTCCACTCTTGCCAATCCCAATCCCACCAAACCTTTGGCTTCAGTAGCGGCCCAAGATGTGGTGACTGTGAGTTTTTCTATAGATAGAGTTTCTTCTTTGAATATTTCCACTATCAATAATTCTTGCTCTTCGATTGGCAATGTGGGTCTGCAAATTTTGGGCACCAAAGTCATTGGTATTGAACCAGATGTTTTTTTGATCAATCAAAACATTTCTACCAATAGCAGTGGCGATTATAATTTTAATAATTTAGTTTGGGATTCTTATAGTTTGCGTCCTTTAAGTTATAATTTGTTAGGATCAATCCCAGCTTTGCCAATAAATTTATTGCCAGAAACCAACCAACCGGTTCAGATTATTTTGGGTTCAGCCACTACCAATTATTTACTGGTAGCAGTCAAAGATAGTATTACTGGTCAGCCCTTGGCTGGCGCCACTGTCAGACTTTCGGCTTCAGGTTATGATCAAACCAAAACTACTGGCGTGGGTTTTGTCAATCAAACTGATTGGTCAGGTGGTACGGGGCAATTGGAATTTATAAATAATACCAAATATTGGGCTGATGATGGAAAATTGGAAATCAATGATCCTAGTGGGGATGTCAAATTGAGCCAAGTGGGAGCCAATTATGTTTCGAGCGGTTATTTGGAATCATCGGTTTTTGATTTGGGAGTTTCTGCCAATTTTGTCAATTTATTTTTTGAACCATTATCTCAGCCGACTTCTACAGGGGCCACACCAGTTCGTTTTCAGATTGCTACCAGTAATTCTTCCACAGTTGGAGTTTGGGATTATTATGGTCCAGACGGCACCAGTGGCACTTATTATGATCAAAATAATTTAGTGATCAATTCTATTCATAATAGCAATCGTTATTTACGTTACAAAGTTTTTTTAAGCACAGAAGATTTGTCCACCACGCCGATTTTATCAGATTTGTCTTTCACATATATTACTTCTTGCACTCCACCCGGCCAAGCATATTTTGGAGCGCTCAATGCTGATAGTTATACTTTGGAAGTTTCACGTGAGGGTTATCAAACTTTTTCGCAAACGGTTTCAGTGGCTGGAGGCATGGTTATTGGTGTGGATTTAGTCGCCAATTAAAATTATATGAATAAAAAAGGTTTTACTTTGTTGGAATTGTTGGTCGCTTTGGGGATTTTTTCTCTGATCATTGGTTCGGTGAGTTGGCTTATGGTTGATACATTTCGGAATAACCGAATTGTTTGGAAACAACTAGAAAGACAAAATGATGGGCGTAAAGTTTTACAACAGGTAATGGATGCTTTACGACGAGCGGAGATTTCTTCCACCGGGGCCTACGCCATAGAGTTGGCCAGTGAAAACGAAATTCGTTTTTATGCCAATATGGATGATGATGGCTACAAAGAAAAAGTGAGATTTTTTTTACAAGGCACTGACTTCCAAAAGGGTATTACCAAACCAAGTGGTAATCCTTTGGCTTACAATTCTGCCAATGAGGAAATCATTACTTTGGCTCACAATGTGACCAATATTGCCAGAGGTTTTCCAGTTTTTACTTATTATGATCAAAACTATACAGGGGTGGAGACAGCTTTGGTTCAGCCGGTCATTGTTACTGAAGTTAGAGTGGTAAGAGTTTTTTTGGAGTTGGAAGATGATCCAGATAAGACCCCGGTGGCTTTGAGTGTGGAGAGCGTGGCGCAAATAAGAAATCTTAAAAGTAATTAAAAAATTGAGAAGCTAGTAAATTAACAAGAAAAGTTTCAAAATTTCTTAGTCTATTTATTTATGTTTAAAGCTTTAAAATTTTTGACTAATAAAAATCGTGGGAGCATTTTGATGTTTGCCTTGGTTTTTGGTTCAGTGGCTTTTATGGTGATCATTAGCGGAGTGGCCAGCTATGCTATTTTTGAAAACAAAGCTTCTTTGCGTAAACATAATCGAGATTTGGCTTTTCAAATTGCCGAAGCAGGAATAAATTATTATCGTTGGCACTTGGCCCATAATCAGACTGACTATACCGATGGTACAGGAGAGCCAGGCCCCTATGTTCATGAATACGAGGACAAAGATGGAAACTTGATTGGTTATTATTCTTTACAAATTACACCTCCGTTATCAGGAAGTACGGTAGTGACAGTGGAGTCAACCGGTTGGGCTTTGAGTACACCCAATGCTCGGCGGACTATCCGAGTACGTATGGGCGCAGCCGCCATGACCGACTATACTTTTTTGTCCAATGCCAATATGAATTTTGGTTTTACGACAGTGGTTCAAGGCACAGTGCATAGCAATGGCGGTATTCGTTTTGATGGGATCACAGATTCTTGGATCAAGAGCGCCAAAAGTCGGTATGAATATTGTGAAGGGCCTGGAGAGGGAAATTGCAGTACCAGAAATGGTATTTGGGGGAGTGGCGAACCCAAAAGTTTTTGGCAATTTCCAGTTCCGGCCATTGATTTTTATTCAGTGACCACGGATTTGGATAGTATTCGTCAATTGGCAGATAATGGAGGAATTCACCTCACTTCTTCTGGTAAAGAAGGTTATCATTTGGTATTCAGCGGCACCAATTTTGATCTTTACAAAGTTTCAGCCCGGGATTGTTATAATGGCGAAGGCCGTTGGCGCTATAGTGGCAAATGGAAAGATTGGTATTGGGATGGAGATATTTATTGTTATGATATCAAGACAGAAACTTTCATGGAGAATCACGATATTCCAGCCAATGGAGCGATTTTTATTGAAGATGATGTTTGGGTGGAAGGAACTATTGATGGTCGAGTGGCGATAGCAGTGGGTAAATTTCCAGTTCAAGAGCCTTACAAAAAAATTTACATTAATAATAGCTTGGTCTATGGGGCTAGAGCTAGTGATGATGTGATTGGGCTTTTTGCCCAAGGAGACATCGTGGTGCCCTATGAAACTCCAGAACAAATGGAAATAGATGCGGCCATGCTTTCCCAATTTGGTGGTATTTATCGGCCATTTTATTATGAAAATTTAAAAGATATTCTAAGAATTTTTGGTTCACAAATTTCTTATTCTGGAGGTGGTTGGAAATATATCAATGGTTATGGAAATGTGATTTCTGGTTATGTGAATACCGAACATATTTATGATGCCAATTTGCGTTACTATCCTCCACCCGGTTTTCCAGTTGGAAGTACTTATGAACTTATTAGTTGGGAAGAAGTGGTCAACTAATTAAAAATTTGGTATAATATTCCATATGTTAGGAACATCAAAAGTGCGAAAAGCAGTGATTTTGGCCGCGGGTTTGGGTACGCGTTTTTTGCCTGCTACCAAAGCCATACCCAAAGAACTTTTGCCGGTTTTGGATAAGCCGGTTATTCAGTATCTAGTAGAGGAAATGGCTGATTCTGGAATTCGCGAGGTAATCATTGTTATTTCTCCACAAAAAAAAGCGATTATTGATCATTTTACGCGTGATTTAAAATTTGAAAAATTTTTGAAAGAAAAAAATAAATATAATTATTTAGCGCCTTTGGTGGAGTTGGTCAAAAAAGTTAAAATTACCTATGTTTATCAGCGGGAAGCTCTGGGTAATGGTCACGCTTTGCTGATGGCTAGAAAAGCAGTTGGAAATGAATCATTTGTTTTGTCAGATGGTGATAGTATTATTGCCGGTAGTAGTGAGCCGGCTGTGAAGCAGCTGTTAAAAGTTTTTGCAGAAGTAGAGGCCCCGGTGATCGGAGTACAAAAAATAAAAAATAAACAAGAAATGACGAAGTATGGGAATGTGTATTCGAGGGGAACGAGGAATGGGGAACGAGGAATGGGGAAAACTTATTTAGTCCAGAAATTTTTTGAAAAACCAGATTTGAAAGATGTATCCAAACAAGGTTTGATTATTGGTGGGATGAGATATGTTTTGACACCAGATATTTGGCCAATACTTGCCAAGACCAAGAGTGGACGAGCCGGCGAGATTTGGTTCTTGGATGCGGCCAATACGTTGGCCCAGAGTCGGGATTTCTACGCCTATGAGTATAGTGGACGTTATTTTGATACTGGTGATAAATGGGCTCTTATGGCAACAGCCAAATATTTTTTAGATCATGATTCAAGTATTTAACAGGATAAATATGAAAAATATTTATAAAATTTTTGGGATGCTGGTTTTGGTTTTAGTCGCTAGTTTGTTTTTCTTTCAAGAAAAAGTTTTTGCAATAGATACACATTGTTGTGTTTATTATGAGGGCGCAACACCATCCAATAGTTGTGTTTTTTTAAGTGGGGATATTAGCACAACCGTTTCTTGTGAAGGAGTGGCACGTCAAATAGGTTATGTACCTGAAAACATAATGGGTGCTTATACAATTTCACTTTCTGAAAATTGTGTACCTTTGTCTGGTTATACTTCTGTTAAACACCTTTTGTCAGTTGGTGGCCAAAGTACTTATGATGATTGGTTGTGTGGTGCTGCTCAATTGGTAATGAATAGTGCAGGTTCCGAAGGAATTAGACCAAGTTTGGAAGATGCTATCGCCCAATCAGAATTAGCTTCGTTACAAGAAAAAATTATTAAACTTCAACAAGGTACTTGTTGTGTGCCTAAACTTAAAGTAAATACAGATGATAACAAGTGTCACACACCAAGAATCAAAGAAGATACTAATTCAGAAGATTTTTTTAATGATTATAATAGTGGTAAAATCTTACCAGATTATTTTAAATATATTGATGATATTCCTCTATGGGATTATTTAGATTGTGGAGAAGGTGATTGGTACCATTTTAATATTAGTTGTAGTAGTCCTTTAATAATTGGTGATCAAAATCAAAATCTTTCTATTGATTTGTTAAAAAAAGAAACAGTAATGGGTGGTAATCGTCCCAATGCTTTTAATATGGGATCTTTGATTGGTTCCAAATTTTGTTCAGAGGCGGGTGGTTTTTGTTTGTGTACTACAGACAAAGATGGTAAAAAAGTTTGTAATCCTAGTTTTTTTAATAATATAAATGAATGCAACGCAGCGAGAAAAGGTGAAAATAATTATATTTGTGAGTCAGTGCCTTTGGGTACCGACTGCTCTGTTTACAGTCGTGACGCCGGTGGTTTAGATTATAATTTGGCTTTGGATGTTAAAAAATTAAATCCACTCGGGACTAGTAAAATAACTGATGTGATTGGTAGAATAATAAATACTGCTATGCAAATAATAGGTAGTATTGCTTTGGCGATGTTTATTTATGGCGGGTTTCTTTGGATGACTGGTCGCGGTAGCGCTGAAAAAACTAAGATGGCTATGCAGATAATGCTTTGGGCAGCTTTGGGTATCATAGTTATCTTGGGCAGTTATGGTTTGGTCGATTTTGTGTTCGAGGCATTTTGATAAATATATAAATTTATATGACTAAAAAAATATTACAGCTATTATTCATGATTGGTATGCTTGGTGTGGTCGGCATTGGTTGTAAAGGTCTTTCTGAGCAAGAGCAAGCAGCCATCAAACCAGTCAAACTTAATTTTTGGACAGTTTATGATGATGTAAATCAATTGAAAGAAATGGCAACAGAGTATCAGAAAATCCGTCCTTATGTAAGTGTGAATATTCGTCAAGTTGGTATTAACCAATTTGATGAACTGTTTGTCAATGCTTTGGCTGATGATGTAGCACCAGATATTATTTCTGTTAATAATCGTGAAGTACGCAAATATCAGACTAGACTTTCGCCAATGCCAAGAGCTATAAATGTTTCCAATATTTCTGTAAAAGGACAATATTTCAAAGAAACTGTAGTCACACAAACTCAGGTGTCACTGATTACTGCCTTGGATATCAAGAATAATTATGTTAGCGCCGTGTATGATGATGTGGTTTTTGAGGGGAAGGTTTATGGTTTGCCTTTGGCTTTTGATACAATGGCTATTTATTATAATAAAGATCTTTTGGATCGGGCTGGCATACCAGAACCCCCAGCCACTTGGGAAGATTTTCTTACGGCTGTGAAAGATGGTCGAAAATTTGATAAAGATAAAAATATTATTCAGGCCGGAGCGGCTTTGGGGACCGGCAATAATATTTCACGGGCTTTTGATATTTTATCTTTATTGATGCTTCAAAGTGGGGTACAAGTGGCGAATGGTAATTATGTGACTTTTGCTTCGGGGTTGGATCAAGCTAAAGAAAACCATCCTATGATGTCGGCTTTGCGTTTTTATACAGATTTTGCTCGCGAAGATCGTGATGTATATACTTGGAATGAAAAAATGGGTGATGCACTAACCGAGTTTGCTCGTGGTAAAGTGATTTTTTACTTTGGCTATGCTTATGACTATGCTCGTATTAGGGCTTTGGCACCACAGTTGAGTCTAGAAGTTATACCAATGTTGCAACTAAACAAGGACAAACCACTCAATGTTGCCAATTATTGGGTACAGAGCGTGGTGGCCAAGTCCAAGCACCAAAATGAAGCTTGGGATTTTATAAATTTCATTACCTCAGCAGAAAATATTGAAAAATATACCAAGGCAGTGAGACGACCGACTCCACTTCGTTCACAAATAAACAAACAAAAAGAGGATCCTTTGTTAGCTCCCTTTATGGCTTATATTTTGCAAGCAGAAAATTGGTATCATGGACGAAATATAGCCACTGCTGAAAAAGCTATGGCTGATCTGGTGCATAGTTATGTTTTGCCTTCTACCGATCCTCGCAAGAATGAATTGCAAAAAAATATGGAGTTGATAAATTTTACAAGCAGAGTTATTCAACAGACAATGTAATTTTTTATTTTTTCTTATGTTTAGAAAAAATTTTTTTAAAACGTTAGGATTGATTTTGTTTTTGTTGGGCATTTTTTTTACTTTGGAGATTCCAGTGGTAAAGGCCGAGGAACAAACGGATTGTGCGAATCTAAAAGATAGTGAATGTGGGGCATCAAACGAATGTTTTTGGCTTGCCAATAAAAATAAATGTTTGAGTAAGATTGATGCTACCATTTGTAATGAACTTTCTGGTGATCTTTGTGGGCCAAATAATCCTAGTGGTAGTAAGGTTTGCATTTGGAATGGTGAACAAAAAAAATGTTTTACCCCAACCCAGTCACTCATGGTCGAACAATATCGAAGACCTGAAGGAGCAGAGAATGTGGCTCTCCCTGATTGCGCTTTTAGTGGCACTTGTAGGGATGTGAATGATCTTTTGGTTTTGGTGATTCGTTTTGCTTCAGGATTTTTTGGAATTTTGGGTACTTTTGCTTTGGGTTATTTCATTTATGGCGGTTTTACCATGATTCTTTCTTTTGGTAATGCCGAGAAAGTGAAGAAAG
This sequence comes from uncultured Gammaproteobacteria bacterium, assembly GCA_964592785.1. Taxonomy (GTDB): domain Bacteria; phylum Patescibacteriota; class Patescibacteriia; order Magasanikbacterales; family UBA922; genus CAZQHU01. The sequence goes on along the minus strand of CAZQHU010000006.1, from coordinate 24,114 downwards.
GCAGAGATATTTTGGTGGCAGCAGTAGTGGGCTTATTGATCTGCTTTTTTGCTTATGCCGTGATCAAGTTTATGCTGGTAGATGTCCTAAATGTGGCTGGTGATTTCAATGTGATAAAATAATTTAACAGGATAAATATGAAAAAAATATTATTTTTTATTATCGCTATTCTACTATCTCTAAATTTTGGTCAGGCGGTTTTGGCGGCCACTTCAACTGAAAGTGGTAGTACCTTTAGTCCCACTTCAGTAAAATTGGAAAATCCTTTGGGGTCAAATATTATAAAAGTTGATGGCAAAGAAATAGACACTCGTAAAGATTTTCGTTATTTGATCGGGGATATTATTGGTGGAGTTTTGGGAGTTTTGGGAGCGCTCTCTCTGGGGGTTTTTGTGGCCGGCGGATTTATGTGGCTAACTTCGGCTGGTAATGCTGAACAAGTAAAAAAAGGCACTCAGACTATGCTTTGGGCGATTGTTGGGCTCTTTGTAATTTTTTCCAGTTATGCTATACTAAACATGCTTTTGGAAGGAGTTACCGCTGGCTATAAAATGGAAAATCCGCCAGCTTCCTCACCTCCCACAACACAAGAAAAAGATGATACAAATACCAAAGCCGGGACCTGTTGGTATCAACAAGACGGTGATGCCAGTAAATGTGAACAACTGACAGAAACAGAGTGTTTTTCAAAAGATTTGGCTTTATTCTATCCAGAAGGAAGAAGCTGTTCGGATCTACAAACTTTGGGTTCATGCTTGTTTCCAACAAAACAAGATCGAAGCTGTGTAGAAGAAGAACGAGCTTATTGTGAGGGTATAGCTTCACAATATGATCCGCCAGTGAATGTCAATGATCCAAATCAATATGTCTGGAGACCAGGTGAAACTTGTCCTTAAAATGTTTAGTTATAAAAAATTATTTTTAAACAGAAAGGGGGTGAGAACATGTATTGGTTTACAAAATTAGCACAATATAAGACCATTTTGGTAATAGTGTTCGCTTTGGCTCTAAGTTTGGCTATTGGTACAGTGGCCTTGGCAGAAATAGGAGCTCCATGTAGTGCTAGCAGTCCTTGTGGTAGCGGAGAAGTGTGTAGTTCATCCGGAGTTTGTGCAGCTACAGGTAGCACAGATTCAGCAGACCCTTTTGGTCTTACAGAATTTAATGAAGGAGTTGAAGGTACATTAGGAAACCAGGATCTAAGAACTACAGTTGGTAGAATTATCAATGTGGCTTTGAGTCTTTTGGGTGTGGTCGCTGTGGTTATCGTCTTGGCTGGTGGCTTCAAATGGATGACAGCTGGCGGTAACGAAGAAAAAACCACCGAAGCTCGTAAATTGATCTTCGCTGGTATTATTGGCTTGGCAATTATTTTGTCAGCTTGGGCCATCACTCTTTTTGTTTTGCGCAGTTTGGCAGAAGCTACAGGTTCAGGCGCTGGTCAAATTCCAACATTTTAAAATTTCTTTCTGCTAGCAGAGAGGAATACAGTAAATATACTTTTCTTGTCCTGCCCTATTTCGTATATGCGAAGTGGGGCAGGAAAGAAAGTTTTTATAAGTTTTTAATTCTCAATTTACAATTTCCAAAAAATTTTCAAGAACCAATTTTCAATATTTAAAAATTGATAATTGATGAATTGTTGATTGTTTGTAAATTATAAATTGTAAATTTTAATTAAATTGCTATGTCAAAAAAAATAATGTTCGTCGTCGGTGTAGTGGCTTTGGCTTTTAGTTTATTTACCTTGGCTCTGCCAGTCTTGGCTCAGGTGGAGGCTACTGATCCGGGTCCTTATCTTGGTCTAGAATATGGAGCGGCTACTGGTCTCGGGGATCAGGATGTGCGCTATATGGTAGCCCAGATAATTTCTGTAGCTTTGGGACTCCTCGGTATTGTGGCCGTAGTGCTCGTGATCTATGCCGGTTTCAAATGGATGACTGCCGGCGGTAATGAAGAAAACGCTTCCAGTGCCAGAAAAATTCTTTTTTCAGCAGTTATTGGTTTGGTGATAATCTTGGCTGCCTATAGTATCACTCGTTTTGTAATGGTGAATTTATTTCAAGCAACCACTGGGAATGTTTATAATGAGATAAGTGATTAGTTTAATTTTTAATTATTAATTATTAATTTTTAAACAATTTTGAATTAAAAAATTTTTAATTATGCAATACGATTTGGAAGAACGTACTTTGAAGTTTAGTAAGGAAGTTATTGCTCTAATTAAAAATTTAAAGTTTCATGCTTTGAATCAAAATATAATTAATCAGTTACTTCGTTCTAGTACAAGTGTGGGAGCGAATTATAGGGAAGCAAATGCTGGAGTTTCCAGGAATGATTTTAAAAATAAGATTTATATTGTTAGAAAAGAAATACAAGAAACTAAGTATTGGATAGAACTTTTGGCTGAAGTTAATCCGGAAGTTAAAGTGGAATTGAGAACAATTTGGAAAGAGGCGAATGAGTTGTCTTTGATTTTTAGCAAGATTACACATAGTTTAAAAATTAAAAATTAGGGATTGTTTAAAAATTTAAAATTAAAAATTATAAATTTATAAACTTATGTCCAAAAAATTTTTCTTCGCTGGTTTTTTGGTGGTGATTTTTTCTTTGGTTTTATTTACCACTACTTGGGCGGCCTATGGTCTGGAGGAAACTGCTAGAACAGCCGGTTTGAATACTGGACTTAAACTTCCTACACTTATTGGTAATGTAATAGGTACGGCGCTATCGCTTATTGGCGTCATTTTTTTTGCTCTGATGATTTTTGGCGGGTTTCTCTGGATGACTGCCCATGGCAAAGAAGAACAGGCCAAACAAGGTATGGACACTGTGATTGCTGCAGTTATTGGATTGATTATCATTCTCGCGGCCTATGCTATCACCAACTTTGTGTTTAGTAGTGTGGGTGGGACAGCCACGACAGGGGGTGGAGGTGGGAATGCTGGAGGAGGTGGAAGTGGAACGATAGCTGATGAACAGTGTTGTGATAATGCTTGCACTAGTATGGATGTGGAGGTGTTTCAAGCTTTTTATAGTGATTTTGATGGTTGTGTGAGTCAGTGTCTTTTGGGTGTTTCAAATAGTGATATTTTATCTAATGATGAAAAAACCTATTTTAGTAGTTGTTTGGGTGGGGGAGAAACTGAACCTACTGCGCCTCTAGAGTCAAATATTAATGCGTCTTGTGACAGTAATGCTGACTGTATTGATTCAATATGTAAAAAGGGAACATGTCAAAAAGGTGCTTCTTGTCCAGAAGGGTTACCAAGTACAAGTTTGATAGGTTGTACCGGATTGATTTGTACAAATGGCGACAAATGTTCTGCCCATTCACAGTGTCAAAGTGGACATTGTGTTAATGGATATTGTGAAAGTGGTTTGGAATGTGCTGAATGTACGCTAAATAGTGATTGTGAAAGTAATTTTTATTGTTTCAATGGTTCTTCACGTCGATCTTGCTTGCCTAAAAATGAATAAGTTATGGTGAAATTTTGTAAATTTTGTTTATTGTCAGTAATATTAGTTTTTACTTTGTTTGCGATACCAGCTTTTGCCGCCAAGACTATCAATGATGCGACCGGGGTGCTTACTCAGACTCTGGGTCCGACTGGCATAGCTACTACCAATCTACCCCAGAGCGTACCAGAAATGATTGGTTTTTGGATTAAGATCGCTCTGTCTTTTGTGGGTACAATATTTTTTATTCTCATGGTTTATGCTGGTTTCCGTTGGATGACAGCTCGAGGTGAGGAGGATCGAATAAAGAGTTCCAGAGATACTATCACCATGGCAGTGATTGGTCTTGTGATTATTGTTTCTGGCTATGCTATCACCAATTTGGTAGTGACGAGGATTGTCGAAGGTCAAGCTGCTAGTGTGAGTGATACTACCCCAGACTTGTCAGAGGAAGTTATCAAAGGTTGTTGCGTGGAATGGGTAGAAAGCGCGGGGGATATTAATATTGCCATCAACAAAGCTTGTTATATTAATACGGAAAATGTTTGTCGTTTGCAAGGACGGGAAAAAAGAGGTTGTACTGACCAAGCAGAAGCTGGTTGCTGGTTATTTTATGAAAATGCTTCCCGCTATACTGATGATGAAGTGGGTAATGATAATTGCGCCAAGGATTATTGCCGATAAAAATTAATTGTTATAAAAATATGTCAAAAATTTTATTGGCTCAGGCCGGGATTGGTCAGGCCGGTCGAGAGCTGGGCAAAACTGCTGACGCTGCAGGTGTGAAGGATAATGCCGACATTTCAGTTTTAATAGGATCAGTTATTAGCACTGCTCTAACTTTGGTAGGTTTGATTTTTCTCATCCTCATGGTCTATGCGGGTTATCTCTGGATGACAGCTCGGGGTGAGGAAGATCAGATAGACAAGGCCAGGAAAATTATTATCGCGGCAGTCATCGGTCTCGTGATCGTAGTTAGTGCTTATGCCATCACTGTGCTTGTGACTACACAGTTTAAATAAATTTTTATGAAAAAAATATTTTACGTGGTGATTGTGGCTTTCATTTTGTTTACTCCTTTGCTTTCCACTTTGGCTATTGATTTGGGTTCAGATTTGGCGAGAGATACTGCTGGTAAAGCTGGTTTTGCTGATGCTGATGAACTAACTTTGGCTGAAACTTTGGGGACGATTATCAAAGCGGCTTTGTCTTTTGTGGGAGTGATTTTTCTCATCCTCATGGTCTATGCGGGTTATCTCTGGATGACCGCCCGAGGACAAGAAGATCAGATAGACAAGGCCAGGAAAATTATTATCGCGGCGATTGTCGGCCTGATTATTACCTTGGCTGCCTATAGCATCACTAGCTTTGTGGTGCCGGCGATCTTGGCTCGTTCCATAAAATAATATGAGTTTGCGCAGTTCCAAAATTATTATTTTAATAGCATTGTTTTTGAGTTTTTTGTCTCCGGTTTTAACTCTAGCTGCTTCCAAATCTGAAATAATGCAACAAGTGGGCACTGCCGGTAGCGTGGCTGAGATAAATTCAGAAATTCCTTTGCAGGCCAGAATAGCTTCATTTATTCAAATTATTTTAGAAACCGTAGGAATAGTTTTTTTGGTGTTAGTAGTTTATGGAGGTTATATGCTTTTGACAGCTCGTGGCAATGAAGAAAAAGCCAATAAAGCTCTTAGTATTATTCGCCCGGCCATAGTGGGGCTCATAATAATTTTGGCATCCTATGGGATCACTTATTTCATTGTTCAGGGTTTTAGAGATGCAGCTTTTCGTTGACAATAATAATTTTATATGACAAAAATCAAAAAATTATTTTTGATTGCCATTTTTGTACTTTTGACAGGCATTTGGTCTTTGCCGGTTTTGGCAGTAGATGTTTATACCCAGCTGGGGGCTCTCACTGGTGAGCAGGGAGCTGATCTCGGTACTCCCAATGATCCTCGTTTGATTGCCGCTTACACTATTCAGGTCATCCTGGGTACCTTGGGAGTAGTATTCTTGGCCTATTTGGTTTATGCTGGGTATTTGATTTTGCTTTCTGGTGGCAGTGAAGAAAAAATTACCCAGGGTAAAAAAGTTATTTGGCAAGCAGTCTTGGGTGTGGCTATCACTATCACAGCTTTTAGTATTAGTATTTTTGTCGTTCGTTATCTCAGACAAGCCACCATTTCCGAAGCTCCGAGCGGGTTTTATGCCAATTTCAATTTTGAAATAGAGGATGATACTCGGACTTTTTATAATGATCCTATGGGTGGTGATACAGGCATGCCGGATTTTTTGAAGTTTTAGGTCTTGACTTTAGTAAGAAAAAAATGTAAAATTGGGACCATACAGATATGGTGGGTGTAGCTCAATGGTTAGAGCACTGGGTTGTGGTCCCAGCGGTTGCCGGTTCAACTCCGGTCACTCACCCCAAAAAAAACCTCCCAACAGATGATTGGGAGGATTTTATTTTTTTGTTTATTATTTATTTATCCTTTCAAAGGCTCGGAGAATTTCCAGAGGTACAGCAAAGACTATAGTATTGGACTGGTCAGAAGAAATATCATTGATAGAATTGAGTGTGCGTAAATGTAGTGCCCCAGGAGCGCTGGAGAGTGTAGCTGCCGCTTTGGAAAGGTTTTCGGCAGCGATTACTTCACCGCTGGATTTGATAATTACCGCTCTTCTTTCTCTTTCAGCTTCAGCTTGTTTGGCGATCACCCTTTGCATATCTTCTGGTAGGACAATGTCTTTCAATTCTACGCTTTCCACTTTTATACCCCAGTTGTCGGTGGCACCATCAATAATTTCTTTAATTCTTTGAGCTGCGTTTTCACGATTGGCCAAAAGTTCATCTAGTTCCATTTGGCCGATGACATTTCTCATAGTAGTTTGTGCTAGCTGAGAAACAGCAAACCAAAAATTTTCTACTTCCAAAATAGCTTTTCCAGCGTCTGAAACTTTGTAATAAATCACAGCATTGACTTTGGTCGAGACATTGTCTTTGGTGATAGCTTCTTGATAAGGAACATCCACAGCTTTGGTGCGGATATCTACTTTGGTCATACTTTGGATGACCGGTAACACGATTCTCCAACCTGGTTCAATGATTTTGACGAATTTACCAAGTTGAAATTTGACGCCGCGTTGATATTGATTTACCTGGCGAATACTGACCAAGAAAATCACCAAGACGACGGTAATGATTGTTTCTAGCATAGATTATATATTAAGAATTATCTTCGTGACCCCGCTTGGAATCGAACCAAGATCTAAAGCTTAGAAGGCTTCTATTCTATCCATTGAACTACGGGGCCAAGCACAAATTTTAAAACATTTGTAATTTGGCGATGAGGAAATATTACAATAAAATATCGTCCTTGTCAATTATTTCCTCTATTTTTCCCATGAAATTTTTTGTAAATATTTCTCAATTCTTTATCAGTAATATGGGTATAAATTTGGGTGGTTGTGATGGAGCTGTGGCCCAGCATAGTTTGGACACTTCGAATGTCTGCACCATTTTGTAATAAATCAGTGGCATAGGAATGGCGTAGAGTGTGGGGGGTGACAGCTTTGGTGATACCGGCGCTACGTGCATATTTGCGAACGATTCTTTCCACTGAACGGGTTGTTAGTGGTTGATCGGTCACTTCTTTTTTACCTTTGCTATTGCGTAAATCGTGAGAAATAAATAAAAAAGGATTGGGATCTTGGCGGACTCCCAAATATTTTTTTAGCCAGTATTTGGCTTGTTCGGAAAGGAAAACTACTCGGGCTTTGCGCCCCTTACCAGTGACAGTAAATTCTTCACGATTCAAATTTAGATTATCTTTCTTCAGGCCAACCAATTCAGAGACGCGTAGTCCAGTGGAAAAAAGCATTTCCAAGATGGCTTTGTCGCGGTAACGAATAAGTTGGTTATCAACATTTTCTTTTATAGGCGCTTCCAATAGTCGGCTAAGATCGCCACCTTCCAAAAAAGAAACATCACGATCTGGCATTTTCATCAATTCAATTTTTTCTGAAGCCAAAGTTTTGACATCGCGTTTGGCTAAATATTTCAAAAAAGAGCGCAGAGCAATAAGATGGTAGTTTTGAGTATTTTTTTTCAGAGGTTCACCATGATTATCTACCAGACGATTGAGCCAGAGACGATATTGTCGAATTTTTTCTGCGTCTATAGCTTCTGGGTTTTTGTCTCCTCCCAGCCAGCCAGTAAATCTTTTTAAATAAAAATCATAATTGCGTAAAGTTTTGTCACTGCGATTGCGTTCGATCTCCAGGTATTCAAGAAATTCAGTCAAATAATTGGATAAGGTTTTAGACATAGTTTTTGTATTGTTGTATTTGGAAGGGGGTTATCAATCGTTCTTTTATATTGTACGACACAACTTGACAAAAGGCAAATTTTGTGCTATAATACACATGTTTTGAATTAATTAAAGTGCTTTCAAAGTAGCCGATTTAATTCAAATCAATAAAATAACCCCTTCTTCGCTACAGCTTCGGAAGGGCAAGTAAAAATAAAAATAAAAAATATGCAAAATAAAGAACAGTTTGCTTCTTGGGGAGCAAAAAATAGTTATTCTTTGGTTTATTTCTACTTGTTGGCAGGTTGTGGGCTCTTGGCAGCCACTTTCCTTTTACTACCTCGTTTTACGTGAAAAGATTAAACAAAGCCGTTCAGCCAGAACGGTTTTTTGATTTTTTGACTTGGTTATGAGAAAATAAACATGTTTTATGAAACATGATTTTTATCTTATTTTACCGGATATTCGTTCCTGTCATAATGTGGGAGCGATGTTTCGCACGGCCGATGCCTGCGGGGTTACCAAGCTTTTTTTGGTTGGTTATACTCCTTGTCCTCCTCGTCCGCAAATAGATAAAGTTTCTCTTGGAGCCGAGACTTGGATGCCATGGGAGAAGCGAAAAGATTTGAAAAGGTTGATTTTGAATTTGAAAAAGAAGAGGTTTTTTATTATTGGGTTAGAGAAGATAGAAACGAGTGTGGAAATTGAGAAATTGAGAAATTTGGAAACTAAAGATTTAGCCTTGGTTGTGGGCAATGAAGTAGATGGTATAGACGAGGAGATTTTACAGCTATGTGATGTAGTAGTGCACATACCGATGTATGGTAAAAAAGAAAGCTTGAATGTTTCTGTGGCGGCAGGTATTGCGATGTATGAGATAAGTCAGAAAGTCTCAAGGTTTGTAAAGTTATAAAGAATATAATCTTTTGACTTTATGGACTTTAAAGATTTTAAGACTCATGATTATGAATACTATAATTTTTGATATTGAAACTATTGGTCAAGATTTTGAGAGTTTGGATGAAGCGCAAAAGTATTATTTACTAAAAGGTGCAGAAAGTGAAGAAGAAAAAGCCAAGGCTATTGAACAGATGGCTCTCTGGGCGCCAACCAACGAGATTGTAGCGATTGGCATGTTGTGTGTGGAAACCGAGAAAGGCGCCATGTATTTTTCCGCCGACGCTAAAGCTTTGGCGGACAAGCGATCATCTGGTCTTGAAGAATGGGAGGAAAATGGCATCAAGTATTGGTCAGGAGATGAAAAAGAAATTTTGGAAAAATTTTGGTCGGCCATCGCTCATGCCAATAAATTTGTTACTTTCAATGGTCGGGGCTTTGATTGTCCGGTCCTCATGCTTCGTTCGGCCATGCTGGGGGTCAAACCTAGTAAAAATTTGATGCCTTATCGTTATAGTGCTGACCAGCATATTGATCTTCTTGAACAATTAACTTTTTATAATGCCGCTCGTAAATTTAATTTGGATTTTTATTGTAAAGCTTTTGGCATAGAGTCACCCAAGTCTCATGGTGTGACCGGGCATGATGTGGGGCCAATGTTTAAAAATGAAGAATACAAAAAGATTGCTCGTTATTGTGCTGGTGATTTGCAGGCGACACGAGAATTGTATTTGCGCTGGAGAGATTTTTTAAATTTAGGCAAATAAATTTAATTAAATCCGTTTTTTTGTTATAATAGAACCATATGCAACATGCTACTATCAAACATACAATAAATCTTTTTCGTCAGTATGTAAATCATTTACCGCCTTTGTTGCCAGAAGAAATAAAAAAAGAAGCCCAGCATGCTTTGGAACATTTGGAAAATGACTATACTATTTCTCCTGTAGAAGTGGAAAATGTAGTGATCGCTCTGGGCAAAAAAATCTGGCCCTTTTGGAAAGCCTTTCAAGAGTTTTTGGTAATTTACCAAGGTAAATTGGGTGAAAAATTTCTTTTGGGAAAACTCTCTCCTAGTTTGAAACGTCGTTATGAGGAGTTTAAACAACATGGAGCGACTTACCATGATTTGCGTTTGGGAGGACCAATTAATTTTTTTGAAGCAGAGGAACGGAGTGTTTTGATATCTTATTTATTGGAAATTGACATGGAAATAAGACATCATACTGAACAGGCTGTGCTCACCACTGATCGTAAAAAATATGAAGCATTGGTGGTCGATTTTCAAAACATTTTTGATGATATTGAAAAACGTTTGGGACATTTACGGATAATGGCTGAAGATGAAGAGGAACATCCTCAGGTGGCAGAAGAAATCCGTTCTCAAGTGCGGGCGTTTGAGTTTGGCCTTTGTCTTTTGGAACCACATAGATATCCTCAAGAGTTGAATAATATCGAAGATTATATTGAAGAAAGGAAACAAACTAAAAGACTTTATCAAGGTTGAGTATGAAAATAAAAAAATCTCCTAATTAGGAGATTTTTTTGGCTTTTATATTGTGGTATTTTTTGAGAATTTTTTCTATGCCAGCTTGATTGGAAAGACCGTGCTCTGCTCCAATCTCTCTGGTTACCCCGCCGGCATTGGCTGTAGCCCAGTACATAGCTTCATTCATTTTTTTATTTTCAAGATGGGCGGCCAGGAAACCCGAGGCGTAGGCATCCCCGGCTCCAGTTTTGTCTACCGCTGGAATAGGAAAGATGGGCATAAAATATTGCTCTTGTTTATTGCTGGCATAGGAACCATTCGTGCCATCGGTAATAACCACCATTTCAATACCCAACTTGTGCAGGGCAGTAAAATATTCGGTAATTTTTTTCTTTTTGCCGACCAAGCGAGCCGCTTCCTCCTTGTTTACAAATAACAAATTTGTTTTTGGCAAAATTTGTTTTATTTTTGGTAGATTTTTTTTCAATTGGTAGGAACCAGGGTTTAAGGCTAACTTAGTTTGAGGATTTTTTTGTAGATGCTTGGTTAATTGATCTTGCAATTTTTCAAAGCCTTGGCCAAGTGAAGTGTAATAAATCCAACGACTTGGAGGGAGGGTGGGTAAACGATAATTTCTCTTGGTGTAATAGGAAAGAACCGTTCTTTCTGCTTGGTAGCCCAAGATAATGGAATAACGAGTTTCTTGGCCAGCATTAATTTTTAGATTGGTGGTATTGACCGAAGATTTTTCCAGCTCGTTTTTGATGATGTGGCCATTGATGTCATCTCCCAATTCGCTAACAATAGCGGTTTTTAATCCAAGTTTTTTTAAACCAACTGCCAGATTGGCAGCATTACCCCCAACAGACTGTCCGGTTTCGCGGATAGGGATTTTGTCAGCATAATTGAGACAAAGTAAACAATTTTCTTTATTCAGGTCGCATTGCAAGCGTGCTTCTTCGTGATCAATGACCAAAAAAGTATCTAGCATGCAGTCGCCTATAGTAATGACATCAAACATATTAACGCATGTTTTTATAACGTTTTAAATCTTCCGGGCTGTGTTTATGGAGGCCGACATAGATTTCGATGAACTCTACAACTGAGGCCACAAAAAATCCTAACATGGCCACAGCGAATAAACGGCTACCTATGTAGAGGGCATAGATAAACAGACAATATGACCCGACTGCGAAAACCAGGTCTTGGCGTCTTTCTAGTTCCAAAAAAATTCCATAAACTATCATGATAGCTCCCAGCCCACCAATAATATAAAATATTAGCTGGTCCAGACCCAGGGGCAAGAAGGGCAAAATATTTTCCAAAAGCATATAATTATAGTTAAGAGATATAAACTAAAGTTTATTATAGCAAAATTGTTAATTTTCCGCCAAATTGTGTTTTAGCAAATAAAGTTTGTTATTGGGATTGGCCCCTGGGAGATTTATAGTTTCCAGGATTTCATAATTTGGTAGAGTGGAAAAAGAAACAAAATAGAGAGGTGAATTTTTTGGAAAAAAGCGTCTTTGCCACCAAAATTTACTTTGAATTTCTTGATCTGTAAAAGAAATTTTTTCATTTTCAAGTGTGGACCAGTAGTTATTCCAGCCGTCCCATTCATAACCGCCATCAATGACAGTTTTATCTTCTGTTAATTCAGTTGCTTGGGTAGCAAGCTCCCAACGTGTTTGGTTCCAGTTCAGATAAAATTTGGTTTGAGTGATGGAAAAGTAAGCAAAGATAGCAATTAAGATTAGAGAGCTAAAATAAGAAAATTTTACATGCTTGATATTTTGTAAAAGTGCAATTATTAAAATCAAAAATAAAGGCAATAAATAACGATCAAAACTTTCAAAAATTAATAAGGGAATTGAATAAAAAAATCCAAATAAATAAACAAAGCCGACTGGCTCACGGTTGTGTCTTTTTTGTGTGGTTAAAAGATAAAAAATAAGAGCTGCGCCTATAGCGGCCAATAAAGTAATGATTCCCCAGCTGGAGCTGGGCATTTGAGGAGCGAGTTGCCCTGAAAGCACATTTTTCATTGGACCTAGACCGTAGTAAGAAATAATATTACCAATATAAGGAAATTGTAAATGCCAGATTTGCCTAATCAAGATCGTCAGTCCGCTAATTGTAAATAATATTATTAAAAAGTTTTTTTTAAACCAATGCGAATGGTGCTTGAAAAACCAGCCCAAGGTTAGTGGCAAAGTGAAGATCCCCAAATAAATTGGTATGTAGAAAAGCCACCATTTGATGTGACCCAAGAGTCGCCAAACCCCCTCTATGCTGTGGCTACCTGTGTTTTGAGGCAGGAAGCCATAAATATTTAGCCAAGTGTATATCGCCCCCGCTATAGCCAGAGGCAATCCAAAAGACAAAAGTAATTGTTTGAATTTGAAATTGCGGAGATAAAATAAAATATAAAGAAGAGCGGCGATAATAATCAAAATTCCGGTTTGTCTGGTAAAAGCTGAAAATAAACCAAAAATAGTACCCCAAAATAAATATTTATTATTTTCTTTTTCAAATCCAGAGTAATAAAAATATATAGAGATGACCAAAAAAAATAAAGCCGGTATGTCGGTCATGAAAGTAAAGGAGAGATTATAAAAAATGGGATTGGACCAGAGTAGCAAGGTGCCAATGAAAGCAAGGGTGGGTTTGTTGGAGAGGCGGTTGAGTAGAAAGTAAAAAGTAAAAAGTAGAATTATCGCCAGGATAAGAGTAGAGACCCGCAATAGAGTGAAAGAAAATCCAAAAATTTTGGTGATAGCAGTGCCGTAGAGAATGGGAATATAAAAAGTTGGTCCGGCAAAAGGCATTAGTCTAAATTCATTTGTCTTGGCCCAATGCAGGATGGTATCAGTGTGTACCCAATCATCATTTAAGGGGAATTCTCCTTGAGGAGAAATAAAAAAGAATTGCGTGGCAAAAAGTCCGAAGAGCAAGAATAAAAATAAGTATTTTTGGAAGGTTTTAGGCATGTAAGTATTATATCATGAAACACCGGGCTTATAACATAAAACAAAAAACTTCCGATTGCTCGGGAAGTTTTTATTTTTTTAGACCACTCTCGCCCGGTTAGCAATTTTTTGCGAACCTGGCGAGTCGGAGTGGCCTAAGAGATCATGACCATCCGCTCGTTCGAAACTAGGAAGGCAATTCTTCCGCCTTCTGAGGTGACAGTGTGGGGATGGTGGGAGATTGGAAGGCCTGTCTCAAGGTTTCGTTCTTCTGCATCTCCTTGAGGATCAGAACCTCAATATCCAACTTGTCTTCTAGACGTTTGAATTCTTGATCCCAGCGTCTCTCCATCTCCTTTCGGCCCTTGTCGACCCAGATGTAGATGAGGAAGAGCGAGATCATGTTGAGTGATCCAGGGATGGCGATGGTTAGGAGTAGTTCCTCCATCGAGAGATGGAAATGGGAGTATGCCCAAAAGAGCAGAGTTCCCCAGCCGAGAAGCACAAAAGAAATGAGCCTCGCCGCGTACTTGTTGGTAAGTTTGTCCTGGCGCCTGGCCTGCTCTTGAAGATTCATGATTCACCTCCTATACTTTCTGTTTACCAGGTTTTTTATTTTTTGTCAAGATTAAAAAATAACCTTGGTTGAAGCCAAGGTTATTTTATATTTAAATTATTTTATTCTTCTTTCCACTTGTTGAGGTGTTCAATTGCAGAGAGAGCGGCGGTGACACCTTGTCCGGCAGAAATAACAATTTGTTTATAGGGAATACTGGTGACATCGCCAGCCGCGAAGATTCCTGGTATAGAAGTTCGGCATTTTTGATCAACTTCGATTTGTCCCATTGGATCTTTTTTGACTTCAACAAAACTAGAGTTTGGTTTATTACCAATGTGCACCATAGCTCCTTGGACTTCTATAATTTTTTCTTGATTGTTAGTTTGATCCAGGTATTTAAGTCCGGTCAAAAAATTATCTACAATGAATTCTTTGGTTTCAGCATTATAAATTATTTCAATATTGGGATTATTTTTTACTTTTTCTATCAAAATATCTTCGCCTTTGGGGAAACCACCTTTATTTTCCAGGTTATCGGGGTAGCGAGTGACTAGATAAACCTTTTTGGCGATGCCACTCATCATGAGAGCAGACTCCAAAGCGGCATTGCCGGCACCAATAGTGGCAGTCACTTTGCCACGGTAGAGAGGTCCGTCACAAACAGTGCAATAAGTGACGCCTTTGCCACGCAAATTTTCTTCCCCTGGCAGTCCCAAATGTCGTGGGTGAATACCACTGGCTACGATCACTGTTTTGGTTTGATATTTTTTTTCTTCTCCGCTAATGTTTTTGGCCTCAACCCAAAAATAATTTTTTTCAGGCAGGATTTTGGTTACTTCAAAACCAATATCCATAGGCACATTATAAGATTTTACATGGTTGGTAAAATCTTGAGCCAATTGAAAACCTGTAGTGGCAATAGCACCGGGCCAATTGTTTACTTCTCCAGAGAGAGCGACTTCTCCGCCAGTGTCTTTACTGACAATAACAAAATTTAAATTTCTTCTGGCGGCGTAGACTGCGGCTGAGGAGCCAGCAGCGGCTGCGCCGATGATGACTAAGTCTAATAGTTTAGTTGAATTCATATTTATTATAAATAACAAGAAACAAGATGTAATTTGGGACCTGAAATTATTTGGAAATTGTATCTTGTTTCTTGTCTGAGGTCAACCTGTTAATAATTTCTTGCATACTTTTGATATTTTCTTCCGGGGTTTTTTCATTACCAAAAACAGCACTGCCTGGGCAAATGGCCTTGATATCACTCCTGACTATTTCAGGCAAGTATTCTAAACTGACACCGCCATCAAGCTCGGTAAATATAGTGGGGTTTAGGGAAGTAAATTCTTTTATTTTTTCGAGAACTTCTGGTATTAATTTTTGACCTTGTCGTCCAGGATTTACACCCATAAACATCACACTGTCTATCTTGTCCAAGTATTTTTCCAAGTCAGACAATTTGGTTTCCGGATTCAAGACCAGTCCGACTTGCCAATCATTGTCCCTGGCAAAGGCCAGCGCCTTTTCAGGATTTTTTGATTCCAAGTGTATGAGGACTCGACTGATGTTTTCTACAGCAGTCCATTTGTTTAGTTCTAGCCAAGCATCTTTTACCATGAGATGTAGTTCTACATTGATATTACAATTTTGTTCTACAATTTCTGGTTCAGCCCAAGTTTGAGCGGGTACAAATTCTCCATCAGCAATATCCAATTGTATTTGCTTAACAATATTTTGTACAGCATTTATTTGTTTTATAAATTCTGCTTCAGAAGTAACAAAAATTGAAGGAATGATTTGCATAAAATTATTTTTTATTTTCCAATTTTTCCAGTTTTTTTAGACGACGTACACGCCTGTCTATAGGGATAAATTCAGTTTCTAAAAATTTTTTGACAATAGCCGAAGCATGTTCCAGTGTGAGCCGGTGACTGGCCAAGCAGAGGATATTGGCATCATCGTGCAATCTCATCAATTCCGCCCCTTCAATATTATAGCCAATCGAGGCGCGTGCGCCTTTGATTTTGTTGGCAGTAATGCACATGCCATGACCACTATAACAAATGAGAATTCCACGATGATTTTTGTTTTTGGCGACCGCTCGGGCAACTTTCGTAGAATAATCTATAGCGTCATCACCTTCTTTTTTGGTTTTGGCGCCCAGATCCTCAACTTTTAATTTGAGCTGGGTTTTGAGGTAAGTAATTAGTTGTTTTTTGAGCTTGAAGCCCATGTAGTCAGCACCAATATAAATCATAAGATTTAAGTTAAATATATACGAATTATATCATTTAGTAGTAAATTATCAAATTGAAAAACAGATTGACTTTTGGAGTGGGGTGGGCTAAACTTAATAAGTCTTTTGGGGGGTAGGATCATGCCTACGATTTATGAGGGTACACTGGTTCATGAAGTGCGAGTTCAAGGAAAAATGTATCGGGTGGAGTACACCAGGCGTTCTGGCCCAGAAGAGGGTGATGTGTGTGATTGCCTGGCTGAACAGGGTCATAGTCGCCATCGCATGTTCGTGGTGGTGCCTGTTGATCTGGTTTTGGTCCAGGAATCTACGACCCAGCGGACGATCGAGGGGGAGGAGCTCGAAGTTCTTCGAGATGGGATTTTTTACGAATTGAGAAACTTTCTCCGTCGCTGGGAAACGTGTCCGTATCCTTACATCGCTTCGGATTTGACCGAGCGAAGAAAGAGGGACGACTAGTTCCAATTTCAAGGGCGCCTTGATGGATAAGAACCATCCTGTCGCCTGACTAATTTCCAAAATTATTGGGGATTATTCAGGAGAAAACAGGATGGTTTTTATTTTGGTTATGATTTAGCTGGCTCCAGCCTCCTATTGACAAGTCCAGGTTTTCTGGTATAATGCTCTTACTCTCTATTTGAGGGTTTAAATACAGGACCAAAATGGCCCCATACCCGTTTTCGGCCCATAATATAAATAATGTATGTTGGATAAAGCCAAAAAACAAAAAATTATTAAAAAATTTCAGACTCATGAGGGCGACACTGGTTCAAGTGAGGTGCAGATTGCTATTCTCACTGCTGAAATTGAGGAGTTGTCAGAGCACTTGAAAATGCATGCCAAAGATCATTCCTCTCGCCGTGGTTTACTCCGCAAAGTAGGTGAAAGACGCAGATTATTGCGTTATTTGCAAAAAGATAATGCTGCTTCTTACGAGGAATTGGTTAAAAAATTAAAATTAAAACCAGTTAAAACCCTTAACAAAGTGGATGCCGCTTTGCCAGAGGAAGAGCTGGATGAAGTTGATGCCGATGCTGTTCAAGAAGATCAAAACTAAAAATCCTTTGAAACACCCCGAACAACGCGTAGGGGTGTTTATTGATGTACAAAATTTATATTATAGCGCCAAAAATTTACATGGTCGCAAGGTTAATTTTGGCAATATTGTAGAAGATGCGGTAGCTGGCCGTAAAAAGATTCGAGTGATTGCCTATGTGGTGAGTACGGAGAGTAAAGATGAAAAACCATTTTTTGATGCTTTGTACAATTTGGGTATTGAAACTCGGGAGAAAGATTTGCAAGTTTTTTCCACTGGCATGAAAAAAGCCGATTGGGATGTGGGGCTAACAGTTGATGCTATTCGTTTGGCTTCTAGTTTGGATGCCATTGTCATTGTTTCCGGTGATGGTGATTATTTGCCTTTAGTAGAATATTTACAAAAGAGCAGTGGCAAGCAAGTGGAGATAGTGGCCTTTGGCGAAACCGCTTCGCATTTTACTATTGATGAGGCTGATGATTTTCTCGATCTTAGTAAAAATAAAGATAGATATTTAATGACAGAAAATTTTGGTAAGAGAAAATGATTTTATTTAAAAAATAATTAAAATTAAGAAGCATGGTCTGGAAAAATCTAGGTCCTAAATAATATTTGGGGATCTATCTCTTTCAGATCATCTTCAGAAAGGAAAAATTTATGAACATTAAGAAATGGTCGCTCAATTGGGGCGGCAGGGAACTCTCAATAGAAATGGGCAGATTGGCTTTGTTGTCCACTGTATCTTGTACTGCTCAATATGGCGAGACAGTGGTAATGGTCAATGTGACCAAGAGTAGTGAAGAAAAAGTAGGTTTGGATTATTTTCCATTAACTGTGGATTTTGAAGAAAAAATGTATGCTGCCGGCAGAATTAAAGGTTCACGTTTTGTGAAACGAGAAGGACGACCGAGTGATGATGCGGTCCTATCGGGACGGCTTATTGATCGGGCGATTCGTCCACTTTTTGATGACCGCACTAGAAATGAAGTGCAGGTGGTGGTCACCACTTTGGCTTTTGATGGTGAAAATGATCCAGCTATTGTTGGTCTTATTGGTGCTAGTTGTGCTTTGGCAGTTTCATCGATTCCTTGGGATGGTCCGATCGCGGCCGCTCGGGTTAGTTTGGATGAAAAAGGGGAATTTATTTTGAATCTTGGGAACAGTCAAGTGGAAGGAAATGTTTTGGATTTAGTAGTGGCTGGTACACCAGATAAATTGGTTATGACCGAGGCCGCTGTTAGGGAAGTATCTGAAAATAAAGTAGTGGAAGCTATGAAATGGGGTTGTCAAGAATTACAACCAGTGATTGATTTTATTAATAAGATTCAAGCAGAAGTTGGCAAAGAAAAAATTTCATTGGTCAAAGAGGGAGAGAATCCTTCGGCTGATGCTCAGGATAAAGAAAAAACTGCTGAACAAGCTAAACAAACTGCTAAAGATTATATTGCTAGTTTGGCTGATAGTAAGATTTTTAATTCTGTAAAAATTTCTCGCACTGAGAGAGTGGAAATGGTGGACGAAATCAAACATGGTCTGGTTGATCTTCTTACCGAACAGGGTTTTGAAGAAGATTTGCAAAAACCAGCTTTGGATAGAGTGAAAGAATATGTTTGTGAGCAGATAACCAAGAGAATTTTGGATAAAAATCAAAGATTGGATGGTCGTAAACTCGATGAAATTCGTAATTTGGAAGTAGAAGTTGATCTTTTGCCCCGTGTTCATGGTTCAGGAATGTTTATGAGAGGCGATACCCAAGTTTTGTCGATTGTCACTCTGGGTGCTCCTGGAGATGTGCAAACCTTGGATAGTATGGAAGAAGAAGGAACCAAACGTTATATGCATCATTATAACGATGCTCCATATAGCTACGGCGAAACTGGTCGCATTGGAGGACTGGGTAGACGAGCGATCGGTCATGGAGCTTTGGCCGAGAGAGCGTTGGAACCCGTTTTACCAGAAGAAGAAAATTTTCCCTATGCCATTCGGGTGGTTTCTGAAGTTTTGGGTTCAAATGGTTCATCTTCTATGGCTTCTACTTGTGGTTCTTCCTTGTCACTTATGGCAGCTGGTGTACCAATCAAAAAACCGGTAGCTGGTATTGCCATGGGTTTGGCTTCTGAAATGGATGAAAAATACAATATAAAAAATTGGAAAGTTTTGACTGATTTACAAGATGTGGAAGATGGAGTTGGCGGTATGGACTTCAAAATTACTGGTACTGCGGATGGGGTGACTGCTATTCAAATGGATACCAAGACTCATGGACTGACTTGGGAAATTGTGGAAGAAACTTTTAAGCGTTCCAAAGATGCTAGATTGGAAATTTTGAAAAAAATGTCCAGTGTGATTGCTGAACCGAGAAAGGAACTTTCTCCTTATGCCCCACGTATTGAAACAGTGCGCATCGATCCAGAGAAGATCGGCGACCTTATTGGCCCGGGTGGCAAGACTATCAAAAAGATTACCGAGGAAACAGGAGTTTCCATTGATATTGAACAAGATGGCCGAGTGCTGGTCACTTCTGTAGATGCCGAGGCGATGAAGAAAGCTATCAAGATTATCAATGATATTACTCACGAAGTAACTGCCGGAGAAATTTATGAAGGTGAAGTTGTTCGTTTGGAAGATTTTGGCGCTTTTGTGCAGATTCTTCCTGGTCAAGATGGACTAGTCCATGTGAGCGAGATTGATTGGAATCGTGTCGGCCGACCAGGTGATATCTTGAATCTTGGTGATAAAGTAAAAGTACAAGTAAAGGAAATAGATAACTTGGGACGTATTAATCTTTCTATCAAGGCTCTTAAACCTAAGCCAGAAGGCTATGTGCCTCCAGCACCTTTTGTTCGTGATGGTGGCGGACGTAGTTTTGATCGAGGTGGTCGTGGCAATGATCGCGGTGGTGACAGAAAACGCGGTGGATTTTTTAAGAGGGATCGGTAATTGAGTTCAAAAAGTAAAAAGTCCACCCGCCTACCATGCGAGGTACGAGCGGGCAGGTAAAGTTTATAAAGTCAAACCCGCCTCATCGGCGGGTTGATTTTTTTTCTAGTTTGTGGTTTAATATCGCAGTTAAAAGCCGCGGTGGCGAAATTGGCCCGCCCGCAACGCCTGAGCAAGCTCATGCTTGTGATGGCGGGCGGGTATACACGCTTGCTTAAAATAAGTACAATTAAATATGCTGGCGTGGTGGAATTGGTATACACGCGTGCCTTAGGAGCACGTTCCGCAAGGATTGAGAGTTCGAGTCTCTCCGCCAGCACATAATAAAAATACTCTCATCAGAGAGTATTTTTGGTTTTTTGGGTATGTCACTGAACGTTCGTGTATATCTGATGTTTCGCGCACTCCTTAAATTATTATCTTGTGTGCGCGAAATATGGGCGGAACTAAAAATATTTGTAATTTATCTATAGCTATCAATTATTTCTTTTGTTCTTTGTGGGGTTTCAAAACCTTCCCCACGAGAAATTGTTTTTATATATTCTAGTGTTTCTCCAGTAAGAACATTAGAAAGTATGTTGTACTCATAAGAAACCCCATAAGACTTCATATCAGGTGTGTTGCAATAAGTTTTTTGGACTTCTACTTGTGCACATGAATTGAGTTTATTACTATAAAAAATTTCTTTCAATTCCTTGTTTTCATAACATTTTCTAGTAGAACCATCATTGTCAGCTCTTTCTTGGGGTTGTTGTTTTGTGTTGAAATTATCAAATTCTTTTTGTATGCCTTCTTTGTATTTAAAACATTCTTGTTTTAACGAAAACGCCTTGGTATCATTTTCTACCTCGTTTGTTTTTAAACTACAACCAGTTAGTAATAATGGAAATAGTAGTAAGATTGGAAGAAATTTTTTTGTCATATATTTTTATTAAATAAATTACAAATATTTTTTAAAGTGTAGCCAGATATACCGTGTTATGTGATGTATTTTTATTTCTATTAATAAATTTAATTTGATCAATTTATAATTTTATTTTATTTCCAATTCTTCGCGCATCATTTTGATTAATTCTTTTGCAACATTATGAGTTTGTTGGGATTCTTCTACTCTTTTGTGAAAAGTTACTTGTAATTTTTGTTCATGTGCATCTGCTAAAACAGCACTTTTTAAACTATATATTTTTTTTCTGTATTCTTCTATTTTTAGCATTACTTTATTGCTACTAAAAAGTAATGCCTCGGCAAACTCATAATCTAAATTAATAGAATATGCTGTAAGGGATTTTAAAATTGTTTCTGGGTCATAATTTGCTACCGTAAATTCATATTTTGCAAAAGAATTGTTTAAATGACCTATTAATTTTGAGTAAGCATTTTTTCTGGCTTCAAACAATCTTGTTTTTTTGTTTTCTTTTGCTTCAAAAAATGATTTTAAACCTATGCCTGCCAGTGTAAAAAAACTTCCAGCTATCGCTGAGACTCCACCTATGCCAATAATTTGAGTAGTGGTTATGACTTGGACTGTTGTGTTTTGGTCTATCGGCATAAAATAAAATTATTCTTTATTATTGTATTTATTGGTAGAAATAAAAATATTTCACATAACGTATCCGAATATGAGAAGTTTTTGCCCGCCTCCCTATTATATATCAATAGAGAAAAAGGGCAAAAATTTGGGTTGAGAAAAATTTGCACTCCGCTGATTATTAAATGACGCAAATTTTTTGAACCTCATATTCGGTGTTGTCTGATGTAGCGAAAAATCTTTCCTCTTTATTATTAATTTTGGATTTTTTTATTTTTTTAGGTCAGGAAAAACTTGATGCTACGATAAACCATATCGACAGCGAAATACATGAATGTCAGAGCAAAAATTTTAAAAATAATTGGCACAACCTTTGGATTAGAAAGAATTTTTCTGAATCGTGAAAATACCACCGCAACCATGACAGTTGAGATTAGCCATCCGATTTCGACGAGTAGTAGAAAAAGATAGTTGCCAAAAGCCACCTTTTCACTAAGTAATATCGCTTTTGGCACACATACGGTAATCCAGAAAGTCCACAACACCCCATTCGCCATTATCATCGCTGATATTTTTCCAAGACTGAAATGGACTTTTTCCTCATTATCAATTTTGTGGACTTTCCATATCGAAGTCGAAATCCAAATTAGGATGGCGGCGCCGATTATCGAAAGACCTTGAAAAAAGCTCTCAGAAAAATTCATTGATGAAAGTGCCAATAAACTTATTAGGGCAACGACGGTTTCAGTAAACATCGCCCATAAAATTATCCGCATACTTTTTGGAATACCGGACTGTAAAATTTCGGTAAATGTGGCCGTTAAAACCGGTCCCGGAATTACCCCACCGATTAGACCCAGCACAAGCGCACTTGTTAATTCGTTGCCCATATTTTTAAAATTTTTGCATCCAAAATAAAAAAATCCAAAATTAATTCTTAAAAAGATTTTTTGCTATTTCAGACAACAAGTTATATCCGAACTAGTTAATTATTTAGTTTATTTATGATATTATTTAAGTAATAAATGCCATTCAGAAACTATTTTAATGTATTTATTATAAGGATAATGATTTTAAAAGTAAATAGTAGATTATGAACGACAAAGAAGCCAAAATTTTTGCAGTTGAATTGGGCGCGATGATGCCAGAGTTGGATTTGCATGGTTTTTATGTTGAGGAAGCGCTGGCAAATTTGGAGTCTTTTCTTTATAAAAATTATCAAGAAAAAGCAACCATGGTACGAATAATTTATGGTTTTGGCACAGGGAAGTTGCGAAAGGAAGTACTGGATTATTTAAAAAAACATCCCTTGGTGGAGGATGTTGCGGAAGGGGTAGGAAATTGTGTAGTAATTTTTGCTAGATGAACTCTGGTTTCTTGGTGATTTTTATCCCCTATATATCCACAGAAGACCCTCTTGACAGGGTTTTTCTTATATAGTAAAATTGTCAGGCATCTGAAATGATTGCACCATGTCCTAATATCCTTGGACCTCTGGGTATATAAAATTAGATAAACCACAATGTTTACTTCTAGCAAATTATACTCAGTTAATCCAAGCGCTTAGGCCGACAAATTTTTTTGTCAAATTGACCGCTTGGAAGCGGTCTTTTTTTAACTCAAATCTTCGGTCGCAGGTAATTTATAAAAATTATAGTTTACCTGTGGCAAGAGATTTTGGACAGAACTTTGACAATTTAAGACATCAAGTAAAAAAAGTAAGTATAAATAACGAAAGCACAATTGTGTGTTTTCGTAGTATGCATCTTCTAAGAGCATACGGTGGATGCCTTGACACTGTTAGGTCGATGAAGGACGTAGCAATCTGCGATAAGCCCCGGGGAGGTGATAAGCAACCTTTGATCCGAGGATTTCCGAATGGGGGAACCCAATCGCGAAGAAATTTGCGATTACTTTACACTGAATTCATAGGTGTATAGAGAAGACCTGGTGAAGTGAAACATCTCAGTAACCAGAGGAAAAGAAAGGTAATTAACACCACTTTTTCTTCCTCACTAATCCACGCTAACGCAAGTTAGTGCTGATTAGTGAGTTAGGACTAGTGGTTCCGATTCCCTTAGTAGTGGCGAGCGAACGGGGAAATAATGTCTAAACTTATATCGTGTTGTATCTCAAAAGGATGAATCGTAAGATTTGTTTAGCTGTGGTACATAAAGGACAGGCCGTTGCGGTATAAGTGTTGTAGGAAATAACGTCGACTACCTGTTATGTCGGTCATGATAAAATTTGTATAGTTGAAGATCCTTGGAAAGGGACACCAAAGCGGGTGATAGTCCCGTAAACGAAATACAAGTTTTACGTGAGGTTATTTTCCTGAGTACGGCGGTACACGCGAAATTCCGTCGGAATCTGGGCCGACTATGGCCTAAGACTAAATACCAACAGTGATCGATAGTGAACTAGTACCGTGAGGGAAAGGTGAAAAGCAGCCCGGAGAGGGCGATGAAATAGTATCTGAAACCGTATGCTTACAATGAGCCGGAGCCCGTCTTCGCTTTTTACTTCGTAAAAAGCTACGCCGGGCAAGCCTTCCAAAGTGAAAACTAGAAGGGCTTGCCCAGCATAGCTCTGACGGAGTACAGAGCGAAGATGGGTGACGGTGTTCCTATTGAAGAATGAGCCTGCGAGTGTGTGTGTGTTGCAAGC
>CAZQHU010000005.1:51306-58386 GCA_964592785.1 uncultured Gammaproteobacteria bacterium | reverse complement strand
AATCTCCCCAAAGATTTTCAATTTATCCCTCACTTTTACAAAGTGAGGGATATACTTTAAAACCCTTTGGGGATGGGCGATGTGCTTCGCCCTCCCGAGTGGGACCAACATTTATACGGAATGGTCCAATTTCCGTTTGAGGTCAGACACCTCTTTTAACCCTGTCGGATGACGGGGTTTTTCCACATCACCTCGTTGATGTGGAGAGGTCGGCAGGCTACTTCTTGCCCGCCTTCTCGGACGCCCGCCGGGCGTCCTTCTTGGCCCAGGCCTTGCGGGCCCGGGCCGCGCCGGCCAGGACGGCCGACGCCCGCCGGCCGCCCATGGCGGCCTGGCGGTAAAGGATGGACTCGGGGGCCACGCCCCCGCCGAACTTCGTCGCCTTCATGGCGACCTCCTGCGGCTTGGGGATTCACCCCTCACTTTGACAAAGTGAGTGGTATACCCCGCCGCTCCATTCCCCCGCTGGTAGGCGGGGTACGTCTTTACGCCACCACACCATTGTGATAGCGCTTTCACAATCAACCACACGGAACATGAATCGTGATTAATTCTGAAAGTTTGAATTGTAAATGAACGTCGCTCTCATCCTGAACAATTTTTCCAAAAGCTTCCGTTTCGCTGTGATTACTCTCTCAAATTTTCACAGCTACCCTTATTCAGTAGCGACTAGATTGGTTCTAAAATATTTAGACTCAATCTAGCAACTACTTTAATTTATAATTTTTAATTAACTAATTTTAAATTGTGATATTGTTTTGAAATTATAAATTTAAAATTTCAAATTATTAATACTTTCTTTTTTACTTCATCCTCTCTGGTAATACAGAGTGCCTTTATGTTAAATTCCTTTCGGACTTTAACACAAGGCGCACTCGGTACTACTTAGGTCTCACAACCTATGTAGGACAACCGCGAGAATCACCTAGCCGACTTGCGTCAGCCTAGTAAATAATCTCCGCCATCTCTCAACGAATGAACGCTGAGCAAAAGTGAGATGGGCCCCTGACAAGATATTTCTATCTCACCAGAGCAAAACCCAATTTTGATGTCTAATTGCCGGTAGGAATCTCTCTCTTTCAACGCGCCAAAGCTTTTTAAGCGAAGGCGGTTTTGATCACCCAAGATAAAACTCAGGCGATCCCTCACACGGGCTATCAGATATCTTTTAAAGAACATTGATAGTCGAAAATAAATTACTTGAACTTATTTCGACCGAAGAGTAGTCGTCCCTGGCCACGAAACATAATGTTATTTTAGGCCTGACGGCTCTCTCTGCGGTTGAAACAAAAACATCTCTTTTGTGGAGAGATGCTTGAAAATTTATAATTTTAAATTTAAAATTTTTAAACAATTTTTAATATTTCAATTTCTTAATTTATTAAAAACTGTTTAGTTCACAAGCTCTCTCCAACATTGTGAACATTTATATGTATTGTAAGGTTCGTAATTTCGTGATTTTCGTATTTAGTACATTTCTTTCAAAGGGAACCAACTATCGTAAGCTTTCTTCTCTCCGATGAAATCCTACGATCGTCAGTCTTCCTCTGGTACCAAGCTTCGTTTCTCACTCGCTGCTCTCTCACAGCAAATGTTTGTCATCCGCTTAGTTGTGTTTAAAGAGCTATTTGGGTGTTAAACTATCTTTTAGCTTAACGAATCATTATACCAGATTATTAACAATATGTCAAGACTTTAGTGGAAAGTGGAAAGTGAAAAGTGAAAAATGGTTTTATTTTAGCTAAATTTATATGTAAATAAAATGTCTATTTGCTACTTGACAAATAAAAACAAGCGTACTATAATACCAGTATAATTAGCCAAAAAATACATTTATGAATACTATACAAGATTCTCTTACCAAAGCTGGTTTGGAGCCAAGTGTAGCCAAAATTTACACTATTTTGGTAGAAAATAATGAGCTTCCAGTGGGAGAAATTATTACCAAAAGTGAATTATCTCGAGCTGGTGCCTATGATGCTTTGAACCTACTTCTGGCTCAGGGTTATGTAGAGTACAGGAAAGAAGGGCGAAATGCCTACTACAAAGCCCTCCACCCCAACAAACTTTTTGCCTTAATAGAGCAAAAAAAGCGCGATGGCGTGCTTTTTGAACAAGAAATGAATGAGACTATTCGTAGCCTAGTCGGAGCCTATAATTTGGCTAATAATCGGCCTGGGGTGAGGTTTTTTGAGGGGGAGGAGGGAATACGGAAGGTTACTTTTGATTCGCTTGAGGCAAAAGACGAAATTCTCACCTATCTAGATGTAGATGCTACTCAAAAATATATTCCTGAATTAAATAAAGAATATGTGGCGGAAAGAGTAAAACTGGGGATCAAAAAAAGACAAATTGCTCCGGATACGTCGTTTACGCGAGAACGCTACAAAAAATATTCACCACTTTTGGAAGTACGTCTAATGCCAGCAAATATTAAACCATTCAAAACGATCGTACAAATTTATAATAAAAAAGTTTCTTTCACTACTCTTAATGAACAAAAAAAAATCGGTATATTGATCGAAGATGAACAAATCTCCGAACTACACCGATCAATATTTGAATTTGTTTGGGCTACTCTACCACCCCTAAAAGAAGAAACTACGCCGCCTCTGCCAAATCCACTGACTCCGTCTGAGCCGGTCTAACCATGTGATAGTATTCTTTTCCAGTATTGGGATCAGTAAAAGTATCACCCACAATTTCAAATCCCAATCGCTGATACAATTTAGTCGCTGGATTTTCAGTGCGAACTTTTAATTCTACTGCTCTGCCACTCGCCTCTTTCTTTAAAACTTCTTGTAAAAAAGCTTCGCCAATTTTCATACCTCGTACATCTGTCGCAGTATTGATAAAACCAGTATATAAATTTCCATTGGACAATTCATCAAAACGAGCAAAAGAAACTACTGCACCGTCTTTTTTTAACATATAAAATTTGTGTCCGCTCTCAGTCATGACTGGATCAAATTCCTCTCTGGCACGGTGTTCGGCAAATTCTGGAGAGATTTCCATTCTATTTCCCATAAAAATCGCTCGCAATTCTTGTCTTTCCTGTTCAGTCAGTTGACTAGAATCTACTGAAGATAAATCCAAACCGCGGATATTTTCTAAATCTATCTGTTTTTCTTTACTAGCAAAGGTTTTGAAAATTGCTGCAAAAAGTATAATATCTTCCTTTACTTTATCCAATTCCATCACCAATTCTACCAAAGTCTTATTAGCTTTTCGCCCTTTATCAGCCACATAATCTTCCAATAATTTAACTGCTCTCTTCATTATTTCGCCAATTACTCTTGATTGTCTTATTTCTCCAACCTTATTTTTATCAAAGAAAAATTCTTGTATTTCAGATTCTACTTTTTCAGCCAAAGCCACCAAAGAATTAAATTTTTCAAAAACTATTCCTGATTCAGAAGCGGGCAATAATTCACCAACTTGTAATATTTTTTCAGCCACTGTAATATCATACTCCACAGCCAAAAAAGCTTTCAGACCTCTTAATTCATTCTTTTTGACAAAAGCAAATAATCTATTTTTATTTTCTTCACTGGCTTCACGATAAAAAGATAAAAACGCCTGTTGTTCCTTGGCCGTCAAACTTTCAAGAGAAACCCCAGTTTCCCGTACCACTTCTTGCTTGGCTTTCAATATAGAAGCAAAATCAAAAGCTTCACTGCGTTTTTGAAAATCTTCATCAGATTCATCGGGGCGACGAGTAGTAACTTCCTCTGCTGAATCATAAAAATTTCTTAAATTAATATCCTTAATGCCGACGAGATAAACCGTTGTATTAGTAACTTTTGATTCTTTCAATCTTGGATCACCAGGGTGTAATAAATCAAAAATCTTTACCAATTTTTCTTCACCATTTATTATTTCTGTAATTCCTCCCAAGTCTTGCGATATTTGCACAACAAATCTTCTTACTCCATCTTTACTGGCAGCATGAACACCTAGAGTGTACCTAATATTATCATTCAACATAACCATGCCTTTGGGATGAGTAATTTCACGTCGTAGGCCAAATTTAATACTATTCTCTACATTGGCCAAAACACGAAAATCACTTGGCAATAACAAAGCTTTTTCAGGATGATTAGGATCATAAAGATTTGGCATTTGTCCTTCCATCAAAGCAACATTGGGACTAAAAATAAATTGGCCACTGGTACGAGTTCTAGAAAAATCTTTTTGATAAACTCTTTGAAGCCATTTTTGAGTAATGGATCTTCTCTCACTATCATCTGGATAATTCACTTGCAATTCCCCGTCTTCATCTCTTTCACCATTACCATATTGTGGGTGATATACAAGACAAGCATATGCCACTTCTGAAGCTGAAAGATTTTGGTGAAAGGGTGAATATTCACTTGACTGTTTGCCTCGAATTTCCCAAGGAGCCAAATGAAACTCGGCTTGTTTTATCTTTTGAATATCAAAAGCATCCACAGAAGAATCAGGAGAATAAAACAAAGATTTTGCTTTCGGCTTTTCTTCTAGCTTACTACCTTCATTTTCCCAAATTTCAAATTCTTCTTTACTCACTACTGGCTGATCATAAAAAACATTAAACAAAAAATCTTTGAGATCACCATTATAATATTCAGCAAAAGGGGCCAATTTTTCACGACCAGTCCTAAATGTTCGAGAATCTACCAATAACAAATCATCAGGATTACTAACTTTTGTTCTCAGCCCTCGCGCTTGTTGAGTAACTTTGTTACCAAACGGCAAAGCACTAGAAGTCATTTTTTTGAGCAAATCAATATCCACCACCAGCAAACCTTCTCTTCTCTCAAGAATCCCAATATTTTCCAAATATTCCCTGCCGACTTTTTGAAACTCTTGAAAATCCATAAGATCCTCGAACCCAGCACACATTTCTTCATCACTAAGATTGCCAGCAAAATTTTCTTGCATGAGTTCTAAACCAAGTGGACCACCTCTTCGTATTACTTCTCTTTTTGCTGATAAAAATAAATCACCAACAGATTGACGTGTTTCTTCTTCCGATGCCAAAACAGCCGGGCCGGTAGCCTCATCATAACCAAGTAATTTTTTCGGTCCAACGGTTGAACCATAATTTGAAACTTCCCCCATATCCAAAATATTATTAAACACCTTACTATACACCATTTTACCCGATTTGTCAAGAATGCGCAAACAAAAGAGGCTCTTTGAAAGAGCCTCCACTTGCTAACTTATAAACTTACAAACTTATTCACTTTTCTCCTCACTCTCTTCCACAACCTCTACAACTTCCTCAACTTTTTCTTCTTTACCCTGAGCGTTAGTCAAAAGGTCTTCTTTGGCTGGTTCGCTATCTTCTGTTTGCTTTTTTGTTTTCTTGATTTTTGACTCCTGTGTTTTGCCTTTCACTCCCTCAAGTTTCAAACCCAAGCGATGTTCAGAAGGATCAATGGAAATGACTTCAAATTTATGTTCTGAACCAAGCGCAAATTTATCTTTGATTTCTTTGTAATCAACATTGGGATTGTCGGAAAGTTCGGAAATATGAGCCAAACCATGAATTTCTTCATCCAGTTTAATCATGAGTCCAAAAGGTTCAGACTTATGAACAACACCCTTAACAATTTGACCAACTTTATATTTTTCTTTAACTTTTTTCCAAGGATCCTCAACCAAACGGCGCATAGAAAGATAAATCTTGGATTTATTGATATCAATGATTTGAGCTTTCACTCGATCACCAACTTTGAGTACGCTCTTGGGATGATCAATCCGTTGCCAGACAATTTCAGAAATATGAACAAGCCCTTCCATGCCTTCACCAAATTTGATAAAAGCGCCAAAAGTGGTAAGAGCAGAAACTTCACCTTCCACCACATCACCAACTTTGAAAGAATCCAAAACCGCTTTTTGTTCATCTTCCCAAACAGCTTTTTCAGAAACAATTAGTTTATTGTCAGCTTCATTCACATCAATCACTTTGACCTGAAGATTTTGGCCTACCAAACTGCGCAAATGTTCCAAAATACGATTCTTGTCGCCACCAGGAACGCGTGGATAATGATCTGGATTCAACTGAGATACTGGCATAAACCCAGCAAGGGCATCCACCTGCATCATTAGACCACCTTTATTGGCATCAGTCACTTTGGCAGAAACAGTGATACCATCTTTCATGTATTGTTCCAAACGACCCCAAATCATCTTATTGCCGGCTACTCGGAAAGACAATTCCATTTCTCCGTTTTCATTTTCTACTTCCATAACTGTGGCTTCTACTTCATCACCCACTTTGAGATCAGAAAAAGCGCGGGACTCACCAAAAAGCTCGCGACCGCGAACCACACCAACCACCACTCCACCAATGTCAAGACGAATCGCACCATTGTCAACGGAAATTACTTTACCTTTTACCAAATCGCCCTCTTTGGGTAATTTAGTAAAAAAATCTTTTACCAATTCCAAAAAATTTTTAGAATCGGCTGTTTCTTCATTTTGAATTTTTGCTGAAGAATTTTTTGTTGTCATAAAACACAAAACGCACCAAAATGTGCGTATCTCGCGCTAAAAAGTTAAAAATTAATTTAACTTGGCGGTAGCGCGACCACACAAGTTCCCTGGGTAGGGATTTATTAAGTAGGCTAATGATACAATAAAAAATAATGTTTGTCAAGGGGGCAAAATCCCCTCTAGAGAGGGGTGGATGCCGTCACAGGCAGACGGGGTGTGTAACCCGTGAGATTAGATTTAGTGCAACTGTAACACACCCCGCCCGCTTGAGCGGGCACCCCTCTCTAGAGGGGATCCTTGACTTCCCCATATTTTTTTGATTAAATGACCATATCTCCAAACCTATGGGTTGATCATGAAAGAGCTCAAGAAGAAGCCATTCCTTACGACACGAGAAATTCTCCGGGTGATCTGGAAACCAATGCTACTTGTCGTGGCAGTCTGTGTCGCCAGTGGCTACGCAATCATCAAGATGGAGCCAAACTCTCCAGACCCCAAGAACTGGGAAGGAACAGCAGTGCAGGAGCTGATCCTCGAGAACCAGCACCTGGACGAACTGCTGGACGAGAGCGAACGCACCATCGCGGAACTGCGACG
>CAZQHU010000005.1:0-51206 GCA_964592785.1 uncultured Gammaproteobacteria bacterium | reverse complement strand
AGCACCTGGACGAACTGCTGGACGAGAGCGAACGCACCATCGCGGAACTGCGACGGGATCTAGGGCTGTGTCAGACCCAACCCACCCCGGCCAGCGCGGGCAATGAGTGCTACCGGGCATGCATGAGTGGCAGATGCCCCGAAACATGCTTCCCCGCCCCGGCCAATGCGAGCAACCCGCGCGAAGACTGGTCGATTACCCATGGTTGTCACGGCGACAAAATGTCTGGATGTCTCTAAGCCAGTGAGGAAAACATGCGAAAATGGCTTCAAGAGACATGGGTTAATATGGTGATATTCACAATCACCATTGTCGGCCTTCTTGTAGGATCTTTATTGCTGAAAATGTGGATTGGAGGCTCCAGTATGAACTTCTGATCCTTGTCCATCGACAAGTAACGGGGAACTTGTCACAAAAATCGCCTTCCATCCCCACATTTTGTTGTTAAATTTTGACAGCAAAATAAGGAGAAATATGGAAGGCGGTTTTTTGTTTTTACAAACCCTCCCCCTCGTAGGGGGAGTCCCCGACTCGAGTCGGGGGAGGGTTTTCATATTAAAAAACCAAAAACCCACCGGCCTTTTGGCCACTTCCCCTACAAGGGGAGGGGTTATAAACGCCTTGCACTCTTGCAAAAAAAATGCTAAAATATTGTCATCATATGGTTCATTTCGATCCGCCCACGGCGGAGAGAAATCTTTTTTATATATTATATTTTAATCAATATTTAATTACTCCGATTTTGTACGAGGCAAGAAAGATTCCTCCACCTCGTTTAAACTCGGTGTCGGAATGAATAAAAAAATATGCACATAAGCTGGCTTGGCAATACTGCTATCAAAATACAAACTAAACCTTTTGATCAAGATGTTAATATTATTATTGATCCTTATCGTCCCAGTACTGGAGAATTTCCTCGCAGTCTAATGCCGGATATTGCTTTGTTTAGTCGTGGAGAAGAAGGGATTATTACTTTGTCTGGTGATCCTTTTGTTCTTTCTACTCCTGGCGAATGCGAAACCAAAGGCGTGCTTCTCACTGCCACAGCTGGTCATGAAGCAAACACACTCATGCTTCGTCTAGACGCAGAACAATTAAGCGTGGGTCATCTGGGCATGGCCAACAAACCTTTGACCGACGCTCAAATAGAAATGCTTTCAGGGGTAGATATTCTCTTTGTTCCGGTTGGCAATGGTGAAGCTTACGATGCAGAAGCTGCTGCCAAAGCAGTCAATGCTATTGAACCACGAGTGGTGATCCCCATGGCTTTTCGTTGTGAAAACGATCCCAAAGCCAAACCTGTTGATGAATTTCTAAAAGAAATGGGTGCCAGCAACGGCACTGCTGAAAAAAAAGTTATTATCAAGAAAAAAGATTTGCCACAAGAAGAAACCCAAGTTATAGTATTGAATAAAGAATAATTTAAACATTCAAAATTTGATGTTTGTAATTTATTTGTCATTTGATATTTGAAATTTGTAATTTCAACGTTATGCCTGTCAAAAAAAACCCGGCTAATAAATCGCCGAAATCCAAAAAACCAGCCGGTAAAAAAAATCCTCGAAAAATTTTAAAAAAAGATATCAAAAAAGCGGTAGATCAAATTCCAGAATTTCTTTTTACCAAAGTAGAAGCTTCAACACCCGAAGAGAATAATTCTGTCCCAGCTCCTTCTGTCACTCCTGAATCTCAAGAAAAATTTGCTCCCCCACCCAAACAATTCAGTAAAGCCACAATTTCCAACTACGCCTCTTACCAAAAAAAACGTCTGATTCTCTGGTTGGTTATCGCCATCTTTACTGGGACGATATTAGGTCTCTGGATCTGGAACATGACTACTCTTTGGCAAGATGCCCGAGGTCAAAAATCCCCCGAGCAATCACTTTGGCAAGAAGCCAAAAACAGTCTTGGCAACTTACAAACACTGGAAGATGATTTTACTCCCGCTTTGCGTGAAGCCCAAGTAAAAGATGCTTTGAAAAATCAAATTGAACAAGAATTAACTAAAACCAAAATCAAAAATGTTTTGATAGAAAACATGACAACGAGCAGTACCAGCAACGCATCGACCACTACTACTAACAATTTTTAATTTTTATGAGTGATAAAAAACCCCAACAAGAAAGATTGGAAATCAATCCCACCGGAAGAGTAGAACCTATTCAGCTAGTAGAAGAAATGAAAACTTCTTATCTTAGTTATGCCATGAGTGTGATCGTTTCTCGCGCTTTGCCCGATGTGCGCGACGGCTTGAAGCCAGTACACCGAAGAATTCTCTACGCCATGTGGAATATTGGTCTTCGTCACAATTCCAAGTTTCGCAAATCCGCTCACGTAGTTGGTGAGGTGATGGCCAAATATCATCCCCATGGTGATGCTGCTATCTATGATTCTCTGGTACGTATGGCCCAGGACTTTTCCATGAGACATACTTTGGTCCATGGCCAGGGAAACTTTGGCTCTATGGACGGCGACAGTGCCGCTGCCATGCGTTATACCGAAGCCAAACTTTCGGCCATTGCCGAAGAAATGGCTTTTGATATTGAAAAAAATACTGTAGATTTCACCCCTACTTACGACGGTTCACATCGCGAACCACGAGTCTTACCAAGCAAATTACCCAACCTCCTTTTGAACGGCACCATGGGTATTGCTGTCGGTATGGCGACCAATATTCCACCCCACAATCTCGGTGAACTTTGTGATGGCATCACAGCTATCATTGAAAACCCCAAAATTTCTGTAGACGAATTGACCGAATATATCAAAGGACCGGACTTTCCAACTGGTGGTATTATTTATAATAAAAAAGATATTGCCCAGGCTTATGCCACTGGTAAAGGTGGCATCGTCATGCGCGCCAAAACTGACATTGTAGAAAATAAAAATGGACAATTTCAAATCATTGTTTCCGAAATTCCTTACCAAGTAAACAAAGCGACTTTGATCGAGAGAATCGCTGAACTTGTACAAGAGAAAAAAATAGAAGGCATCAAAGATCTGCGTGATGAATCCAACAAAGATGGCGTCAGAATTGTGATTGATTTAAAAAAAGATTCTTACCCCAAGAAAGTCCTGAACAAACTCTATAGCACTACTGATTTACAAACTACTTTTCATTTCAATACTTTGGCCTTGATAGATGGCCTCGTACCCAGAGTTTTAAATTTGAAAACTGTTTTGGAAGAACATATCAAACACCGCCAAGAAGTAATCACCAGACGCACTCAATTTGATTTGGACAAAGCCAAAGAACGCGCCCATATTTTGGAAGGATTATCCAAAGCTTTGGACAAAATCGATGCGGTTATCAACACCATTCGCAAATCCAAAGACAAAGAAGATGCCAAGAAAAATTTGATGGACAAGTTCAAATTTACCGAGGTTCAAACTATGGCCATCTTGGAAATGCGTCTGCAACAATTGGCCAATTTGGAAAGACAAAAAATTGAAGATGAATTGAAAGAGAAAAAAGCTCTAATCAAAGACCTGGAAGCTATTCTTACTTCCCCCAAGAAAATTTTGAGCCTGATCAAAGATGAAGTAAAACAACTAAAAGAAAAATATGGCGATGAACGTCGCACACAAATCGTGGCCCATGGTGTCAAAGAGTTTAGTGTAGAAGATCTCATACCCAATGAACCGACGATTATCATGACCACTCGCGACGGCTATATCAAACGTATTCCGCCAGACACTTTCAAAACTCAAGGGCGGGGCGGTAAAGGCGTGATCGGCGTCACCACCAAAGAAGAAGATATTGTAGATCAACTCATCTCCACCAATACCCATGATAACATTCTTTTCTTCACTACTCGTGGTCGTACTTTCCAACTGCGCGCTTATGATATTCCTCAAGCTCAAAGAACTGCCAAAGGCCAGGCAATTGTCAATTTTCTCCAGCTCGCTCCCAATGAAAAACTTTCGGCCATCCTCTCCATGAGCGACATGAGTATTTACAAATATCTGGTAATGGTGACCAACAAAGGCACCACCAAAAAAACTGCTTTGGAAGATTTCGCCAATGTTCGTCGTTCCGGACTAATTGCTTTGAAATTGAAGTCAGAAGACAATTTGGAATGGGTCCGCCCTTCCACTGGCAAAGATGAAATCATGATTATTACTGCCGGCGGTCAAGCTATTCGTTTCAAAGAAAATAATATTCGCCCCATGGGTCGAACTGCCAGTGGTGTGCGCGGTATGAGACTCAAGAGCAATGACCACATTGTTGGCATGGATGTGGTATCTCCAGAACTAGTGAAAAATAAAATTCTGGAAGTTCTAGTAGTTTCAGAAAATGGTTTGGGCAAACGTACAGAAATCTCTGAATACAAAGTCCAGGGCCGTGGTGGCAGTGGTATCAAAACCATGAATATTACCCCCAAGACTGGAAAGATTATCAGTATGGATGTGATCAATAAAACTGAAGAAAAAGATCTCATGGCTATCTCTGTCAAAGGCCAAGTTATCCGCATTCCTCTCAGCTCAGTGCCCACTCTTGGCCGCGCCACTCAAGGCGTAAGAGTAATGAGATTCAAAGAAGAAAATGATAAAGTTGCGAGCATGACGTTGTTGTAAACATATAACAAATAACAAAAAACACCAGCTAGCCACTGGTGTTTTTACTTTATAAACTTTATTAACTTTACAAACTTTATAACTACTATCGACTCAAAATTTTAAAAGCTTGTTTTAATAATTCTTCACTAGTTTTGCCTTCTCCATTTAAACTTCTAACCGTTATTCTAGCATCTTCTTTAGTATATCCCAGACTTACCAAAGCGTCAATCACTTCCCCTAAATTTTCCGAAACACCTTCACTCTGAACTCTGAGCTCTGAACTCTGAACTTTATTCTTCAATTCCACAACTATTCTCTCTGCCGTCTTCTTTCCTACTCCGCTAACTTTGGTGAGATATCCTACATCGCCCCTGGCAATCGCACTGGATATTTCTTCCACTGTCCCGAGTGAAAGTAAATGTAAAGCTGACTTCGGACCAATGCCATTGACATCCAATAATTTCATAAATAAATCTTTTTGATCCAAATCTTCAAAGCCATAAAGCTCCAAAGCATTTTCTCGTACTGCCAAATAAACCGGCAAACCAACTTCATTGTCTTTTTTCAATTCCAAAAATAAAAATGGGGGCAAACTTATTTCATAACCAACTCCACTGTTCGTCAAAACTGTTATTTTATTATTATTTTTATCTATTATTTTTCCTGTTAAATATGAGATCATAAAAATTTTGCTTTCCTCTATATTATATGCTTTAATTAAGAGGAGAGCAAGAGGAGGAAACCATGAAAATCTTGGCCTTAATCAAAGAGTTCCTAGGTCTAGATCCTGGACCAGACTTGGAAAAGTGCGGCGGACGCTGTTCCGAAGTCTACTGTGAAAGACGTTCACAATTCGGCGAACCCCAGACTCCAGAATGTCGTCGGGCTCGCGAAGCCTATCTTCGCCAACGCCGCCAAGAAGAGGCCCAACCCTAGCCGGCGCTCCTTCGAGACTTGCTCGCAGCGCCAACTTTATTTCTAAATATTTGGAAATAGAGTTGGAGGATACTGCGAGCAAGTTTTTTGTAAAAACAAAAAAACACCTCTTCTGGTGTTTAAAAAATTTCTCTGGGGGCGGGGACAGCTTGTGCTGTCCCCGCCCCCTGCTTCTCCTACTGGGCACTACTTGCGTCCCTTGCCCTTGCCCCCCTTCTTCTTGTTGGAATCCTGCCCCTTCTTGCTGGTCGGGGCATCCTTCCGCGCCGCACCGTAGCTGGGATCGTGGGCGCGACGCTCCGCTTCCTGAATCTGACGCTCACGCCGAGCATGCTCGGCCAGCATCCGCTGGCGCTCGGCCTCTTCCGCCGCGATCTTCTTCTCGTTGAGGATAGAAAAAACGATCTTCCCCCATTCCTCGTCTCCGATCCCCGCGGCCTGGGCGTAGATCTTGGCCGTGGGATCGTCGGCACCGACCTCCCGGATCTTGTCCATGGCCGCGGCCACGAGCATGTCCGAGGCGGTGTCGCACCTCGGGCCGAAGAACTTGCGGAAGACCCGCGAGGCCATCTTGGCCGCGACTTCGGCGATCTGTCCGCCCTTGTCCGACAGCCGAGTTTCCAGCTCGATGACAAGCGTGGATTCCAGAAGCTTCTTGGCCTCACGCTCCTCGCGTGCGGCCTTTTCGGCTGCGGTCTCAGGCCCTGGAATCTGGGTGACCCAATACACGGGCGACCCAGGACATTCGGCCTGTCCGTCGATGCGACGCAGATGGGCTCCTTTGTCCTCCTTGGGGTCATGACCCCAAGCCCGGATCACCTCGTTGATCGGCGCCTCCAGAGCACGAATCTTCTGCTCGTGGGCCTGGATCCGAGCCATCAGAACATGGTCCTGGTCCTGCTTGGCCTGCATCTTGGACAGGATGCCTTGGCACTGCCGGAGCCAAGTGACGAACCAACCCCGGAGGAGCGACGCCATGACCCAATCCATGAACACAACTTCGGGGAAAAGCTTGCCGTACTTCACCTTCAGCTCCTGAACCGCGTCCGGGATCTCCGGCTTCGACGGCTCCGGCTTCGACGGCTGATCCACTCCCCGGAAATGATCCTGGAGGGCCTTGATCACGGGCGCGATCTGGTCGGGCGGGAGCACCTTGTTGCCCCGCCTGGCGATGATCTCGGCCCGAGCTCGGGCGATCGCTGCTTCGCGCGCCTTCTTCTCGGCCAATCGCTTCTCGGTCTCGCGACCCCGCCAGCGGATGATCGCTTCTTCCCGCAGGACAGTCTCGCCAAGGACCTCCTCGACACGCAGCCCAAACTCGCTGGCCACCTCTTCGGCGACCACCCGGAGTTCGTCCTCACTCGGCACCATCCTGAACGGATCCATCGCCTGGGCAACCATTTTGGACCTCCATAGTACACGCTTTAAACGAAAGAACCCCTCTTCCGCTCATACGGAAGAACCAAAGATCATATCATTTTTTGTTCTCTTTGTCAAGATCTGCCCTCAAATACAAAAAAACACCACCCTTCCCCTTCGACTTCGCTCAGGGTAAATCGGATGGTGCTTTTATGCTTTCTAGTTTTAATGCTTTTATGAATTCAACTGTTCTGCCACTTCCTCGGCAAAGTCTTTGGACTTTTTTTCAATACCTTCACCCAGTTCATAGCGAGCAAAACGACGAATGGAAACTTTTTCACCGATTTCTCCAGTCTTGGCTTGCAACATTTTTTCAATACTTACAGTTTCATCTTTGATGAAAGGTTGTTCCAACAAACAATACTCACTATAATATTTGCTCATTTTCCCTTCAAGAATTTTTTCGATCATTTCTACTGGCTTACCTTCGGCAATCAATTGTTCACGATAAATAGTTTTTTCTCGATCCAAATCTTCTGCTGAAACTTCTTCTCTGGACAAATATTTGGGCGCGGCTGCGGCAATGTGCATGGCGATATCATTACAAAGAACTCGAAAAGAATCAGTCTTACCCACAAAATCGGTTTCACAATTTACTTCTACCAAAACACCAATCTTACCGCCAGCGTGGATATATGAATAAACCATACCTTCAGCCGCAACTTTGTCAGCGCGCTTGGCAGCTTTCATGACACCCTTCTTGCGCAACCAATCAATCGCCTGCTCAAAATTTCCACCTGTTTCTTCCAAAGCGGCTTTACAATCCATCATGCCAGCGCCAGTCTTGGCACGGAGAGTAGCAATATCAGATGCTGTAATTGTCATATTTTTGTATTTGTCATCCTGAATTTATTTCAGGATCTTTTTTAAAATTAAATTACTAAGAAAAAATAATATGGGAAAAATGCTGATCCGCCAGCTGGCGGACAGCATGACATTATTATTTTTTAATTTCTGGTTGGGCTAATTTATTTTTTTCATATTCCAAACGGCCTTCTTTCACTGCCTCGGCTACGAGATTTACAATCATGCGAATAGAGTTTACAGCATCATCATTGGCAGGGATCACATAGTCTGCTTTGCTAGGGTTAGCATTGGTGTCACAAATAGCAATGACTGGGACATGCATACGGTTGGCTTCGGTCACCGCAGTTTTTTCTTTTTGTAAAGAAGGTAAGAATATCAAGTCTGGCATTTTCTCCAAAGAAGCAATACCCGCCAAATAAGTGTCTTTCTTTTCCAAATCTTTAATAAATTCTAGTTGTTCTTTCTTGGTGTATTTTTCCAATTCACCACTTTCTTTTTCTGCTTTCAAAGTATTATATTTTTTGAGCAAACGTTTGACCTCAGGAAAGTTGGTAAGCATCCCACCAAGCCAACGCTCAGTCATATAGGGCATACCGCAACTCTCTGCGGCTTCCTTAACTATCTTCTTGGCTTGAGGTTTGGTGGTCACAAATAAAATAAGCTTGCCTTCGCTAGCAAGTTTTTTTATTGATTCCAAAACTTCTTTAAGTTTGGCCTGGGTTTTTTCCAGGTCGATCACATGAACACCGTTTCTCTCGGTGAAAATGTACTGTTTCATTTTTGGATGCCAACGTGATACCTGGTGACCAAAATGTACACCGGCCTGTAGCATCTCCAAAATGCTTGGTAATTTCATATTTTTTCTCCTTTTTTAACCCTGAACAAAGTCGAAGGGTACCTCCCAACCCGACCTTCAGAAGTGATTCTGAAAGAGGAAAATGTGGATTGGTGAGAGATTAATAAAATTTATCCTGAACCCCTGTGGTTTAGGATGGAAATATAATACTAGAAACGAAAAATTTTGTCAAGTTTTATCTTCCTTCCCCTATGAGGGGAGGGTGTAGGGTAGGATTTCGCGAAACCCCCTCCTATACCTCCACCTTGTAGGGGGAGGAAATAAAAAATTCCCTACTTTCCACTTTTGTATAAAAATGAAAAATAGGGAACTGGGCGCGCATCGGACAAGCCGCGGCGCCCTATTGAACTATCGCCAAAGCGATAAGAAAAGAACGAGGTGAGTGCTACTTGGTCTCGATGGTGGTCGGGACCTGCTCCCGGATCAAGGTGAAGTTGTTGTAACCGAGAAGGATACCTTCCATGGTACCCGAGCATCCGCTGTACCCGAACACGTCGTAAGCAATGATCGCTTCTTTCTTCCCCACTTCACAGGTCACCCGCAATTCGTAAGGTGAAGTGAAGATCCCGACTTCATCCAACTCCCAATCTTCAGGACAAGAAACATCCTCCAAGATCTGCGCCAAACGGACCGCAAAATCCCTGGCCTCCGGTCCAGAAGTCCAGATCCTCTGGAAACTTCCCTTGTCAAACCAGACCTCGACCAAGTAGGCGACCGGCTTGGACTCGTAGGGTTCTGTTACCAAACCGGCGGTCAAGCAGACCCGACCGTCCTCGAGAAGAGCAATCTCCTCCGCATAGGTAAGAATGTCAGTATTTCCCCTCCGCAATTCCCCGTCAAACTGCTCCATGGTCAAGTACTCGCGATCACACATCTTCAACCCCCTCACTCGCCAAGACTTAACTGGCGAGCTTTCGAAACTTTGCTCCAGCACCTGCCAGAGCCAACTCGTTCATGGGTCTTCTGCAGTTAGACTCATGAATCGCACCTTTGTTTTAGCAGATATTTTCCAAAAAGTCAATGCTTCTTTATATTTATCAAATTTTTTGCTATACTAGTATCAATTTCAATCCACCTTTTAACTTTACAAACTTTATTAACTTTCTAACTCAATTCTATGTCTCTCAAAAACGAAAAAATGGACTTTGAAAAAATGCGTTCCATTTTCTTTTTCAGTTTAGTAATAATTTTAGGGATTATTGTGCTCTATCTTTTTCGTCCGTTTTTTCTTTCCATTTTTTGGGCTGGACTGATTGCTGTAATTTTTTACCCAATCTACAAATTGGTGGTTAAACATTTAAAATGGCGAGGTATTAGTTCCTTTATTACTATTATTTTGGTGATTATTACTATCTTTCTTCCTCTGACTGTTCTTTTTCTTTTGACAATAAATGAATCAGTTGGGCTCTACCAAAATGTGGCTGCAGGAAGTTTTATGGGCAGAGTACAAGATGCTGCCGGCTGGCTTTCCACTAGTCAATTCAATGCTTATCTAGAACCTCTGCGAGAAAATTGGTCAGAAAATGCCACCAAAATTGCGCAAAATATTAGTGTTTTTCTCTTTAATAATTTAAAAGCCATTACTCAAAATTCCATTAAATTTGTTTTTCAGCTTTTTATAATGTTCTATACGCTTTTTTTCTTTTTCAAAGACGGACCGCGCATGCTTCATCGACTCATGCACCTCTCTCCTCTGGGTGACAAATACGAAGAAATGCTCTATGCCCGCACCACTTCCACCATTCGCGCCACTCTCAAAGGTACTTTCATTGTAGGGGCTGTACAAGGTTCTCTTGGTGGCATTCTCTTCGCCATCACTGGCATACAAGGGGCTTTGATCTGGGCGATCATCATGACCGCCGCTTCTATTATTCCCAGTCTTGGTTCATCTATTATTTGGTTGCCTACTGGTATTATAATGTTGCTCATGGGAAATATTTGGCAAGGACTATTGATAATCATTGTCGGACTACTGATCATTAGCACCATAGACAATTTTTTACGGCCCATATTGGTTGGCAGAGATATTCAAATGCACCCCCTAATCGTGCTCTTCTCTACTCTAGGTGGTATTTTTATCTTCGGTATTTCCGGATTTGTGATCGGACCAGTAATCTCTGCTCTATTTCTGTCAGTCATGAGCATTTACGAACATTACTACCAAAATCAATTAAATAAAAACTAAACAAATAAAATAACATCAAACAAAAAACGCCACGTAATAAAGTTTTACGTGGCGTTTTTTAATCTATTTATTGTTTAACTTGTTTAATTAGTAACTCCACCATTTCTTCAGCTTTGACTTGAAGTTCTGCTGAACTCAAACCTACTCCTACGCCATTTTTAAGTTCCTCCATCTGTTCTCGAACCAAATCTTTCCGCATCTTTTCCAATTCATCACCATATTCTTGAATTTTCTTTTTGAGGATTTCGATTTGTTTCTTATCTTGCTTAACAGAAGAAATATCATCATCT
Source organism: uncultured Gammaproteobacteria bacterium (assembly GCA_964592785.1). Classification (GTDB taxonomy): domain Bacteria; phylum Patescibacteriota; class Patescibacteriia; order Magasanikbacterales; family UBA922; genus CAZQHU01. The sequence continues at coordinate 40,153 of CAZQHU010000005.1, read as the reverse complement.
GTTTGAGCCAACTGTAGTTGTTGACGAAGCTGACGAATGGCTGACAAAACTGTTTGCATGTGCAAAATAATATTTTGCATTTGCTGCTTGCTTTGTTTTACTTCTTTGACAAGCAAATCTGCTCTTTCCATAGTCGCGGCCTTGGCCAGCTCAGGATCAATCTCCTGATTTTCTCTGTTTTCCACTCCTGATTCCCGACTTTCTTGAGTACGTCTAAATAAATTTTTCTCTGTTTCAATTGACATATCCAGTATAATATCATGATAAAGAGGCCTTGCCAATCTTAAAAATTTATGATATATTTGATGACATAAATAGCCCAGGTGGTGAAACTGGTAGACACAAGGGACTTAAAATCCCTCGGTAGCAATACCATGCGGGTTCGATTCCCGCCTTGGGCACAATAAACCGCGTTGCACGCGGTTTTTTTATTTTTTCCACTTTACCTCTTTTGCTCCGTTCTTAAAATTAAACCAGCGCCCCAAAGTAAATAATAAATCACTCAATCTGTTTAAATATTTTATTATTTCTTCTGGTACTTTGTATCGGTCACCAAGACCAATCACTCGTCTTTCTGCTCTCCGACAAACCGCTCGCACATAAAAAGCCAAAACTGCTTCTTCACACCCTCCGGGTAAAATAAAATTCTTGAGTTCCGGAAGTTCTTTGGTCATTTTATCTATCCACCTTTCAATTTTGTAAGTTTGTAAGTTTGTAAGTTTGCAAGTTTTGATGCTAGGTGATTGTAATGCTGCCAAATTCGCGCCAATAACAAAAAGATTATTTTGAATATTTATTAATTCCTCCACCACATTGTCATTCCCGCGAAGGCGGGAATCTATAAATTGCTTATTCGGTTTTTTTTGTTTCTGGATCCCTGCCTTCGCAGGGATGACATCTATTTCTTCGATCAACATTCCCAATAAAGCATTTAGTTCATCCACTTCACCAATCGCTTCCATCTCCAAACAAGACTTGGAGACACGTTTTCCACCAAGCATAGAAGTTTGTCCTTTATCACCGGTTTTTGTGTATATTTTTGGCATAGATAAATATTAAATCATATTATTTATTCTCTGACAAATTACAATCTCCCCCACACCACTTCAAAAATTATTTTAAAAGTCTGAGCCAACTGTTTATTATTCAAAATAGTGCCAAACACTGGTTCAACTAAATTTACAAAAGCAATATTATCATCCCAAATCAAAATATCAGTCGGAAAATCACGATACTTCTCCGATAAAAATTTAGCATCATACAAACCTTTCAAAGTTTGAATCTGTTCCGGTGCTCCCTTCAATTTGGAAGAACTACTCAATATATCTTCAAAGACAATATTTTTTTCTTTCAATTTGGCGGTATAAAAAGTATAAAATTCTGGCATCAAATCCGATAAAGATTTGGTAGAACCAATACCCATAATTTTTTTTGCTGACAAAGATTGTAAATATATTTCTTTTATTTGTTCCTGACCTTCAAAAAATTTTATTTTGGGTTTATTTTTTTGTGCCGAATATAGTGCTCGAATATCAGGAATAACTTTTTCCAAAGTATTTTTTTGAAATTCCAGCGAACGCAACAAGGCCCCTGGATCAGATGCCAAATAAGCTTTGCGTTTGCCTTTGGTTTGTTCTTCCGCCAAATCTTTGATTTTCAATTCTTGCAAAATATTATAACAATTTGTCCTGGCAATCCCTGTCCCTCGAGCAATTTGAGGTGGAGTAGAAAGACCATTTTCTAATAAAAACAAATAAACTATAATTTCAGATTTATGCAAACCAATTTTTTGTAATTCTTGTTTTATATCCATATTTTTACTATTTTGTCAATATTTATTATATCATTTTTTAAGCTAAATGTCAAGTTTTTTATTAAATAACATATTTTAAGATATTAAAACTGTTGACAATTTGCCTATTTTTTAGTATAATTTCCTGTTTGAAACTTGGGGTGGTCCCAAGGAGTAAACAAAGTTCTTTACAAAGAAGGTGAGCCATGAAGATCAAAGAATATGAAGACCTCAAAGATTTCGCAAAAGTAATGTTCTTAATATGGATCGCAATGATTTTTCCAACTTTGATGGTGGTGGGGGAACTTATACAAAAATTCTCTTATCCAGACTATGTCAATCCACTCGAGGCAATTCCATGGTACCTAAGCGCAATCTTGATAATTTTCGGACCATGGATACTTTCATTTCTTCTTTTATTGGCCACAGCGATCTGTACTTTGCCAGTATCACTAGGTTTATTAGGATTATTCCTAGCCATGCACCGGCTAGGAGACAAAATCGATAAAAAACTAAGGAGATTCTTCGTAGACGAAGAAAAATGAAATTGAAAGTGCGCCGGACACTTCAAAAACCGGTTTACCCTGCACCAATCGATATTCGACTTGGTGCAGGGCATCTCTCTTTGTTAATTATTGTTAGTTGGCAGAGAAAGATAAAACAATTATAATAATAAATATTTAATTTATTCAATATGCCCAGACAAGAATCAGACATGAACCCAGATATTATCACATCCAAGATAGAAACTGAAAAAACTTTGGATAATACACCGGCCTTTCTGGCTGTTGGTCCATCCAATATTGACGGACAAGAAACAAAAATGGCAACTTTTATTCTAAGAACCAAACCTTGTGCTTATAATAAATGCGCCATGTGTGGTTTTGATAATAACGCCAGCTGTACTGTCAAACATGAAAATATTGTTAGACAATACGAAAACGGTATGCGAAGTCTAGATATGCAAGGAGTTGGAATACTAGATTATCCAACTGCTGGTTCTTTTATGAATGATGCGGAATTGTCTCCGGAAAGTAGAAATTATTTATTTGATCGCGCGGCCGAATGGCCAGAAGTAAAACGTGTAATGATTGAAACCAGGGTGGATTATCTGACAGTGGAAAAAGTAAGAGAATTGCAAAGACGTCTAAGACCGGATCAACAATTGGAATTAGCCATTGGGCTGGAAAGCGCCAATGATAGAATAAGAAATGCTGTCCTCCACAAAGGTTTGAGCCGAAAAGGTTTTGAACATTTTGCTGACATTTGCCGAGAGACTAGTTCACGCTTGCGCGCCTATATGCTCATTGGCTCCCCGACTTTGACTGAGGCACAAATGATTGAAGATGCGGTAGAAACTGCTCGCTATGTTTATCAAGTGACCAATGAAAGAGGTGTAAATGCATTTCTGGCGCTAAAACCAACATTTATCCCAGCTCATACTGAACTTGAAGAACAATTTGAAAAAGGAGAGTATCGACTCCCCACTTTATGGAGCGTGATAGAAACTATAAAAAGAATAACGCAATTGGAAGGATTCCAACCAAATTCTCTCTGGACAGGAATGTATGATGAAAATTTATCAAGCGATAGATTTGCTCATAATTGTGGTAAATGCGACAAAATGGTGGCCGAAGCCATAGTCAGATTCAATGCGACCCAAGATCCAAAAGGATTTGATGGTTTAACTTGCGAATGTAAAGATACTTGGCAACACGAAATTGACTCATAAAATTTATTCTAGTAGTGTATCATATTATATAACAAAATCCGCTTTATTAGCGGATCTTGTTTTACTTTAAAAACTTTATGGACTTTATAAACTTTTAACTACACCCCAAACTCTCCCCACAATTCAAACATTTATAACAGGCGCCATTCCGCACAGTAATATGCCCACAAGTAGGACAAGCCGGCGCATCACCCATCATACTGGAAAGCGCGGCATCGGAAGCATTCACAACTTTCTTTTCTTCCAAATTTGGCAGGATTGCTTGAACTACTGGCTCTTTGTCAGTCACAGGATCAATGGTTTTCTTTGCTTCTTCTTTCAAAGCCATTACTTCTTGACCCATGCCAGCTTCGGCCAAACGCGCCAAATTTTCAAATTTATTTTTTTGAATACCTGTTGGTTTGACCTGCACAAAATCCATCCGCCCCAAATATTCCATACCCAGAACCCGGAAAACAAAATCAATAACAGAAGTGCAAATCTTAATATTAGGATGATCAGTCATGCCGGCTGGTTCAAAACGAGTAAAGACAAAATTTTCTACATATTTTTCCAAAGGCACACCATATTGCAAACCCATAGAAACTGAAATAGCAAACATATTGAGCATACTACGAAAACCTGCTCCTTCTTTATACATATCAATAAAAATTTCTGCCAATCTACCATCGGGATATTCACCGGTTCGGAGCCAAATTTGTTGATTACCAATGCGAGCGGTCACAGTGATACCACTGCGTTTGGCTGGCAATTTACGTTTTTCTCCATGAACATAAATCCGATGTTCAGTTACAGTCCCATCTTTTCCATAGCCATCCATAGGTTTACTTTGTGGCAAATATTGTTGCAAAATTTCCTGAGCTTGACGTAGAGCATCTTCGGCGCTGACATCAGTATTGGCAAAAACTGTTTGCTTAACTACTGCGTTGACTGTTTCACTATCAGCGATTTTAACTTCTTCAGGTTCTTTTTCTTTTTTATCAACTGAATCATCTTTCTTATCATTATTTTTGGAAGAAGTGGAAAGAGGTTGAGAGAGTTTACAACCATCACGATAAAGAGCCACGGCCTTTATACCTTGTTTCCAAGATTCATCATAAGCCAATTTTACATCTTCTACTGTCACTTCATTCGGCATATTGATAGTCTTGGAAATTGCACCCGAAAGAAACGGCTGAACCGCACCCATCATTCGAATATGGCCAAGATAAGGAATAAAACGTTGACCTTTTTTACCACATTTATTGGCACAATCAAAAACTGGATAATGTTTTGCTTGTAAATGTGGTGCACCTTCAATAGTCATGGCCCCACAAACATAATCATTGGCAGCTTCGATTTGCTCGTTGCTAAAACCAAAAGCTTTGAGCATGTTGAAATCCGGAGCATTATATTCGTCTGGAGAAAATCCAGCTCGTTTCATGGCTTCTTCGCCCAAAGTCCAAACATTAAAAACAAACTTCAATTCAAAGGCACCTTTGAGTGCTTTATTAATATTTTCAATATCAAGGGAATTCAAGCCTTTGGCTTTCAAAGTCTCAGCATTGATAAAAGGTGCTTCACTAATATCCGCTTTGCCACGCATATAATCAATAATTTCATTGACCTGCACTTCATTATAACCCAAATTTTTAAGAGCCACTGGTACCGCTTCATTGACAATGCGAAAATATCCTCCGCCTGCTAATTTTTTAAATTTAACAAGAGCAAAATCTGGTTCCACACCTGTTGTGGCACAATCCATTTGCAAACCAATCGTTCCTGTGGGAGCGAGAAGTGTAGTTTGAGCATTTCTAAATCCATACTTTTCTCCCCAGGCCAAAGCTTCATTCCAACTTTCACGAGCGGCACTCAATAAATAAGCTGGTGCATATTCTGGTTTTATGGCTACTGGCTTAACAGTTAGTTTTTCATATTCCTCAGCTGGAGCATTGAAAGCGGCACGACGATGATTGCGAATCACTCGTAACATGTCGGCACGATTCATTTCAAATTTGGGAAAGGGCCCCATAAATTTGGCGATTTCAGCGCTGGTTTTGTAAGATTCGGCAGTCATAATCGCAGTTACTGAACCAGCAAAAGCATAGGCCTCTTCTGATTCATAGGGCAGACCCAACATCATGAGCACTGAACCAATGTTGGCATAACCTAATCCCAAAGTGCGAAAATCATAACTATTTTGTGCAATTTCTTTACTTGGAAACTGGGCCATGAGCACACTCAATTCCAAAACTGTAGTCCAAAGACGTACTCCTTGTTTAAAATCATCTACCAAAAAAGTTTGTGATTGGGCGTCAAAAAAACGACTGAGATTCAAAGAAGCGAGGTTGCAAGCAGTATCATCAATAAACATATATTCTGAACAAGGATTCGAAGCATTGATACGACCTGACTCTGGACAAGTGTGCCACTCATTGATGGTGCCATCATATTGCACACCCGGATCAGCACAAGCCCAAGCTGCATAAGCGATTTTTTCCCACAGATCTCTAGCCTTGAGAGTTTTACAAGCAGTACCATCTGTTCTCCAAGTAAGATTCCAAGAGCTATCATTTTTCACTGCTTCCATAAATTTATGAGGGACGCGCACAGAATTATTGGAATTTTGACCAGCTACTGTTTGGTAAGCTTCACCCTCATAGTCTGCTGGATAACCAGCCGCAATAAGTGCTGCCACTTTTCTTTCTTCTTTTACTTTCCAATTAACAAACTCTTCAATATCTGGATGATCCATATCCAAAATCACCATCTTGGCAGCGCGCCTGGTAGTACCACCAGATTTGATCGCTCCAGCAGCTCGATCGCCAATCTTCAACCAACTCATAAGACCAGAAGAAGAACCACCACCAGATAAAGGTTCTTTGGAGCCTCGCAAACCGGAAAAATTGGTGCCAGTACCTGAACCGTATTTGAAAAGACGCGCTTCTCTAACCCACAAATCCATAATTCCTCCTTCATTTACCAAATCATCTCTTACTGATTGAATGAAACAAGCATGAGGTTGAGGATGAGAATAAGCATCTTTGGCGCGAGTCAATGTGCCAGTATCTGGATCAACATAATAATGCCCCTGAGCTCCAGAGTTTATCCCATAAGCCCAATGCAAACCAGTATTAAACCACTGTGGAGAATTTGGCGAAGACATTTGTTTCAAAAGCATCACCACCAATTCTTCATAAAAAATCTTAGCATCCTCAGGAGAAGCAAAATAGCCATAACGTTCACCCCAATAACGCCAAGTACCAGCCAAACGATGGGCCACTTGTTTCATGCTGGTTTCGGGTCCAAGCACGGGAGACCCGTCAGCATTCATTTTTTGCTGGCCATCTGTGTCATATTGTGGCACTCCAGTTTTACGAAAATATTTTTGCGCCACAATATCTGTAGCCACCTGTGACCATTCTCGAGGAATTTCAATATCTTTCATTTCAAAAACTACTGTGCCATCTGGTTCACGAATTACTGAAGTGCGTTTGTCATATTCCACCATATCAAAAGGAGAACGTCCTTCTTCACTAAAACGTCTTTGAAATTTCAAACCATTTTCATGGTAAGTAAACTTGGCATCCAACTCCTGGCCGAGATGCAAATCGGCAATAAGACGGGAATCTGTGGGGCTCATAAATAATTAAAAAAAATAAATAAAGTGATAAAAAACCGCCCTGTAGGCGATCGGCCTCACTACAACATATAGTGGTACAATACCATATACAACCACAACATATTGTGTAAGAAGCAAAAGCTAGTTAATTATACCACTTTCAAAAAACTCCGCCAAATATTTTTACGACACTTGATTTTTGACTACATAAAGGCAAAAAAAATCATGATAAATTTAGTCTGCAATAGGTTATCCACACCGCACCAAGCCCCTTTACGGCTGGTGCGGTGTAAACACCACTACCTTGTAAATAAAGTTCAAAAAAGCTACAATATATACAACATCTACTACTATGATTACCGAAGAAATTTTTGAAAATAATGAAGAAGAAAAACTTACTGCTCCTGAAGCCACATTTGAAGAGGAAGAGGTCGAAATCACTCTCCGGCCACAGACTCTGGCTGATTTTGTCGGACAAACCCATATCAAAGAACCTCTTTCCATTTCTATTGAAGCCAGCCAAAAAAGGAAGGAACCGATTGAACATATCCTACTCTATGGCAACCCCGGGCTAGGCAAAACCACTCTCGCCAATATTATCGCCAAAGAGCTAGGAGTGAACCTCAAAATTACTGCTGGCCCGGCCTTGGAGAAAGTCGGTGATTTGGCAGCTATACTTTCCAATCTTAGTGCTGGAGACATTTTATTTATTGACGAAATCCACCGCATGAACAAAAGTATTGAAGAGGTACTCTACACTGCTATGGAAGATTATGCTATTGATATCATTGTTGGCAAGGGCCCGACTGCTCGCACTCTGCGTATGCCACTGGAAAAATTCACTCTCATTGGTGCTACTACAAAAATCAGTTTGTTGTCTGGACCACTGCGAGATCGTTTCGGACATATTTTTCATTTGGAATTTTATCAGCCAGATGATATTCAAAAAATCATTGATCGTAATGCCAAAATTTTGGAAACTGAAATAGAAAAAATGGCCAGTGAATTGATCGCCGGCAGAGCTCGACGTACTCCGCGTGTAGCCAACAGACTTTTAAAAAGAGTCCGGGACTATGCGGAAGTTCGCCATAATGGTAAAATAGATGCAGAAATTGCTGAACAGGCATTGAATATGTTAAAAATTGATAACTTTGGTCTAGATGAAGTAGATAGAAAAATGCTAACAGTGATGATTGAAAATTTTCAAGGCGGTCCGGTGGGACTAAATACTCTCGCTGCCGCCATTGCCGAAGAAATGGACACGATTGAGACTGTTTATGAGCCATACTTGATGCAAATCGGCATGATAGAGAGAACACCGCGCGGACGCAAAGCTACCAAACAAGCTTATGCACACCTAGGTAAAAAATGGCACCAAACTTTATTGTAAAATATGATTATCACTTTGCCACTTTATATTTTACTTTTTATTTACCTGGCTTTTTTGGTGGTTTTTGTTATTTTCTCCATGCTAAATTTCTATCATATTGTGATTACCGGCTCTTTTACCATGGCCAGTTTTATTTTTTCTTTTTTTATTTTTACATTGACTGTGCTTACCCTTTATTTTACTTATCATTTATTACTTGAGGTAAATTGGCAAGAAACTTTATTAACCCTGGATTTATCTTTATTCTCTTTTTCAAATTCAAATAGTTTTTAGATTATGTTTATTGGCCAAATCATAAAACAAAAACCCTACGAACGCATAGAATATCTATTGCGACGTCATGCTCTGACTTTTATCCCCAAAATCTTAACTTTTTTGGTTTTAATGGCCATGCCAATTGGACTTTATTTTTTGATTACCAATCTCTACCCAACAATTTTTGAAACTGAAAAATATTTTACTTTGGCAGTTCTTTTTGCCAGTATTTATTATTTGAGCATTTACCTTTTTGCTTACGGAACTTTTATAGATTTTTATTTGGATATTTGGGTGGTCACCAATGATCGAATCGTAAATATGGAACAAAAGGGTCTCTTGGCAACCAAAGTAACTGAACTTGATCTATATCGCATTCAAGATGTGACAGTGGATGTCCGCGGTCTTTTTCAAACACTTATCAATTATGGTGATCTAATTGTCAAAACTGCTTCCAGCAACACTCATATTATTTTCCGTAGAATACCCAACCCCAATGAATTGCGTCAAACTCTCATCGCCCTAGCAGAGGAAGACCGTAAGTTTCACCACAACCAATAAAATATGTCACCTTGGTTTTTTGAACTTAATATAATTGAAAAAATAATTATTATTTATTTATTACTGATCAATATAATCAGTTTTTTTAATATTGGCTTGGACAAACTCAAAGCTCAACTCCATCATTCAAGAACCCGAGAAATGACTCTCTGGCTTTTGGCTTTGGTTGGTGGCTCTCTGGGAACTATTCTTAGCATGTATTTCTTTCGCCACAAAACCCAGAAAAATTCTTTCCAAGCTGTATTGATAATAATTTTATTAATTCAAATTTTGTTGGTTTATTTATTATGGCGGTAAATATAACTTATTTTGTTCACGGCACAACTACTGACAATGAAAATAATATTTCCACTGGCTGGAATCCGGGGAAATTGTCTGAACTCGGTATAAAACAATCCCAAGAACTAGGTGAAATTATTAAAAATAAAAAATTTGACGTTATATTTTGTTCAGATCTAAAGCGCGCCATTGATTCGGCTAATTTAGTTTTTCCCGGCCAAGAAATAATCAGAGATAAAAGATTGTCTGAATGTAATTATGGTGATTTAAATGGTGCCGATGAAAATCAAGTAATTTATGAAGACCATATTAATAAGCCATTCCCCAATGGTGAATCTATGTTAGATGTAGAAAACCGGATAAAAAATTTTTTAGACTTTCTCAGACAAAATTATGATGGACAACAAATTGCCATCCTCTCTCACAAAGCACCGCAACTGGCATTGGAAGTTTTATTAAAAAACAAAACTTGGGCAGAAGCTATTTCAACTGATTGGCGCAAAGAGAAAGCATGGCAACCTGGATGGAAATATATTTTAAACTAAAAAACCACCAAAGGGTGGTTTTTTGTTTTACAAAATTTATAAACTATTTACTCACTCGCTCTTCCACCATACTCACCAGTTTCAGTGTTAACCAAAATTTCTTCGCCTTCTTTAATAAAAATCGGACCATAAACCACCAAACCATTATCCATGATTAATTCTTTGGTAACATTACCAGAAGCAGTATCACCACGCACTGCCGGCGGAGCAACTTTCACAGTATATTGAATTTTCTTAGGTAAATTCATAGCCACTACTGCTCCCTCATGAGTAGCCATGATCACATCCAGACCTTCTTTGAGATATTTGGCATCTTCACCTAGCAGATCAGCACTGACATCCACTGTTTCATAAGTATCTTTATTCATAAAAGAATAAGTGGAACCATTGTTGTACAAATATTGCATGGTCACATATTCCACTCGAACTACATCTACTGTCTCACCGCTTTTGTAAGTGATTTCTGTCCCTTTGCCAGTAGAAATGCTTTTCAATTTAGTCTTAGTAAAAGCCGCACCCTTGCCAGGGTTGACAAACTGCGCAAAAGTAACCACATAAAGATCATTATTGTGACGGATGACTGCGCCTTTTTTTATATCGGTTGTATCTCCCATATTGTTTTTTATGTCATCCTGAACTCGTTTCAGGATCTTTCTTAAAAAAATACTTCTAAGCAAAGTTATCTAATAGAGAGATGCTGAAATAAATTCAGCATGACAATAATTAATTAAATAGTTTCGATGCTGGTAATACTATCACACTATTTATATCCTGACAAGAGGCCAAGGCCATGACTAGACGGTCTACCCCCAGAGCAATCCCGGCTGACTGAGGCATAAATTTTAAAGCTTCTATAAATTCCTTATCTACATCATAAACACTTTTGCCTAATTTTTTTCTTTCTTTTCTTTCCTTTTCAAGTCTTTTCAACTGCTCTTCAGGGTTAGTCAATTCAGAAAAAGCATTGGCTAACTCTACTCCGCCCAAATAAACTTCAAATCTCTCAGCATAGCGAGGATCAACATCTGACAATTTGGAAAGAGCTGCCATCGGCGCTGGATAATGATAAACAATTATAGGTTCTTTTAAATTAAACTCAATTTTATTCAAAAATATCCGATAAAATAATTCTTCATAACTTTCATCTTCACTCGGACCAAAACCCAAATCTCGACACAACTCCAACATTTTATCTGTTTCCAAATAATCATCCAAATTTACGCCAACATATTTTTTCCACAAATGACGCATCTCAACCCTTTTAAACTTTTTGCTTTTCACTTTTAACTTTTCACATAAAAACTCAAGCAAATTTTCAACATCATTCATTAATTTATAAAAATCAACATTAGTCCGATACCACTCCAACATCGTAAACTCTGGATTATGTACACCACCAAAACTTTCCCCATCCCTAAAACATTTACCTAAATAAAAGATATTATTCCAACCCACAGCCATCATCTTCTTCATGGTGTATTCTGGAGAAGTGTGCAGATAACCAACAAACTTCTGGGATTGTTCATTTTTAATTTTAACTGATATTGGTGAAAGATTGGGCTCTTGACCAGGTAGCCTGACCAATAAAGGCCCTTCAATCTCTGTAAAATTTTCTTGCCAAAAAAATTCACGAATTAATTTCAGAACTGCAAATTTAAATTCTAAATTTTTTTTATTTTTTTCCAAATGCCTCAATTGTTCCATAGTTGTATTATTATATAAGAAAAAAATACAAAAGCAAAATCCGCCGGAAAGGCGGATCTGCCATACAGTATTTGCGGGCTAAAATAATTAACCCTTTTTTGACGATACCCTTTCATCTAGATTGAATCAAAGATATCCATCAAGTTCCGTCATTATAACATATTGATAAAATACCTGCAAACAGAACCTGGGTATATCTTTCATTTGAGCGGCAGACCGGATTCGAACCGGCGACCTTCTCCTTGGCAAGGAGACGTTCTAGCCAACTGAACTACTACCGCACTGCTCCACTGCGTTTCGCAGTGTAAACTAAATGTTTATTTCTAAAGGCGATACCAGAATGCGATTTTAAATATTGTTCAAATTTAGCAGCAATATTTTTGTTTGGAAACAAAACAGCTAAAACTAATTTTACAGGAAGTTTACCTTTAGTACAAACACTTAAACCATTTTCATGTTCTTTAAATCTTCTTTTCAAATTTTTCGTCAAACCAGTATAAAAACTGCCATCAGAACATTTTAAAATGTAGACTACACAAGACATGTATTTTGTGCTTGCAGGGCGTAGTCCCTTAGGACGTAGCCCTGTTGCGGGCCTCGGACTCGAACCGAGAACCTCTGGGTTATGGGCCCAGCGAGCTGCCAATTGCTCTAGCCCGCGATAGTGTAGCATATTATAAAGTAAACAAACACTGTTGTCAAGCACTCAAATCAAAATACCAAAAAACAAAAACGCCTCACACTTCCTCCCTGTAAAACTTTGAAATTTTCAAAACTTTACAGGTGGTGCGAGGCATCCTCGTCCCCCAGCCTGATGTTCAATCGTGGACATTGTACTGTTGGGCAATCTGGCGATAGCGCTCGCGAACTTCGGGAGGCGGCATAGCCCCACACTTCCAACAAAAGTGACGCCATCCAGTATTCACAGCCCCACAAGGACCACCCCCATACCTCATACCATAGCAAACCCAAGAAATCTTGCCCACCAGTTTCCGAAATTCTCTTCGCCACTGCCGAGCAATATTTGCCCGACTGGTCTTACGATGCTTGGTACGTTGACCTCGACTCTTCCTCATCATTCCACCTCCAAATCAAGGAAGCATGGCTGGACCTCGCGCCGAAGGCAAACTCCAAAGCAACACCCAAATGGCAAAGCCCAAACACAAAATGAACAAACAAACTGCTGCCGCCACACTCTTAACCGTATACACCAATGGATACATCACATCCTCCATTTCAGGAGAAAGAATGTTACTACATCCCACTTGCTCTTGTCAAATACCCCCTACACCTGGAGATCAACCGCATCTTTCAATTCCTGTTTCCGCCGCGATCGAAAATGTTCGTAGAATTTCTGACAACTTGGACACTTGATCACATGATCAGTAACTTGTTCAAAAGGAACCCCCCCAAAGTCCCCAAGTTCATTCAAAGATCCAAACAAGATCAAGTGACAACGAATCCTTTCACACAGATCCACTTGAACACCATTGCTGGAGATGAATTTATTAAATCAAAATAAATAAAGAAAGTCAAAACAAAAAACTCCACTATCCAAGCGAAGTTTTTAAATTAATAAATATAATTATAAAAATCTTATCTTCTCTTTTTTCTGGAGTAATTTGTACGACGACCACCTCTGTGATCTCGTTTTGATTGATTATATCTTTGTGTTTTTTTGTATCTAAAATTATTCTGATTACCACCAGAAAAATCGTTCGCCAATTGTAACCTAGGAGATAAAATTGGTGCTTCCAAAATCGGCAAAGTTTTTCTAATTATTTTTTCAATGCTTCTAATACTAGATTTTTCTTCTCTGGTAGCAAAAGTTATAGCTTTACCAGTTTCTTCAGCACGACCAGTGCGCCCAATACGATGAACATAATTTTCCAAATCATCCGGTAAATCAAAATTAATTACCAAGGCAATACCTTTGACATCAATTCCTCTAGCAGCAATATCAGTCGCTACTAAAATTCTATACCGACCATTTTTAAAACCATTCAAAGCTTCCTGACGTTGTTTAAGTGAACGATTGGAATGAATCTCCACTGCAGAATAACCAGCATTTTTTAAAGATAAAGTAATTTTTTTGGCTCCATGCTTAGTGCGAGAAAAAACCAAAACACTACCTTTATTATCTTGTAAAATTTTATCCAAAAAATGCATTTTGGATTCTTTGCCTACAATAAAAACTTCCTGCTCTATTTGGCTGGCAGTTGTGCCTGAAGGCGCCACCTCAATCCGCAGTGGAATTTTTTGGTATTGAGCCGCCAACTTAGCAATCTCTGGCGACATGGTCGCTGAAAAAAGCATAGTCTGACGATCACTAGAAATTTGCGAAAGTATCTCTCTAATCTGCGGGGCAAAACCAATATCCAACATTCTGTCAGCTTCATCCAAAACAACTATTTTAATTTGATTTAAATTTAATGATCTTCTTTTCAAGAGATCTGACAAACGACCTGGTGTAGCAATAATAATATGCGGACCTTGCGCCAAAGATTTAATTTGTCGTTGAAGCGGAGCACCACCTATTAACACAGTGGTTTTTAAACCCAAAGAATTACCAATTTTTTTGAGAGTTTCATCAACTTGAATAGCCAGCTCTCTGGTTGGTAAAAGTATTAATCCTTTGGTTTTGAGGATAGCCAATCTCTGGATCAGAGGCAAACCAAAAGCCAAAGTCTTGCCTGTACCTGTTTGGGCAATACCAATAATATCTTTGTCTTCCAAAGCTACTGGTATGGCTTGTCTTTGGATAGGAGTAGGTTCAATAAACTTATGGTATTCCAAAATACCAAGAATTTTGGGGGCTACCCCCAATTCGCCAAAACTGGCGTTTTTGCTAGGTGTCATAAAAATAATTATTGACTCGCTTCCTACTCGAGCCATTCACTATCATGACACAAAAGAGGTGTGAGTCTAATGATCTTTAAATAGACCATCTCTCATTAGAGATTTTATATAATACCAGAAAAGTATTAATTTGTCAATAGCTAAACAAAAACTATCCGGTGTTCTCCCTACCTAATTTCCAATAATTTAGAAACTAGGCAGGTCTCCGGATAGTTCCGTGCAGTCCTGTCGCGAGCGTTGCGCTCACGAAGAACGGTTGTCAGACGGTGGCGACGTTGATAGCCGTCCACACGATACTGGCAATGGCACCCAGCAGGGCAGGAATTCTGATCCACTGCGAGATGACCATCATCTCGTAGTCATTGCGGGTTCCCGCAATCAGAGCTACTGCCGGGAGTGCGAGTAGGAGGGACCAAAATTCGCCAAGCATTCGCAACCTCGAGCAAATGACAAATATTTTATAACATAAATTATTTTCTCTGTCAATGTGTTTAACTGTATCCTCTCTAAAAAATATTTAATAATAAAACTCCGCTGTATAAGCGAAGTTTCTAGCTGAATTCCTTGGCCTGTCACCACACCTATGCATAGGTGTGGTGGTAGAGGATGTTAGAACCAGCCTTGTGTTAATAGTAAGTTAAACTATTGACAGATTAAATAATTTATGTTAATTTCTTATATTGATTATTTTCGAGACGAAATATAAACCCACATATATTTTATCTCGGGAATCATCCCGTTTGCAGAAGGAATGAAAATGGAAGGGCTCATTTTCATCGGGCTCCTGGTGCTCAACACCGCGATCAGTGTCTGGAACGCCTACGCCTCGGGGGCATACCTGACCGAGAGCAAGATCATCGGCGGGTGGACCAGGTTCATCGTGTGGTGTGGTCTGATCATGGCCGGCTGCGGCTTCACCTGGGTCATCCTGACGATCCTGACCATGGTCGCAATTGCCATGCAATGGTTGACTCCCGAGTGGGGAACGGTGGCGATGAAGCTCGGCTACTTCATCATCATCCTCCCCGTCATCGGCAGCGGCTTCGGCATCTGGGCGCACAGCCTGGTCAACGCTTACCGACGTCGTTCCTTCGGCAACATCGCCGTGGCTTCCTGGAACACCTATGCGCAAGTGAAGAACGTCTGGGACGCGGCAAGCCACGCCCCCGGCTTCTTCGATGAAGTGCTGGACGCCTTCACCAAGAACCGGAGGCGTAGCAGCAAGGACGAGGCCATGGCGGTCATCGTGATCGTGATCGTTGTCGTGGCAATCCTCGGTGGTGCCCTCATCACCGGTGCGATTGCCAAGTGGGCCGACCGTCGCGTCGCCATCGACGTGACCGGCTCCAACGGCTGAACTACACGACACGAAAAAGACCCGACACCAAGTCGCGCAAGCGACCTCTGGTGTCGGGTCTTCGTGTTTATATATAAATAAAAAATTACTCCATCTAGAAGTAATTTTATTTTGAGCTCCTTAGTGAAGGAAGTTAGAACCAAAATAATTTTAAAAAACAAAAACCACCCTCAATCTCCTTTGACAATAACTCAAATTATTTAAGTCATTATCGCAGGGAGGGTAGTTCTTGGGGAAAGAACATTTGGTGGGAACCCTTCTGCTTGCACTAGTTCGCCGCTACTTGCGAACGCGGAATCTAGAACCGCAATTCCAGCAACTGACCACTTGCCCAATGCTGAACTGTGCGACGTTGCAATCTACCCAGCAGTGGGGGCAAACGTTGCTGATGTCAGTCCGCTGCAATTCACTGTTGACTACCCTTCCGCATTGCGGGCAGTCAAACCGATTAGGAACTCGTTCAGAATCGAAACATCTCCCGCACTCACATCTTACCGTTGCCATACTAGCATCTCCTCCGCATTGGTACACCAATTCCCATTTTATCGTTTCGAAATTACCGAATACGACAAAAAGAGAATGGACTATCTTACCATTTTTTATTTGTTTTGTCAATATTAACTCTGTGGAAACAATTCAACAATTTTATTAAAAAACTCCGCTGTTTAAGCGAAGTCTTTACCTGAGCAGGTAAGGGGAATCGAACCCCTGTCACCAGTTTGGAAAACTGGGATAATAACCATTATATGATACCTGCATACCGAAGAAAAAGAAATTGTCGGGGTGAAAGGACTTGAACCTTCGGCCTACTGGTCCCAAACCAGTCGCTCTAGCCAACTGAGCTACACCCCGGGGCTACGTATTTTTATTTCATAAAAATACTGCGCCCCGTAAACTATATTTTTGCCTCAATGCAAAATAGTTTACCGGGCGCAGTTCTGACGACAGTCAGAACGGAGCCTGGTGCCGAGGGCGAGGATCGAACTCGCGACACAAGGATTTTCAGTCCTCTGCTCTACCACTGAGCTACCTCGGCTATTGTATTGTCCGCCAATTCTAACTTATAAATTAAAAACTATTTTGCACCACTTCTCGCCCGCCATCGCTACGCTCAGGCGTTGCGGGCGGGCCACTGAGCTACCTCGGCTTTTATCAAGTGGACCCTAGGAGATTCGAACTCCTGACCTCCTGCGTGCAAAGCAAGCGCTCTACCAGCTAAGCTAAGGGCCCATTATAAAAACGTTGAGATTATACCAAATACAATATAAAAGTCAAGTTTTACAATTAAATTAGATCCTTATTTATAAAATTGACAAAAAAAATAAAAAATGATTAAATCAACCTAGTCTCTAACATGAGTAATGGAAATGAAAACTAATGAAATGGGAACGATGACCTGGGAAGACTTTCGGACGCTCAACATGTTCCTGCATTTCCACCGTTGGGAGGAAGCCAGAAGGTTCTGCGCCAGCTTCAAGACCACGATTGAAGGAGCCCTGAAGCAATACATGGAACAAGTAGCCTCGGACCACCGTGACTCCTTGAACATCCGACGAAAAGAGAATGTTCTGTCCGATAAGAAACTATGCGAAAGGATCTCCTCCATGGCGATCCAGGGCAACGCCCAGGGCCACATGGGCAAGATGGTCGAATTCATGCACGCGGAGAAGATCACACTCGAAACTGTCATATACTGCTGCAGCAGGGAAAACCCAACACCACCTGGCCATATCCCAGCAGGCAGGGTCTTGGGCATCGCCATGGGCATCAACAAACTCCTGAGGAAGATGAGCGAGGAGCATCCTGACGATATCCTCTGGGTGTACCTCAGGGGAGAATGAACCATCCTACCGTAGCGACACCCCAACGAGCGGAGGACCTAAACCCCAGGCCACTCCGACTCGCTTGGATCTAGAAAATTCTAAATTCAAGCGAGAGTGGTCTGGTGAAATTAAAACAAGGATAAATTTATCCTTGTTTTATTATTTAATAAAAAATAATCTACAATCCATGAGTTCCTATAGTATAACGCATTTTCATGTCTTCTCTTTGTTCTTTCCTAAGTTTTTTAAAAGTACTTTCTGTCCAAGTTGAATTTTTCAAAATTTCTGCCATCCAATGCCCCCCCAAAAGATGTGGCATCATCACATAGTTAGCTCCTGCCTCATATAAATCCTCAACATATTTTAGTTCATAAGAAGTGACAATAATAACTACTTTGGGGTTGATACTGCGTATATAATGAATTAATGTTTTTTGATCATCTGTTGCTGGCAAAGTAGCTACAACTAATTTTGCTCCCGTCAAAGATAAAGTTTCTAAAAATTCCACATCAGCTGCATCTCCATAATAAGCAGGAATTTTACGATCATTAAGTTTATTAATAATATCCGGATTGAAATCCACCACAGCAAAACTAGATTTTTTATATTTCAAAGCCTCGCAAATTTTCCAACCCATACGATGGTAACCAAAAACCCAAACAGGATATTTTTCCAATTCTTCTTCTGGTTGCACTTGGTGATCGATACCAAAAATAGAAAATAATGGTAATAAAAATCTATAAATTTGTTCACCATAAGTAACCAAATATGACGAAATAAATATCGTCAACAAAGCTACAATAGTAAAAATTGGAACTTCTGAACCGCTTATATGACCTGAATGAATACCAACCACCAATAAAATGAAACCAAACTCACTCACTTGAGCTGCAGTAATACCCGCCAAAAAACTATTTCGACGAGTAAATTTCATTATTCTATATAAAAAATAAAGAATAAGTGGGTTACCAAAAATTATAAATAAAGCCAAAATAACACCTGGTTTTATGGCTTGACTCAACTGTGACAGACCCATTTGACTACCAAGAATTATAAAAAACAAAACAATAAAAAAATCACGAATTGGTTTCACCCGACTACCAATCTCTGTTTGATATTTTGAAGAACCAAGAGAGATGCCAGCCACAATCGCACCTATTTCCAAAGAGAAACCCAACCAATAAACCAAACCAGCCAAACCAAAACACCAAGCCAAAGTAAAAACCAACAAAAATTCTCCAGACTCAGCCACTCTCTTCAAAATAATTGGTAAAACATATTTGGCTAAAATAAAAATCAATAAAACCAAACCTAAACCATTTATAAATAATTTTCCCAAAGAATCCCAAAAATTATACTTGCCAAAAGAACCAATAAAAATCATAATCAAAACCGCAATCACATCCTGCACCAACATCAAACCAATAGTATAACGCCCGTAGACACTTTCTAAATCTTTTTTATCACTAAGTAATTTGGTAATAATAATCGTACTCGAAAAAGTAATCGCTACCGCCAAATAAATAGCTGAAATCAAAGAAAAACCTAGTAAACGTAAAATTAAAACCCCAAAAAAACCAGTAAAAATAACTTGACCAATACCAGTTACAAAAGCTACTTTACCTATTTTTTTAAGATAATTAAAATTTAAACTCAAACCAACTACAAACAACAATAAAACAATCCCAAATTCAGAAAAAACTTGGTAGGTTTCTTCTTGGTTATTAACAATATTTAAAAATACTGGCCCTAATAACAAGCCAGAAATTATATAAGCAATGATTAAAGGCTGTTTGAAAGCACGGACCAAAAAAGCCAGAGTAATAGTGACCCCCAAGATAATACTGATCTGCAAAAAAATATTATCAATCATAATGGTTTGTATTATACCAAATTTTTACCAAAAATTACACTTTCGGTCCGCGCAAAAACGAACTCAAGGCAATTTTACCAATCTTTTTTATCAGACTCAGAAAAATTTTTCCACGCGCTCGCGCGCCCAAACCAAGTAAAATAGAAGTCAAACCACCAGCCGTGACTGTGAGATAAGTTTCTGCAAAACTCTTCTCTTTATTGTCATTTAAATTTTCTATTTTGGCAATAAATTCTTCACTCACTCCAGTTTTTATAATGTCAAAATTGGAACGTGGCAAAAGCTGCAAACCACTATTATTCCGGCCGAGAAGTCCTGTCACTTCCACAATATCCCCCAATTGAAAATTTTTTTTGTTAATATTGGCACTGTTTTTAAAATAAACTTTTACTTCTTCAGATCCATCATCCACATACATGTGAGAACTCTTGATTTCAGTGATTTCACCTTTTACCTGAATCAGCGCACCCACGAAGCCCTCACCCACTTCTTCTGCCTTAACCAAAAAAGGTGTGGGTGCTTGATCATGACCCAAAATTTTTATATTTTCTCTACTGGAAAGTTTGATTCGTGTTTCACCATAAGCCAAAGAAATTTCTCCGCTCACATCCACCACATCACCCACCAGCAAAGTCGGCCAATCTTTTTTATTCATATAAACTTGCACCCCTGCTGGCTCTGAATTTTCTGGAATAGACAGCGAGGAACTAGTAGAACTGACAATATAAAAATATTGAGTAGAAAAAACTCCTGGAGTCACTGCCACCACTCCTTCTACTTCCACCAAATCACCAACATCCATATTATGTATTTTATTGAGAGTTGTATAAACCAAAGGTTTTTCATATTTTGATTTGGTGGAAACTTTTGAAGTTACGCCACCGATCATGGGGGCGATAATGTTTGCTTCGCCCGGAGTAGAGACACTGGTCCACAACCAATGATCATCATTATCTTGAACATAAGCCCCACCTTCTGGAACATTTTCATAAAAAACTTCGGTGATAATAGTACCATCCGGATAAAATAAACGAACAGCATCACTAGTATTATTCAAAGCTAGTTTAGTTTCCTGTTTACCAAAAACCAAATACTGCCCTGCTCCGATAATTGTCCCCTCAGAAATAGTATAAGCTCTGGATCCCCCTTCTTCATCATCAAGTTTAAGTCCTGACAAATCTACTTCTTCGGCGCCAGAATTAAAAAACTCAATAAACTCTGCCTCATCTGAACCAATTGGATTTGGCAAAAATTCAGATATTTTTATCCCAGACAAAACACCACCAAAATACCCGCCCACAAAATCTCCTGCATCTTTCACAGTAATAATAATTTTCTTTTCCACTTTGTTTTTATCACTATCTTCAACTATTAATTTAACAGTATAAATTCCGGCTTTATAAAAAGCATACTTGGCAATAATACCTTCCGCTTTTTCGCCATTTCCAAAATCCCAATTAAATTTCATTTCCTGGCCACTGAAACTAATAGTATCAGAAGCATCAAATAAAATTTCTTCACCTGTTGCCACTTCTGTTTCGGCTTCGATCACCACTATTGGTTCGGCACTCTTGCCTTCAATAATATTTTTATTTTCAGGTGTGACCCGAGTAGTCCAAACAAAACTATCATTCTCTTGTCGCGCATATGATTGACCTTCAGGCGCACTACCGCTGTACTTCACATTATCCGCCAAAGAACCGTTGGGCAAATAAAGTTTTACTTCATCACCCCCAGTATTATTTAGAGCAATCCCGGTCATTTTTCTTTTGAAAACAAGATATGCTCCTGGTGATAAATTACCGCCAGTAATTTTATATTTACGCGCGCTTGAGTCAGACAATGCCCAATCTTTCAAATCTACAGTTTCTTGGCCTAGATTATACAATTCAATAAATTCCTCCTCTGTATCTGCTCCTGGAGGATTGGGATAAATTTCATTGATAATAATTTTACTGGTAACCAAAATTTGTTCAATTTTTTCGCCATCTTCATTAAAACTGCTAATGATATTGCTCTTGCCAGTGGTAATAGTAGAAGTGAAAACAAAATCATAAAAATCATTGTTACTATCCTGTCCATCAACTTTGCGCGCCAGTGAATAGGGATCATCAGCTCGCGGTGCATTATCTGCTGTATTACCATCATCCCAAGTACCATAGGTAACTTGATCAATTTCTATGTTATTTGGCGCAAACAAAATTATCATATCTCCACCATTATTCAGATTACCCTTGGGATTTTCTACAACAAAAAAACTGTTAGGTGAAATATTGCCATTCAAAGCAGTTTTGCTCTCACTGCCATCTTCCAGCCACCAGCCAGACAAACTGATGATCTGCCCAGTTCGATTATACAATTCTATAAATTCATTTTTATCATCCCCTGGGTCAGAAACCAATTCATTGATCACAATATCCCCCACCTGGTAAGTAATACTTGGCGTGCCTGAACTACCACCTCCACTTGGAGGAAGAGTCGTAGCGACCGGAGAAATAATATTGTTGAAAGTCCCCGGAGTCAAACTGGTTGTTTCAATAAATTCTCCAGTCCCATCAATACTCCTAGCCAAACTATTTCCTTTGGCTGGCGCTGAGTTCCCTCCACTACCATAAATTACTTGATCAACTATTTCATCATTGGAATTTTTCAAAGTAATTGTATCGCCATCATTATTAAGTTTGCTACTGGAAAATTCCAAAACTAAAAAACCACCAGCTTCCACTATTGTAGTGGTAGTCAAGACTGTTCCTCCGGCTTCAGATAAAGTCCAACCAGTAAAATCTAAACTTGAAGTAGAAATATTATAAATTTCTATCCATTCATTTTCGGTGCTGGTTGTAGGATCAGAATAAATTTCATTGATCACAAATCCGCTATTTATTGTAGTTGTGGAAGTTGGAGTGGTTGTCGGAGTTTCTACTGGTAAAGAATGTGTTGACCAATAATTTTCCACACCCAAAGAATTGCCATCCGGATGCTCACGCCAGTTATCAAGATTTGAAGCCTCCTGACTAGAATTGATTCTTTCCAAAGAAAAATCACCCGCTTCTGGATAAATAAATAAATTTTCTACCCAATTTCCCTCACTATCTTTTAGTCCAATTTCTTCACCACTTTCATTCAGACTTCCCCAAGCAGAATCAAAAATCGATCCTAAAAAAGCTGGATATTTTTCCAAAAATTTTATTTCATCTTGGCAAATCGCTCCATATTCACCAGGATCTAAAATACTATCAGTAGTACTCACTGCCAACCCATGATTAGTCCCATCTTCAAAAAACTTCCAACCACTAAGATCTACCACCTCACTACCTGTATTAAAAATTTCCAACCATTCATAACCGCTCGGTTCATAAGCACCAATTTCATTTATCACCACCTGAGCCTGAACGATATTTGTTGTAAATAAAAAAATACTTCCCAATAACAAAAGAAGTACTAATATGACAGGCCGAATTTTCATACCTCCTATTAAATTAATAATTAGTGTCATTCCTGCGCCACGCCCGCAATGCCTGAGCAAGCTCAAGCTTGTGATGGCGGGCAGGAAAGCAGGAATCTTATAATTTATTTCGTTTCTTTCCAAGCCATTTCAAAAACCATCTTGAGAAAATCTGCAAAAGTCTGTGATTGAATCTCAAATGCCACATTTTCATTGGGTTTGCTTAACATGCCAATCACTTTGTCATCAAAAATATTCACCTCACCGGCTGTGTCATATTTTTCTTGTCCTTCAATCCACTTATATTTAGTAAGATTTTTATCAGCGCCGGTTTTATTTTTATAAGTTTTATTATACCAACCTTCAGCCACTTCATTTTTTACTGCCAAAACTTTTTCCGCGATTCCTTTCTTATGGCGTTCCGCAGTTTGATAAGTGCCAAGCTCATCAAAAATCTCGGCATAGCCTTTGAGATTCAAGATTGAATACACTTCAGACTTAGCTTGCAAAACATTCAAATATAATTTTTCCATTTCTTCTCGACCTTCAGCAAACTTGATCACTGGCTTAATCTCGGTTTTTTGGAGAGATTGTAGCTCTGGCAAAACATTTCTAAATTCTTCTACTCTTCTTTCATATAACCTGCGCTTATCTTCCAAATATTGTTTCAATCGTGAAGGTGGCTCTGCCACATAGACCATTTTCTTTTTCCCAGCTCGCGCTCGATTGACTAGGCCGTTCATTCCCAATCTCTCCAAAACATCATAACCAGTAGTGCGATTTAGTCCAGCTCGACGAGAAATCTGAGTCACAGTACCCTGCCCCAATTCCAAAAGTGCCAGATAAACTTTGGCTTCATTTTCTGGAAGTCCCAAGTCTCTAAGTTTTTCAAAAGTGTTTTTTTCCATAGTGTAACCCCCTCTCTAGAGGGGATTTGTTAACAATTTCATTATACACCACTTTAAAAAATATGTCAAGTCATCCCGACATTTTGTATATTTTAATCAATATTTAGCTTATTTTAGCTAAATTATTTATGGAGTTATATTGACAATCTACAGTTTTTCTGTTATAATGGATCGTTACACTGAAGATGGGATTGGCCTATCTGAAGTGTAGAAACGTTCTTTACAAAAAATGGAGAAAAAAATGAAGTTTAAAGAAACTCACGCCAAGTACCATTCGCTGTTCAACTTCTGGTTCCTGGTTTCGGAGGGAAACCAGTGGACCAAAGAGCCGGAGGAAATCGCCAATTTCCTTTGGCAGTACCTCCTGACCTGCCACGCGTGGTGGCAGGAAAAAAGAGAGGCCGAGATCAGGAGGCATGAACGCCTCTGCTTCCTCCAACGATGGCTGGAGGAGAGGAAAGGGTGGGAGCCTCCCAAGGTTCCCACCTTCCTGGAGATGTTCCAGGAAATCGAAGGAACCCTGAGGGGGTTCTCGGATCACATGTTTGCGCAATGCAAACATGTACGAGAAAACTATCCCAAGGATTTTCCTTGGGAGGACACCATCACCAAGCCGATCATTGTGATCGGCATCCTCAGAGACAGACTTCACTCGCATCTCCAGGAATGACAACATTCCACAGCGCCGCCGGACGCAAGCACTCCATCCGGCATTCCACTATTCTTTCTTACTAGAGAGAGTTAAGAAAGAGTAGTGGGGGAACCGTTCTTTACAATAAAAATCCAACTGAAAAGTTGGAGAGGAGAAGAAAAAAATGGAAGAAACGAAAAAGCAAAACAAGGTTAAAAGGATCGTTGGCTTGGGTATCCTGGTCGCGATGGCTTTGGTCATACCAGCTTCTATCATCTTTCCCAGCGAGATGTGGCATATCCTTGGAATCATCCTCCATGTCACACTGTTCGTCACACTGTTGGTGTCTGGTCCGATCCTCTTCCTGCTCGAAATCTTTGTTCTGATCTTCCCAACGGAGAAAATTGAGCTGACAGAAGCCCTGCTCAATCTCCTCCTCAGCGCCATGTGGACTTTTCTGCTCTTTTTCCACTACAAATTTTACTTCTCCGAATTCCTGCACTCACTGTGGTGATCACTCTGAGTGTAGGTACCCAGCGCTCCTGTCCGCTTCATAGGCAGGAATCCACTTTTCTTTTTTAAACTTTAGAAAAGAAAACAAAACAAAAAACCTCAAGCTTCACTTCGTTACGCCTGATAAACTAGTATAACTTGCTATCATAGTAATACTAGCTTGCCAGGCGTAGCCCGAAGGGCGAAGTCTGAGGATTTTTTGTTTATAATAAAATTATATAATATAAAAATAAATAATCACTCACTTAGTTCGAGATGACAAACGACTATAAAACCATACCGCCAAAGCTGTAGTAAGTGGTACTGCCAAAACTAATGAAATACTACCAACCAAAGTACGAACTATTTCTGTCGCGACAATTTCATTATTTAATATTGAAGCAAGATTATCAAAAGGTGGTTGACGCAAAGTAAATAAAATAAATAGTGGAAAAGAAGCGCCGATATAGGCAAATAAAAGTGTATTCACCATAGAAGTAGTATGATCTCGTCCCACCACCATAGCCCGCCGATAAAGTTCCCAATTATTTAGATTGGGATTACTTTTTTTGAGTTCATTTACTACTGAAACCTGACCAATACAAACATCATCCAGTACCCCCAAAGCACCAATAATAATCGCTGCCAAAAGCAATCCTCTCATATCAATATCAGTATAACCAAGAGAAATTATAAAAGTCGCTTCTTCAGCCACAAAACCAGTAAGCGAAGCCCATTTTACAAAAACATAAGAAAGTAAAGCGCCAAAAGTGATAGCCGTGATTGTTGCCAAGACAGTAGCATGAGACTTTTCATTTTTCCCATAAGTAAAATAAGTAGTAAAAACATAAGCCAGACTACTAATAACAATAGTGACCAAAAGTGGATTCCAACCCTTAAGAATAAGTGGCACCAAAACAAAAACAATCAATAACAAATGAAAAGACAAACTTACCAAAGCTTTTACTCCCCTACCCCGCAAAAAGAAAATAATAACTGCAAAAAATAAAAACAATAATAAATAAACTGGAATTTTCCTAACAAAATCTACAATAAAATAACGATCACCTCCATCTTCACCAATAATTTTATTCACTACTACCTTGTCCCCCACATGAAGCTGATATTGCTGTCCGGACTCAATTGACTGATCAATATCTATGGCTCGTCCGTCAGAAAATTGCACTCTAACAGATTCTTCTTCTATTTTCAAAATTTCAGCAAACATTCTTTCTTCACCCAAGTCCGGCATCTCTACTGCAATAACAAAAACTGGTAAAACAAAAAAAGAAGATAATAAAAAAATAAACAAAATTATTTTTTTCATAAAAACTAATTTACCAAAACCGGCAACCTACCACTCTCTCTCACACTGCCATCCTTCAAAGTCACTTCTGCTAGTAAAGTATAATTGCCATAGCCAGGATATTCTTGCCAGCGAACCACTACTTGGTTATTGAATAAATCTGTAAAATTATTTTTTTCAGCAATCAAAAATTTATTGTCTTCTTTTTCATAATAAACTCGTAAAGTTTTTATTTGTTCTAATTTATAATGATTCAATAAAATTGTCCGAGGAAAATCATTGACTCCGAGAGTCAAACTCCTGTCAGCAAAATAAATCGCTGCTGGCTCTGTACCTGCCTGCAAAAGAAAATTGATAATTTTCTCAGCTTTGATTCCACGTTCATCCTCTACAGTGATCGATAAAACATGCGGTCCATCTGTAAGCTCATAAGCATAATAATCTAGATTGAAAGGATATTCGCGTACTGTTCCCAGATTCCTTCCATCCAGCTTATAAAAAGCGCGCACAATACCTCGAGGAGAACTGGCTTGGATATTGGTCAGTAAATGGCGAGAGTTGAGTACTGCCCCATCTTGTGGAGACAATACTTCCAAAATAGGTAGGAGACCAATCAAACTTGGATCATCCAACTCAGTTGGCGCTTCATCAAAATTGATTTGAAAATTGGGGTCAGCTTCACGCTTACGTCTCAACCAATCTTGAATTGCTGCTTCCCAAATAGTGTACTGCGGATCCAATTCTGGATGCTCTGGAATCGGGCCATTGGGTTCATCTTTATCAACATAATGAAGAATAGAATGTGCTGGCACATAAGTACGTTCTTCAATCAATTCAGCTGGAGTAGAAGAAGTGGCAATCCTACCCGTAAGTTTATTTATTTTAAGAGTGGTACCACCACCAACCACGCCTCGCAAAATCGCTTTGGTCGCTTCATTCTCCGGAGCCGGAGCAAATTCTTCTACTGGTGTATTTTTTAATGCTTCAACCATAAAAGCTTTCCAAATCGGCGCTGCCAACTTGCTCCCGCCATCACCTTTTCGCATTTCTTTATTATTGGAATTACCCACCCAAACTCCAGCCACAAGAGAAGGAGTATAGCCAACTGTCCAGGCATCTACATAATTATTTGTGGTACCAGTCTTGGCTGCTACCGGACGATCGGGAAGAGTAAGCACTCCGCCAGCGCCAAAAACATAAGCCCGAGCAGAATCATCAGCTAAAACATTGGAAATAGTATCAGTAATTTTTTCTTCCAAAACTTTTTCACCTTTCTTGGCTTTCCATTCTTCTATGACTGTTCCATCATTTTCTTCTACTCGTAAAATACTTATTGTTTCTTGTTTCACACCTCTGTTGGCAAAGATGCCAAAAGCCGCTGTGTGTTCGATCAGTTTGACTTCTCCTCCACCCAAAACTAAACTCAAACCAAAACCCCCACGATCAAGAGTGGTATAGCCGAGACGCTTGGCAAACTCCACACCTTTTTCTTCACCCACTAAATATAAAGTCTGAACAGCCGGGATATTCAATGACCCTTGCAAAGCTTGACGCATGGTCACTGGTCCACGCTCTCCCAAATCATAATTTTGCGGTTCATAAGATTCCCCAGAAACAGCAAAATTGGTTTTTACATCCCAGAGCAAAGTATCCGGAGTATAACCTTTTTCAAAAGCGGCGGTATAAATAATTGGTTTGAATGAAGAACCTGGTTGGCGCTTGCCTTGGGTAGCTACATTAAATTGTCCACTGATTTCTTCATTGTAAAAATCACGCGAACCAACCATGGCCAAGACTTGACCAGTCTTCGGATCAATAGCTACGAGCGAAGCATTGTTGGCCAAACCTTCATCCAATAATTTGGCAGAAGAACTGACAGCATTTTCCGCGGCTTGTTGTTTGGTCCAGTCAAGCGTGGTAATAACTTTAAGTCCACCAGTATCTACCATTTGTTCTCCATATTTATTTACCAATTGTTCTTTTACGTAGAGCACAAAATGTGGCGCTCGCATATCACTATAGCGTTTTTGAAGAGTCAGGGGCTCGGCTTGAGCTTTTTCTTTTTCTTCTTGGCTAATATACCCTTCTTCATGCATGCGACGTAAAACAAAATCACGGCGTTGTTTCAAAGCTTCTGGGTTATTAAGATAATACGTGGGAGCCTGTGGCAAACCAGCCAGAGTTGCTGATTCTTGAAGATTTAATTCAGAAACTTTTTTGCCAAAATAACTTTGTGATGCTGCTTCAGCTCCATAATTGGTAGAGCCGTAAGGAATCTCATTGAAATAAATTTGTAAAATTTGTTCTTTGGAATATTTTTGTTCTAGACGAATAGAAAGAATAACTTCTTTTAATTTTCTGACATAGGAACGTTCAGTTGTCAAAATAGCATTTTTAACCAACTGTTGGGTAAGAGTGGAAGTGCCACCCACTCTTTTGGAAGTAAAGATGCCATAAACAATAGCCCGAATAAAACTCAAAGGACGAATACCTTTGTGTTCATAAAATTGACTATCTTCAGTAGCAATCACACCATTGATCAAATTTTCAGGAATTTGCTCCAAAGTGACCATGGTACGCTTCTGATCTGCAAAAACTTCATACAGAAGATGCTGGCCAGTGCGATCATAGAGCTTAGTACTTTGCGCAACTTTACGATCTGTCAAACGATCGGGATCTGGTAAATCTCTACTCACCCAAGCCACAGCAATAGTGCCAAAAATTAAAACAAAAACCATCCCAGTCAAAACCAGCCAACCCAAACGGGCTTTGATGGCTTTTTTGGTTTTTTGGCTAAATCTAGGCCTTTTTCCCAGAAGCCAAAGAAAAATTTTGACAATATACCAAATCAGCAAAAGCGGAAAAATGGCTATCTTTAGCCATTTTTTATTGTTTGGGACTTGTATTTCTTGTTCTGGTTCTAAATTTTTGGTTTGGCCATTCTCATGAACAGTACGTTTATTTGATCCACCAGAAAATCCATAAGAACGTCGTTTTAAATTAGGGATGGGCATAAAACATTTTTATTATATCACAAATAACTTCAAAAGCAAGATTTGCCTTCAATAACCAACAAACAAATTTAGCTAAATATAGCGAAAAAAACAACAAAACTGTGGATATAACCATTGACAAAAAATGAAAAATATAGTATCATAGCGCGTCGAAAGAACCCCTGATTAATCTCAGGGTTTTAGATACCTCAAACTTTCGGCAGAAAGGTAAAATATGAAATTTTTTAATCTAACTAAAAAATCCTACACTTGTAGAGCCATTTCTTTGGTAGTTTCTGTTTCTTTCTTGGGCTCTATGCTTATTGTCCAAACTGCCAAGGCAGAATTTCCTTTCAATGGTATTTTTCAATCTCTAAAAAACACTTCTGAAGCTCTAATGATCGAAGAAGTGATAGAAGAACTCCCAATGAAAGAATGGGTTTTGAAACAAGTAGCTGACGCTGGCCTAGATCCAGCAGAGGCTGAAGTTATTATCACTTGTGAAAGCCGTTGGAATCCAGATGCCATGGGTGTGAATAATAATCGTAGTGTAGACCTGGGACTTTGGCAAATCAACTCCATTCACAAAGATATTAGTAATGCTGACAAGCTTGATTACAAAAAAGCTACTGAATGGGCAATTGATAAAAGATTGAAAGACGGCAGTTGGAGAGCTTGGTACTGCAGTCGAAAGATTGCTTATCTCAAATAAAAGAAAATCCCGATTTTATCGGGATTTTTTATTTGGAGGTCGCAGTGGGATTTGCACCCACGAATGGCGGTTTTGCAGACCGCAGTGTTAGCTACTTCACCATGCGACCACTATTTTTATTATACCACTTGCTTGCCCGCCAAAGCACTAGTGCGAAGGCGGAGCTACCGTACCACAATGAAAATGATTATAACAAAATTAGAAAAAAAATCAAGTAATTTGACACAAATAAAATAATATGAAAAAATAGACAGGCAGGTGCAAACCTGTGTGGCAATTCCCTACGGAGGCGCTTATGCGCAAAATGATCACGTCGAGGTGAACAAGCGAAGGCCGTGTCCTGAGACGATCACCGTTGCTACCTGGGCAGAAGTCCTATTTTTCCATTTAGCATCTCTACTGATGCAACGTGGGGCCGCACTTCTGCCCGGCCCACAAACATTTTAAATCAACTCCAAATGAGTTGATTTTTTATTTATTTTAAATCAATCCACAGCCAAAATTGACAATAAAAAAAATAAAGAGTAACATCAATATTGCATTCCAGAGCAGGCGCGCTCTTGGTTGCACGAATTCAACTCGTCACACAAGGAGGAACCATGCGCCGCAACACCGGCCCCCCGATCCTCATCGCTTCGTTCCTGGCCGTGATCATCTTCCTCATCGCCCCCGTCTCGGCGAGCGCGATCGAGGTCGGTTGCGGCCCCGTTGCCCAGATGCCGATCGGCCTGGTGACCATCGATGTCTGTGGCATCGACAAGCTGGCGACGAAGGAGGAGGCGGACATCCTCCTGAACTTCACGCTGGCCACGCCTCTGGACCAATACCTGGGGATGTACCTCGGCCACAACATGGTGACGGAGGTGGATCCGCTGGACATCACGCCGACGTTGCTGTCGATCGGCGTCGAGCTGAACGCTTCCTATCCCTACCAGATGGAGGAACAGACGACGAGGTCGAAGGTGAGCGCTTTGCGCTCCTACAACTAGGATCCCAACAACAATGATGGGGGACATGCAGCGCAATCCCCCGTGTCCCGGTTAACCAAGCCGGACACAAACATCAAAGAGACTGATGGCTGTTGGGGAGGGAGTTTCACAGGAAACCATCCACACCAGCCCTAAATTTTCAAAATATTTGAATATTTAGGGAAGGAGTTTTGTGGATGGTTTTTTGTTTTAAAAATACTCTGACAAGGTATTTTTTTGTATAACAAAAAACCGTCCAATATACCTCCTGCTTATACACCCATAAACTAAGTATATAAGCATGGGATTGGACGGCTTATTGTCCTCCTCCATGGCCCGCGTCCTCAACGGGCTTTTCAGTATGGCGTCGACGCCAACATGTGGGCGATCACCGCCACATGAATCAGCATCACCACCAACCACCCGCGCCAGACCTTGGTCTGAATCTCTGTGGGCAAATACGCCTCCGAAGAAACCAGTTCATCGAACTCCGACGGCATGGTGAACCTCCAAAAGAACGACGCTATCTTAGTATATTTTTTATCTTTTGTCAATACCCACAGAGCGTGGTACAATACTTTCATTATGGAAAATAAAAAATTCGTCATTCTGGATGGTAATGCTATTATCCATCGCGCTTACCACGCTCTACCTCCCATGACTTCCAAGGGTACAATGGTTAATGCTGTTTATGGTTTTACCACCATGCTTTTGAAAGTAATGAATGATCTGAAACCAGATTATTTGGCAGTGAGCTTTGATGTGGCCGGTGGAACCTTTAGAGACAAAATTTCCGCAGATTACAAAGCTACTCGTGTCAAAGCTGACCAAGAACTCTATGACCAAATTCCTCTTTGCTACGATGTAGCTCGAGCTTTTGATATCCCAATTTATACGAAGAAAGGCTACGAAGCTGACGATGTGATCGGCACAATCACCTCCAAATGTCATCCTGAGCGAAGGCCGAAGGCCGAAGTCGAAGGATCCCTTACTACACGGGATTCCTCCACTCGCCCTACAGGCTCGGTCGGAATGACAATAATCATTGTCACCGGCGATATGGATACTCTGCAATTGGTAAACGAAAATACCAAAGTCTTCGCTATGCGCAAAGGCATGAGTGATACTGTTTTGTATGATACCCAAGAAGTAAAGAAAAAATATGGTTTTGGACCAGAGCATATTATTGACTACAAAGCTTTACGTGGTGATGCTTCAGACAATATCCCAGGCGTGCCAGGGATTGGTGAAAAGACTGCGACTGAACTAATACAAAAAATCGGCGGTATAGACGACATCTATGCCCAAGTCAAAAGTCAAAAGTCAACCTTCGTCCCGAGCTCAGGTCGAGGGAAAGTCAAAAGTCAATTTACACCATCGGTAATTGCAAAACTAAAAGCTGGCGAGGAAAGCGCCGAGATGAGTTATGAATTGGCAACTATTAAACGTGATGTGCCTGACTTAGATTTTAAATTGGCAGATTGTGAAGTAAAAGAAATGGATGTTGAAAAAATTTCTGAATTATTCAAAAAATTAGAATTTTGGTCTCTACTAAAAAGAATTTCTAATGACAAATTACAAAATACAAAGAACAAAACACAAACAAATCACAAATCTGAAATCACAAATCTGAAATCACAAATTATTGAAATAACCGAAAAAAACCTTAAAAACTTTTTAGAAGAAATAAAAAAAACCGACGTCTTCGCCTGCAAAGAAATTGAAAATGGTTTCATATTCTCAACTGAAAAAAACACTTACGTCATCCTGAGCGAATCCACCCAGGGCGGAGAGTTGAAGGATCCCTTACTTAAAAAAATATTTGAAGATAAAAACAAAACTCTAGTCGGCCATGATCTCAAACAACTCACCAAAGCACTACTTACAAACTTACAGACTTGCCCACCTGCAAACTTATTTGACCTCATGATCGCTTCCTATATCATCGACTCTTCTACTCGTTCACACGATTTGAAAAGCATTGTAATCAGAGAATTGGGAAAAAACTTGGAAACCAACGAGCAAGGCAATTTATTTAGTGGAAATCTAGAAACCACTGCTGAAGAACTCCGCTATTGTTTAGAACTTTATCCCAAAATGAAAAAACAATTGAAAGACATTGATGATCAAGGATTATTTGAAAAAATAGAGATGGCCCTAATCCCAGTACTCGCAGAAATGGAACTAAATGGTGTAGCTGTAGATACCAAAAAATTAAAAAATCTATCTTCTGAAGTTAATAAGGAATTGGAAAAAGTCACCAAAAAAATCTGGCGAGAGGCAGGGCAAGAATTTAATATTGCTTCACCACTACAATTGCGGGAAATTTTATTTGAGAAATTACAAATTTCCACTGCTAATATTAAAAAAGGCAAAACCGGTCTTTCCACTGCTGAATCTGAATTGGAAAAAATTATTGAAGAACACCCTATAATCCCCATGATTTTGGAACATCGCGAATTGAATAAACTACAAAATACTTATGTGGATGTTTTGCCAGCACTTATTGATAAAAATACCGGACGAATTCATACCACTTTTAATCAAGCGGTCACTACCACCGGCAGATTGAGTAGCTCTGAACCCAATTTACAAAATATTCCCATACGCACTGAACTTGGACGGGAGATCCGTGATTGTTTTGTGGCTGAAGAAGGCCACTCTCTCATAGTCGCTGACTATTCACAAATCGAACTGCGTATTGTGGCTTCTCTGGCAGAAGATAAAAAAATGATAGAAATTTTTGAACGGGGAGAAGATATTCACCGAGCTACCGCAGCTATTATCAATGGCGTGAAGCCAGAGGATGTTACCAAAGAAATGCGCTATGCGGCCAAAGAAGTAAATTTTGGCGTGCTCTACGGTATGGGATCTTATGGACTATCTTGGAGAACTGGCATACCCGCTTGGCAAGCCAAAGATTTTATCAAAAAATATTTTGAGGGTTTTAGCGATGTAAAAAAATATCTTGATAATACTATAAAATTTGCCAAACAATCCGGCTATGTAGAAACTCTTTTTGGCAGAAGAAGATACATACCAGAGTTGCAAGCTGACAATTTTCAACTCCGAAGCGCCGGAGAACGCATGGCTATCAATATGCCTATTCAAGGCACAGCCGCCGACCTGATGAAACTGGCGATGATAGAAATAAATTCAAAATTAAAAACTCAAAACTCAAAATTAACAACCAGAAATTGTAAACTTATTTTACAGGTTCATGATGAACTAGTATTTGAGGTAGTCCAAGGACTAGAAAAACAAGCTGCAGAACTAATAAAAAATACAATGGAAAATGTGGTCAAACTACGAGTACCAGTAGAAGTGCATGTTGATGTTGGTAAGAGATGGGGTGAGCTAAAATAACAAATACGAATATCAAAATAAGAAATTCGAAACAAATTCTAAATACTAATAACCAAAATTCTAAAACTTTTTATTCTTTTTTTCTTATAATAGAACCAAAAATATTCATTAACTCAGTAGCTTCCTGTATCAGTTTATTTGCTTCTTCTTCCAAGTGATCACTACCACCAATAAAAATTAACTTTAACCAAAATCTACTTTCTTTAGCCTCTTTACGGCTAATTTTTATTCTAAAAATAAAATCTTTCTCACTGAGAGATTCATTGGCTTCTATATAATTAGCTCCAACTGAACCAGATGATCTTATCAATTGTTTGCCATCTTCAATATTGGCAATTGTTCTAGGTATACTTTTAACAAAAACCCTTACAGATTTTGCAAACTGAAGGGTTCTTTCTTCTAAGTCGTATAATTTATTTTTTTGTATTTCTGTCATTATAATTTATTTCTGATTTCGATATTCGAATTTAAAAATTATTCACTAGCCGGAGCTGGTTCAGGAGCAGGTGTAGGCGCAGGTGCAGACTCAGGAGCAGGCGCTGGAGGAGCCGGAGCTTCCACCACTGGAGCTGGTTCAGGTGCTGGTGGCGGTGACTCTACGACTGGTTCAGGTGCTGGAACAGAAGATGGTGGCTCCTCTGTTGGAGTTTCAGCTACCGGCTGATCAACTTCAGGCTGAGATTCTGTCACTGGAACTTCACCACTTGGTGTCTCAATTTCTGTTTCAGAAATCGTAGTCTCATCTTCGGTTGTTGACGAGTCAGAGGAAGATCCTGTAGTTGTTTCAGTACCAGGGGTTTCTTCTGATACTGATTCTGTGCTTGTCGTTTCACTTTCAGTCGTTGAAGAACCACCGGAAGAATCACCAACCGACTCGGTAGCAGGCACTTCACTGGGAACAAAAGGCGTCACATCATTTCTTTGCAGTAGGGCTTTCAGTGTTTCTTCATCCACACAAGTTCCACCCACACAAATCTGTTGCGTGGTTACTTTATCAGCAAACAATTCCTTAACTTTTATTATTCCTTCATAAATAACTAAACCCAATTTCTTTAAACTACCAGCAACACTTCTACTAAATCCATCAAGCAAGCCGGTAGCTTCTGGAACGATTTCTTCATCCAAAACCGTCAACTGTCCATTTTCATTAACAAAACCATAAACAAATCTTGGATTAACAAAAGTCAAAATTTTTCCTGTACTACTGGTGGCCACTTCATAATCTTCCAAAGCCACGCCCACAGCCATGGCTGGCTGAGTCGCTTTCATAGCCACACCCGGCTCGCTAGAAGCCACCAAATAATCACCTTTTCTGATCGGACCATTTTCCAAACTCACTTTTACTGGCACACGCCCAAGCATGGCCATTATCGCTGTACTACTGGTTCTACCACTACCCAAAACAATTGTCGGTGCAGTGGAAATAACACCGGTTAACTTCTGTTCATAAGTAGAAGTGGTTTTTCTATAAGTATCAACATTATCAAAATCAACCATCATAACATCACCAGGTTCAACTATTTCACTCGCTAATACATCCACTTCTTCAGCAAAGTCACCTGGTGAACCACCCACTCCGTAATCACCATTTACATAAATAGTACCTGCGGTATCAATACGTCCACTACTAGAGATACTAAATTTAGGTACACCTGCGCTTCTTACTGAAAAAAGATATTGGTTGCCATCATCAGAAAAATTTGTAGCATCAAAGATAAAAGCATGGGAAGTATTACCTGCAGTAGTAAAGTAAGTACTCGTTGCAAAACTTATAGTACTAGAGACTGTGGTAGTAGTAAAATTAAAAGCTCCAGCAATATTTAAATTATTAGTCACATCAATATTATTGGATATTGTGGCATCAGATACAGCTAAAACTCCAGCTCCATTGAGAGTTAAATAAGATGTTCCATTATTTTTAACATTTAATAAATAGCTGCTATCTCCAATAGCGCTCTGAGTATCCAAGACAAAAGAATTAACAACAGGAGTAGCAGAATATGCCTTA
Organism: uncultured Gammaproteobacteria bacterium; assembly: GCA_964592785.1. Lineage (GTDB taxonomy): Bacteria > Patescibacteriota > Patescibacteriia > Magasanikbacterales > UBA922 > CAZQHU01. The sequence continues at coordinate 3,553 of CAZQHU010000005.1, read as the reverse complement.
AAAGAAACATCATCAACATAACCATACTTGGTAGCTGAACCTTCACCCTGAGGGGAAACAAAGAAAGGATAAGCCGTCCCAGTATCAGGAGCATTCAAATTGTCTAGAGTCACTTGCGTCCAATCAACTGCATCTACTTCATAGTATTGATCTGTGGTCACCCAATCAACCAAAGTCGTCCAAGTTCCTGCATTCACACCAGTAAAATTATATACTTTCCCATCATCTAAGGCATCCAGCAAACCAAAAGCAATTTTCCCAGTACCATTTTTTGTCCAATAAGTTATCTTAAAAGTTTCATTATCTACTGCCCCACCCGTAGCAACCAAAGCCATATCAGCATCAGTTGTTCCATTGGATATTTTCACAGAATAAGAACCACTATGTTTTTCTGTACCTTCTCGAACCGCACTTCCAGTTGTTTCATCACCCAAAAGCAAAGTAGACCAATCTGCAAGCGTGCTAGGATCTGTCCAATTTTCAAAACCGGTATCACTAAATAATTCATCCCCTAAAGTGGGAGAAGTTTGAGTCACTCCAGAAGTAAATAAACCTTGTTCGTTTATCACTTGTCCACTAGCATTAAAACTCAAAATTTCACTATCATCAAGACTATTAGTAAAACTTAAGCGTCCATCATTACCTTGGGTAATAGACCAAGTGCTAGAACCAACATGTAAATATTCGGTCCAAACATTGGCCCAACGCGTAGTAGAAGCACCAAGATTATAAGTAGAAACATAACCAGTCGCACCCACCATGTCTGGAACTACATTATAAAGAGTTGAAGTTCCTGAAACAAACAAAGTTGAAGATGCATAAATAGTATCCTTGAACCACACCGGAATGGTGGTAGAAGGGGTAAGCACTGAAGTGCCATAGTTGGTATCATAAGACCAGTTGGTAGAGCCAGTACCACCACTTTGTCCCAGGTCTACTGCTACACCGTCGGAAGTATAACCATAGAACTTACCATCTCCAGAGTTGAAGTAAATATTACCAGCAGTGGAGTCAGGAGCAGAGGTGAGAGAGGATAGTTTGATGGAACGGAGAGAAGAAGTGTTGGAGGTAGCGGTGAGTGAACCGAGGAGGGTGGTATTACCATACACTTGGAGAGTACCAGAAGCAGCAGTGTTACCATAAATATCCACATAAAATCTGCCCTGGTCATAACTACCACTAACCACTCCTAAATATAAACTTGCGCCTGACAAACTAGAAAAACCAGATGCATCTTTAACCATAATCACTCCATTATTCCCACCCTGATTACCTACAGTCAATTCAACATAATTAGCAGTGCTCGAGGATAGAGATGCCAAAAAACCACCCTCAGCACTCTCCCACTTGGTTAAATAGGATGTTGCTGACTGAGTTGCGTTCGCTCGAATAATAAGTGGCGTGGCATCTGAAGAAGTAGAGTTGAGATAGAGCATGGCATTGCCTGTGGGGTCTGCACCCATAGCCAGAGGGCCATAAATACGAGTGTTATCAAGAGTATCAGAATCACCAAGAATAGAACTGCCATAAGTTGTAAAATTTCCAAAAGCAGAAAGTGTACCAGAAGCTGAAACATTACCAGATGAGTCAATGCTAAATAAACCATTATCATAGCCATCTTGTTTCAAAAAAGTAAGAGCATCTGCCCCATAAGTGGTAGTAGCTGTTTCTGCCCCCAATGTAAGTGCGCCATAATCCAACACCGCACCCACATAACCAGCTTCTCTTCTCAAAAGAATTACACCTTCATACCAAATATCCAAAACACCTTTACGACTTGAACTACCTAAACTTAACCAAGGATACTCTGCAGTTTGCATACTTTCACCCCCAGGAAAAACAACTGCTTGCGTACTTGTAGACAGACTAGCAATTTCATTTCCAACATTATCAAACCAACGTTGGGCATAATCATAAGCCCCACCCAAGCTGGCCGGCATAGAAGAAATAATGGTGCTAGAAGCATAGAATTTATCCTTGACCCACACTGGAATAGTGGTAGAAGGAGTAATGACAGAAGCTCCATAGTTGGTATCAAAAGACCAGTTGGTAGAGCCCCCAGCAGCAGCACTTTGTCCCAGGTCTACTGCTACACCGTCGGAAGTATAACCATAGAACTTACCATCTCCAGAGTTGAAGTAAATATTACCAGCAGTGGAATCAGGAGCAGAGGTGAGAGAGGAGAGTTTGAGAGAACGGAGGGAAGAAGTGTTGGAGGTAGCGGTGAGAGAACCAAGAAGGGTGGTATTACCAAACATTTGCAATGTACCAGAGGCAGAGATGTTGCCAGAGTAATCAACCTTGAAAGTACCTGCACCATAACTATCTTGAGTAAACAAAGTCAAAGCTCCATCACCAGTTATATTATTGGTAAAAGTAGAAGTGACAGTTCCTTCTCGACTGCCAATCATCCAGCCAGCATCATAATAAAGACCTGAAATAAAACTATTAGTTATATCATAAACAGCTAAAGCTCCCATGCCCGCGCCACCATTTCCTTTCAAACTCAATACTCCGGAATGACCAGTTGTGCCCAACTCAAAAGCTGCTAATCCGGCTACAGGTACTTGTAAATTATTTGGTAAAGTAAAATTACCAGTACTTGTAGATAAGAAAGCAATCAAACTCCCATCCTCACCATACCATTTTTGGGCATAATCATAAGCCCCACCCAAGCTGGCCGGCATAAAAGATTGAATAGTACCAGAAGCTGAAACACTGCCAAAGGAATCAACATAAAATTTACCCGCGCCATAGCCGTCTTGTTTCATGAAAGAAATATATTCATTTGCATAAGTAGAAGTGGAATTACCATCAGAAGAACCTATAGTTAGTTCACTACCAGTCAAATATGTTTTTAAGCTTCCGCCCATCACTGAAGTACCATCATCTATAAACGCGAGCATCCCACCATACAAAGCAATTACACCTGAACGTTCATCTGCCGAACTATTTCTATAGCCCAAACTTAATAGAGAATAATCCGTAGTATCTAACGCACCCCCAAAAGTTTCTGAAGATGAAGCTACAGAAGCAATCAGATTCCCGTTGGCATACTGCCATTCTGTAAGATTACTTGTTTGGTTGACATTGGCGCGGATAACTAGTGGTTTGGCAACAGTAGAAGAGGCCGAGATAAACATTTGACTTAGGCCATTTCCATCCCCACCAATGTCTAAATAACTATTTCCTCCGCCAGCAATTTTGACTGAACTAGAAGTATATAAACCACTCTTGACCCACACTGGAATAGTAGTAGAAGGAGTAATGACAGAAGCTCCGTAGTTGGTATCATAAGACCAATTACTACCAGTGCCAGCAGCAGCACTTTGTCCCAGGTCTACTGCTACACCGTCGGAAGTATAACCATAGAACTTACCATCTCCAGAGTTGAAGTAAATATTACCAGCAGTGGAATCAGGAGCAGAGGTGAGAGAGGAGAGTTTGAGAGAACGGAGGGAAGAAGTGTTGGAGGTAGCGGTGAGTGAACCAAGAAGGCTGGCATTACCAAACATTTGCAATGTACCAGAGGCAGAGATGTTGCCAGAAGAAT
>CAZQHU010000004.1:0-68600 GCA_964592785.1 uncultured Gammaproteobacteria bacterium | reverse complement strand
GGTATGAAATTTTCAAGAAAATGGGAATTGAAAAAGTTCCTACTGTTTGGGTGAACATTGAAGACCCCAAACGAGAAGCCGAGCTCTGCGTCCGCTTAAACAAAAATCAAGGAGAATTTAATTTCAAACTGTTGGCAGAGTTTGATGAATCACTCCTTAAAGATATTGGATTTTCCAGTGAAGAACTGGACGATATTTTTGAGATTGAATCCGAGCCAGAGCAATTTGATCTTAATAAAGAATTGGAGAAGTTAAACATCAAGCAAATCGAGATGAAAAAGCAAGATGTTTGGCAACTCGGTGAAAGTCGTCTAATGGTTGGCGATTCAACTGTGGAAGCAGATATGCTCAAACTCATGGGCGATGAGAAAGCAGACATGTGCTTCACTGATCCGCCATATATTCTTGACTACCTTCGTGGTAAGAAAAAGAATGGCAAACCAACCGAAGGATTTGGTTACAAACGAGATCGTAAATATTTGGAAACTGATGTGTTGCCAGATAATTTTACTGAACTTTGGATGTCCAACATTAACAAAATCCAAAAGCCCGACTTTTCAATTATTGTGTACGAAAATTGGAAAAACATTCGTACGATTTGGGGCGAAATGGAAAAGTACTGGAAAGTGAAAAATATGATCGTGTGGCACCTCCCCAACAGAACGCAGGGATTCGCTGGAAAATATAAATTCTTCTCGAAACATGACATCGCCATGGTTGGTGTCTCAGATAGTCATACTGGAGAATTTAACATGAACCCAGAAGAAGAACTTCTGCAAAACGAATACGAAACTGCTTTGTATGCCATCTCTGGCAAACCACAGTGGGAGGGTTATGAAAAAGGCAAAAAGATTTGTCCTAGTGATTTTATTGAATTTAATGCTGACGACGCCAAACACTCTGGCCAGGGTATTATCTTTGGTACTAAACCACTGGAAATTCTCATTCCTTACATCAAAGTCCTCACTAAACGTGGTGACCTTATTGTCGAACCATTTGGTGGTAGTGGTAGCACATTGATCGCTGCCACCAAAATGAAACGCCGTTGCTACATTATGGAAAAGTCACCAGTGTATGCCGAGGTTATTCGCAATCGCTGGGAACGCATTACCGGACAAAAGGCAATAAAAATTAGTTAACCCCATTTGTATGAAGAATAGTAAAATCAAAAAAGAACTCTTGAATGAGTTAAAAACCAATCCGATTATAAGCTCCGCTTGTAGTCGGGTTGGAGTTCCCAAGTCCACCTTTTATAGGTGGTGCAAGGACAAAGACTTCAAACAACAAGTAGACACAGCTTCAGCTGAAGGTCGAGCCACTTGGAACGACGTAGCCGAATCCCAGCTGATTAGTGCCATTAAGCAACGCAGTATGTCTGCTATCAAATACTGGCTGGATCATAATCATGAAAAGTACAGTAAACGAATGGTGGAAATTAGCGGTAACTTGTCAGTAAAAGAAGAATTGACTCCTGAGCAGGAAGCATTAATTAAAAAGGCTCTATCTTTGGCTGGACTTAACGATGAAGCATATGGAAACAAATAAACCAGCCAATACACAAGAACCTACCGCAGATAGTGTTGTGGCTAAGATGATTTATGATTCAGTACTGCGAAAAGAAATCGTCACCAAAAGTTTCTATTGGTTCTTTCATTATTATTTCTTTGCCCATGTTAAATACCAGACAGCGGAATTTCAAAAAGAAATATTTAACTTGGCACAGAACGGAGACAACGAAACTTTGGTCATCACAGCTTTTCGTGGCAGTGGTAAGACAACCATTATTACTCAGGCCTATGTTATCTGGGCGATAATTGGAATGCTACAAAAGAAGTATGTGGTCATTCTCACCCAAACTATGGAACAAGCTCGGGCTTTGCTGGTAAACGTTAGATACGAATTGGAAAACAATCCATTTCTGCGTTTGGATTTAGGACCATTTAAAGAAGAAACAGGTGAATGGCGTTCGTCCAGTCTGGTGCTTAACAAATATAATGCCAAAATCACCGTTGCCTCAATTGAACAAGGTATCCGTGGTACCAAATATGGAGCCAATCGTCCCGACTTAATCATCGCTGATGACTTGGAAGATATTAATTCTGTTCGCACCAAAGAATCACGGGATAAAATCTATACATGGCTCATGGGTGATGTCATGCACTTGGGTGACAGGAATACTAAAATAATAATTGTCGGTAATTTACTTCATCAAGATTCAGTAATGATGCGATTGAAAACTGGTATCCTTGATAGAAAGATCAAAGGTACTTATCGTCAGTACCCAGCAATATACTTGGACAAAAATGGGGTGGAAAATAGTATGTGGCCAGGCAAATATCCGACCATAAAAGATGTTAAATCGGAATTTGAAAAAACTGGCGATATGATTAGTTATGCCCGAGAAATGCTTTTGCAGATTATTGATGACTCAGAACCAATAGTAGATAAAAGATGGCTGACTGGCTATTCGGTTTTGCCAAACAGCGATTCCGAACCAAAACATCGTCTACTATTCACAGCGATTGCAATTGATCCTGCCATTGGACAAAGAGATAACGCCTGCCGTACGGCAATTGTTAGTGCTAAGGTTTATGAAACTGAAAACAAGGAATATAAGACCTACATTTTGCCTCATCCAATAAATAAGCATCTGACATTCCCCCAAACAATAGATAAAGTGAAAGAGTTGGTTAAACAGCAAGAGGACCATAAAGATGTAAAAATATTTGTTGAAGAGGTAGCATATCAAGCATCACTCACTCAGCAACTTAAAGAAGAACTGAATGATGATTCACATGTTGAAGTTATTGGTGTAAATGTTGCTGGCAATGGCAATAAACGTGAGCGGTTAATCTCAACCACTAATCGTATTCAAAAAGGTTTGATTCTCTTTCCATTCATTGGTGCTGAAGAACTTAGGGAACAAATCACTGACTTCAACATTGTTACATTCGTTGATCTAGCAGACGCTTTCTCCTTGCTCGTTAATGCGATTATTGTTAAGGACCTCACAAAAAGTTATACCGAACCCTGTTGCATGATAATCCGTCATGCAAGATGGCACAAAGGTAGGTTTTCTGATAGTGGAAGCCGCTCTGGTGGTTGGGGCAAAACCTTTGAACTTCGACCAGGAAAAGGCATTTACGAGGTTTAAAGTTATCTACAGTTTGCCTACTCTCGGTCTGGACTCTCTGGAGGGGTTGCGTCATTAATGTGTTTGTAAGAAAAAACAAACCTATGATGATAAAAAGCAACCCCCAAGGGGTAACCCCGAAACCAAAGGTAAAATACTGCCTTTACGCGCGTAAATCGACCGAATCTGATGAACAACAGGCTCTTTCCATTGAATCCCAAGTGAAAGAAATGACTGCCATGGCCGAGCGTGAGGGGCTTAAGATTCAAGGAATTAAACGAGAAAGCCATTCTGCTAAGGATGTTGGCGAACGGCCTGTATTTAATGAGCTTCTAGAAGAAATTAAGGCTGGTAAATATACGGGCATTATTTGCTGGCACCCTGATAGAATTAGTAGAAACGCAGGCGATCTGGGGAAAGTAGTGGACTTAATGGATCAAGGATTTTTAATTGAAATCAGAACCTACAGTCAGACATTCACGAATAACCCAAACGAAAAATTCTTGTTCATGATTTTAGGCAGTCAAGCTAAACTTGAAAATGATACCAAGAGTATAAATATTAAACGAGGACTGCGAGCCAGGGTGGAAATGGGTTTGTGGCCAGTTTGTGCACCAACCGGATACTTGAATGAAAAACGAACTGACCGACCATGTAGTGTAATTGTAGATCCCGAGCGAGGAGCAATCATGAAGCAGATATTTGAAAAGGTTGGTTTGGATGGTTGGAGCGGACGACGAGTATATGCTTGGCTCAAAGACGAAATACATTTCAAAACTAAAAACGGCAAAAATCTCTCACTCGGCAATTTATACATTCTTCTCAAAAACTCCTTTTACTACGGAGTTTTTGAATACCCAAGAGGCAGTGGCAATTGGTACACGGGAGTGCACGAACCAATTATTAGTAAAGAATTATTTGAACGAGTCCAAGAACAAATTAAGTCACAAGAGATAGATAAGTCTGTCGCCAAAGAATTTGCTTTCACTAGATTAATTAAATGCGGACACTGCGGATCGGGAATAACTGCCGATGAAAAATTTAAACAACTTAAAGACGGCGGCTACAACCGCCATGTTTATTATATTTGTACCAAAAGTAGAGATAAAAATTGTCAGTGCAAACCGATAAACGAAACCGATTTGACTGAACAACTTTTGAAAGTGGTTGATCAGGTAAGTTTGGACAAATTGGGAATGAAAGAAAAATTGACGGAAGAAATAGACAAGTACAGTAAATTCCGATTAGCAGTACTGGGGATGCAAGGAGAGGAGGTGGTCAAACAAAAAAGTATTGATATGAAAAACTATGCCAAATATTTGCTCAAAGATGGATCAGTTTACGAGAAAAGAGAGTTGCTAAGCAACCTCCGTAGCCGATTAATATTAAAAGATAAAGAGCTTATATTACAGGGTTAAAAATTCGGTTGTTCTTTACAATTTAGCTAAAATCTAGTATATTATTAATGCGAAACAACATTATTATAGTCCGAAGAGCAAACCAAAAGCTTACTAGTTTTTGTGCCTTCTTGTGAGTTGGAACGGGCGTTCCGACCAAAACACAAGAGGCATCTTCGGACGCCAAATGTTGTTTCGCAGGTCGGGCGTCCGTTTTTGTTATATACAAAAACTCTTCGGCCTAAGTAATTATTAACTTAACAAACAATATGACTATCTTGGTTCTGTTGTTAGTAATTATACCTATTTTGTGGATAGTAGGTATGATAAAGCCGACACTATATAAAATGTTGCTGAGAGACAAAGCAACAAGAAGAATAATTTCGATTATATTTATTTCTTTATGGGTGATAGATTTTATAGCGATTGTAGCAATCGCTCCGCCAGTAGAAAAACTGCCAGATGAAAACAAAGAAGTTGTAAGCGTTGAAAATACGGACAATAAGCCAAACAATCCAGAAGAAAAAATAGACACTACTACAAGTGCTGTGAGTTATGAGATTGTAAAAACCGAAGACATGAGTCGTAAGGCTATGGGCGATAAAAGTTTGTCTGATTACACTACTGCTGAACTAAAAAAGTTACCTACCAACAAAAGAATGTCTTACAAGGTGGTGGTGCCAACAACAATTAAGGTTGAGCAAGTAAAACCGACGGTAGATAAAATTATTTCTGATTTAACCAACAAGGACAAAGATATTGATGAAATAATTTTAAATCTGTATTCGGATAAGGAATCAATAAATGGCATGTATGATGTTGCTAGTGCAATCTGGGCACCAGGTGGCGAGCTTGGTAATGTGAATGCCAGTATCGCCAGTTCCAATAATCGCTCTGGGTACAAAACGACGATACAAATTAAAGATAAGCTGGAAGAATATTTAGCACAAAAAAGTAAGAGCGAAGACAAGTTTGGTCTAAGTGAAAGCCAACGTAGACAATTTTTTAAAGAAATTGTGGCCGCTGAGGATAAAGCAAGAAACGAAGCCGAGAAAAAGTACCCAATGGATAATGTGAATAATTTCCAAAAGAATACTGATGAATATAACCGACTAGCAGATATTTATAGAGGGCAGGTGATGCAGAAGTACGGGGTGAATAAGGATCAGGAAGCAACGATAGTTAGTGAAGCATTTAAAGAGAACTGGCCGATGGATTAGCAATATGAATTTAAAAGAGAGGTGTTAGGCCTCTCTTTCTAATTTACTTTAAAAAAGATACTGTGCTCTGGTGGTCTTCCATTCCTGCCCAAATCTTCGTCCTTAAGACCAATTATACGAATAAAAATGTTTTCTATAAGATACGTGGTTTCAAATGCCAATGCTCTTAATCCACCCTTTTCCTTGTCCAAAAACTCCTTTACTTTTTTGATATCTTTTAATTCACGCGGTAATTTATTTGGCACTCCTTCAATTAAACCTGAATGTGCTACATTATTTCTCAAAATTCGGATGATATTTTTAGAATCTTTTCTAAATTTATATTTAAAAAGTAAATTATAGAAATTTTTTACTTTGGTGCCGAAATTTGGATCATCATCAAAAGTATAAAAATACATATTTTCTAAAACTTGGCAGGCCATTATAAAATTTATATCTAGAATTTTGCTATTAATAAAATATTCTTGCATTAAAAAAATAAAGTTATAAGAACTATATTTTTTTCGCCATGCTTTTTCTTGTAACTTTGATAATATTTTTTCTGTACAAAATTCTTTGTGTTTCCTATCACCCACAACAATTTTATCAACTAAAAAATATATTAAATTATAGTCATTAATAAATAAACCATCCTTATATAAAAATGATGCTCTATTCACGATAATTTTATTTTTAATATCTGCCATAATATACTTAAAGAAGCCAATCCAGTTTAATTTTCCAATCCTTATTGGGTATCATAGATAACGATGTGCACAAACCTGTGGTTCTGGGGTCATTGGTCATTCTACTGAGAGAAAAATTCAAATGGGAGTATGTGTTTTCGTCATTGGTTTCTTGATCATTTATCAATATTCTATAAATAAGTTTGCGAGAAATATATTCTACGTCTCCTACTCTTTTTGAGACTATCTCAATATCTTTTTCTTCATAATTCTTCAAATTTCCGTGGGCCAAACCACTCCTTATATCATAAATATCCAATTTGTCAGATTTTGTACAGAATAAAATATAACACTGATCAGATTCTCCAAATATAGTTTTTAATGACTGAGTTATTCTTTTTTTTAAGCCGACTATACATTCAAAGTAACTCTCACGAATAAATTTTTCAGGATCTGTTTCATATAAACTAAATTTGTTTCGTATACATGCTAACTTATCATTAATTAAATTGGATCCAAGCCTTTCCTGTGTTACAGTACTTAAATTAATTTCATTATTACTGTAAGGAACAAGAATTGACTCTATTGAAATGCAGTAGCTTAAAAATTTTTGAAAAACATTCTTTGTTTGTTTTGCGCTGTTATACCAATGAATGGCAACGTCGGCAATTAAAGAACTTTTAGTATTAAAATTTTTCAAAAATTTATCAATAAGGTCGTTATCTTTTATATGAGCCATACCGGGATCACTGTCAACAATATTATATTTTAGTAACCAATCATATTTTGCAGAAAAATGAAAAGAAAGTCTGGCTAAAAATGTGTCTATGGCGATTAAAGCATCTTTTATGTCTTCTGTATCAATACCTGGTAGTTGCATGGTGCAATCGTATACTTTTAAGTTGGCTGAATAATTGTCAACCTCCGGTAGTTCAATTTTATTTATATGCATTATAAATTCCTTTTCTTTGTTTGTGCTAGAAAAATTCATCTGGCTGTAATCGTCTGGCAATGAAAAATTGCCTGTAACAATAAATTCTATACAATGATGACAAGTAATCATCATATAGAAGAAGCAGGACACAATTTTATCATCAACTCCAGCATTCCTCATTTCTTGAACTTTGTCATAAATTAATTGACTTTCTCCTGGGTAGACCAGCGGTTTCCACTCACCAATTTTATTATAACGACCAGAAACACCAAATTCATATAATGGTCTACCATTATACATCCACATCGGTTGTAATTTACCAAGGTCACCTACGAAAGGTATAACTTCTTCTGATATGTCTAAATTGAGACAAAGAGCTTTACCGTTTTCCCTGGTAAAAGTAGAAACTGATCCATTTGAATGGTGCAAATTAAAACCGACTAAACCAAAATCTCCCCCCGTCAGCAATTCAAGGGTGGTAAAACCACTTGATATATTATATATCTTTGGATATTGATTAAACTTTTTTAATTCCTCAAAATATGTATCACTAAAATCTAATATAAAATTACATATATTGAGTTTATTATCACTGTCAGAAGATGTTTCCCGTTTAAGAGAATTAAAGAAATCACAAAATAAAGTCAAATTTTCTTCCTTATATATATTTATTAGAAAATTCAACATATCAAATCTGTCCGGTCTTTTATATTGTTGGCCATCCAACTTATAAAGTGATCTGAAAGGATGGGGATCATACCTTTGGTCTTTTTTACCACGTATTAGATTTACAAAAAGTTCGAGAGATTTCTCTAGTGTTATTAAGTTGTATAACTTACCATATTCGGCCTTATTAAATTTCTTGCTTAATTGGTTGATAGTAACAAATATATCTTCTATTTCATTTTCAATACTCCCAACTCTTAATAAACAAAAAATATAATTTAGCATCCCATTTTTTTGAGCATCTTCAAATAATTTTTTAATTATTTCTCCTTGTTTATTATCTAACATATGCCTTAAGTTTACCTTTACTGAGCCACTAAGTCAATCAAAAAAACACCTAAAACTGGTGTCTTTTTAAGTGTCTCGGTCAGTTGGCGACTTGTACTAGAGAGGTAACCCTCTAGGTCGCCCAGAACCGCTCACTACATGGTGCCTCCGCCAGGAATCGAACCCGGATCAACGGTTCCGAAGACCGTTGTGTTATCCATTACACCACAGAGGCTTGATCCTATTTTGTTTTACTGAGCAAGCTAATTGTAGTGTTTGTCACTGGCTTGCCAGGCGCAGTGAAACGGAGCCTGGTGCGCCGCCTGGGAATCGAACCCAGAACCTTGGGCTTAAGAGGCCCCTGCTCTAACCAATTGAGCTAGCAGCGCTGGTGTCTTGAAGTATTTTTCAACCTAAATATTCATCACCCAATTTTCTTTCTTCTATTTCTACATGAGGACCTTTCCATTTTTTAATTTTTAGGGCATTTTCTGCAGCATCAGTTTGAGCCTCTTGTTTACTGGTGCCTCGGCCTTCGGCAATTTTTTCTTTGTCTAAATAAACTCCCACTACAAATTCTTTGGCGTGGTCTGGACCGGCTTCTTCCAATACCTTGTAATTGGGGGTTATACCAATAATCTCTTGAGCTGATTCCTGAAAACGTGATTTGGCATCCATCCAAAGTCCATTTTCTAAAACTTCTGGTAATTTGGTTACTACAAAGCGTAAAATAAATTGTTTAGCTATTTCCCAACCCTGATCAATATAGATGGCGCCGATAACCGCTTCCAAAACATTAGCCAAAATGTATTCTCGAGCTTTGGTGCCGGCATCTTTACTTTCTCCGTGACTTAAGAATAAATATTCTTCAAAACCTAATTCTTTGGCTACTCGGGCACACATGATAGCGTTTACCAGAGCTGCTCTCCAAGAAGTAAGTTCTCCTTCGGGGTTTAAGTAATTTTGAAAAAGAAATTCTGTTACGACCAATTCCAATACAGCATCTCCCAAGAATTCCAAACGTTCATTGTGTCCCAAAGGAAATTCTCGGTTTTCATTTAAATATGATCTATGTACCAAAGCTTGCACCAAGTAATTGGGATTGTTAAATTTGATTCCGATAATTTTTTCTAAATTTTTAAATTTTTTTTCTTGGTAAGCTGGGACTGTTTCCATATTATTTTATTATTTCTCTTTTTTATTCATGCTGTTATAGATGGCGCCGAGAACTCCATTGATAAATTTACCAGAAGTTGGGCCACCGTAAGTCTTGGCAACTTCAATAGCTTCGTTGATAGCTACTTTGTCAGGTATTTCTTGACTGAATTTAAGCTCATAAACTCCAATGCGCAAAATATTTCTGTCCACTATAGTGATCTGCTCCAAGGGCCAGTGTGAAGCAAATTGACCGATTATTTCATCAATGGCTTTTTGGTTTTTTACTACTCCATCTACTGTGTCAATTACGTATTTTTTTTCATCATCTAGACCGCTGCCAAATTCTTGTAAATTATTTTCCATCATTGCTGGTAAAACTGCTGTTGGTTGACCACGAAAGTCCCACTCATAGAGTGTTTGCATGGCGATACAGCGAGCAAGATGGCGATTGGGCATAATATATAAACTAATTATTTTTTGCCAATCAATTTTTTTCGACGAGTGGCGCGAGCGGCGCGTTTTTCCACTTTTATTACTTGGCGACCACGATAGTGACCACAGCTGGCGCAAGCACGATGTGGGGTGGTGGTTGAACCGCATTTTTCACATTTACCACTGGTTTTGGTTTTGAGAGCAAAATGTGAAGCTCTTTCGCGTTTGGAACGACTGGTTCTTTGTTTGGATGGGAGACCCATATTAGTCAATTTTAAATTTTTAATTTTAAATTTTAAAACTTTTCCAAATGGTTGGAGACTGTAATAAAACTGGGCATATTATACATCAAATATTAAATAAAATCAAGAGCCAATGGCGGATAATTGCCAAATTGAGATTTTTCCGCTAAAATAAGACCATGGAAATCAAAATTTGCCAAAATAGAGATAAATGGGAAAAATGCCAAAAAGAGCATAATTTAAGTGAATTTTTGCAATCTTGGGACTGGGGAGAATTTCAATCTGATTTTGGCCGAAAGGCAGTCCGAGTGGAGTTTGGACAAAATTTTATTCAAGGTTTTGAACATCGTTTGCCAGGCCTTGGTAAATATTTATATTTACCTAGAGTGCAAATGCCGGATGGCAAATTACCTCAAGAATTGTTGGAATATTTTTTGCAGCAAGGTTATTTATTTTTACGTTTGGAGCCAGTAAATTTTTTACCGGAATTTAATTTTTATCAATCAACGACAACCAAAAACAGACAACCACGGCAAACATTAATTTTGGCTTTGGATAAATCAGAGGAAAATTTATTGGCAGGAATGCACGCAAAAACTCGCTATAATATTCATTTAGCCGAAAAAAATGGTTTAGAAATAAAATCAGAAAAAAATTCTGATATTTTTTGGGAATTGAATGAAAAAACTATTTTGCGTGACAAATTTAAAAGTCATGAAAAAAAATATTATCGAAAGATGTTGGCCTTGTCGATCTGTCACCAGCTCACAGCTTATTATCAGGGACGAGCTTTGGCTTCTAATATTTTGCTGATTCAAGGTAAGACGGCGGTTTATTTGCATGGGGCTTCAAGTAATGAATTTAGAAATTTAATGGCGCCTTATCTTTTACAATGGGAAGGTATCAAACTGGCTAAAAAATTAAATTGTGATTATTATGATTTTTGGGGCGTGTCGCCTCGTCAAGAATTTGGCAATGGGCAAAATACTTGTTTTCATAATTTTTGTTGGGCGGTCAATGATCGTTGGACTGGTGTCACTCGTTTCAAAGCTGGTTTTGGTGGTATTTATCACGAATATCCGCCAGCTTATGATATAATATTTAGGCCGGTTCAATATAAAATTTATCAATTTTTAAAAAAAGTTTTATGAAATTGTCTTGGTCTCAAAAATTATTTTTGAAAATAAATGAACAAACAGGCGTTCGTCGTTGGCTGGATGTGGTTATGGTTTTTTTTGCTCAGTATCTTATTTATTTTTTAATTTTTTTAGTTTTAGCTTGGGGTTTGGTAGTTTTGCCACCAGTAGAATTTAAATTATTTATCAAATTGATTCTCACTTCTTCGGCAGTGGCTTTGGCCGTTAGTTGGCTGGGAGCGCTAATTTTCAAAAATCCACGTCCGGTGATGGATTTTCCTGAAATAAAAGAATTGATTAGGCCTTTGCAAGTTTTCAAATCTTTTCCTTCTGATCATACTATGATGTCATTTATTTTTTATCTCTTGGCGGTGTTAGCCGGTGCTGGTTGGTTTTGGATTTTTTTCTTTTTTATTTGTGCCAGTTTGGTCGCTCTGGGGCGTATTTACGTTGGTGTGCATTACCCTAGAGATGTTGTCGGTGGGATGTTGTATGCTTTGGTTTTTGTTTTGGTGTCTTCTTGGCTTTTGGGTAATTTTACTCAACCAGTTTATGTTTGGCTGATAAATTTATTATGAACGCGATTATTCTTTGTGGGGGTTTGTCTACTCGTTTGGGTGAGATCACCAAGACTACTCCTAAAATTTTATTGGAGATTGGCGGTCGAACCGTTTTGGATTGGCAATTGGAAAAATTGAAAAAAATTGGCATTGAAAAAGTTATTTTGGCAGCTGGTCACTTGGCCAAAGAATTGTACGACCGAGCGGGGAATATGAGGAACGGTTTGGAATTGATTTACGCTATTGAAGACAAAAAATTGGGGACAGGGGGGGCGATCAAACACGGCTTATCTTATACAGAAAAAAAAATCGAGCCGACAATTATTCTGAATGGTGATGTTTTGACTACTGTGGATTTTTCACAAATGCTCCATTATTTGAAACCGGAAAGTGATGGTTTGATTTTGGGGAGTTTTGTAGAAGATGCCTCAGTTTATGGAACTTTACAATATGATAAAAATTATCATTTGGAAAAATTTTTGGAAAAACAAGGTAAAAAAGAACCAGGGTTTATTAATGGTGGAGTATATATTTTCAATCCGCAGATTGAAAAATATTTTCCGACCTCAGCCGAATTTAGCATTGAATATGATGTTTTTCCCCAGATGAAAGACTTGTATGTTTATGAGTCAGACCGGGCTTGGGTGGATATTGGGGTACCAGAGAGATTGGAGTGGGCGAGAGAGAATTATAAAATTTTTAATTTTTAATTCTAAATTTATAAACAATCTTAAAATTTTTAAATTAAGTTTTGTTATTTTAATTACTTGTCTGGTAATTGGGTTTTGGTTTTTGTATACGGAAATTTATACGGCTTCGACACAGAAAGCAGAATCGGTGAAGTTTGAGGTTAAACAAGGAGAAAGTGTGAGTGCTTTGGCAAAACGTTTGGAACAAGAAAATATTATTCGTAGTGCTTGGTTTTTTAAGAAGTACTTGGCTTTGGCTGGAATAGACAAAAAAATCAATATCGGTGAGTTTGAAGTGGTGGCACCAATTACTTTGGCGCGGGTAGCCCAAGCTTTGGGTCAACCTGGTTTAAGTGAAGAAGTGATCACTATCATTCCTGGTTGGACAATCCGCGACATAGCAATTTATTTGGAAAATTTAGGTAAATTCCAACAGGAGGAAATTACTGAATATGCGGGTTTGCCAGCAGTTAATTATAAAACTTGGGCAGAAGGCGCGCCAAAGATTGATTTGGATCTAAAAATTTTACAAAACAAACCGTGGTATGTAAGTTATGAGGGTTATCTAGCGCCAGACACTTATCGTATATACAAAAATTCTTCAGTTCCGGATATTATTAATAAACTTTTGCAGGAGCGAGAAAAACAAATTACTTCGGAAATGTGGGGTGATATTGAGAAGAGTGGGAGAAGTTTTTTTGAAATTTTAACTATGGCCAGTATTTTGGAGCAAGAAGTGAGAAGTCTAGAAGATAAGAAAATGGTAGCTGATATTTTTTGGCGACGTTACCATATCAATTGGGCACTCCAGGCTGATTCAACAATCCACTACGCAGTTGGCAAATCCGGTAGTGTGTTTACTACTACCGAAGATAGAGACTCCAATTCACCTTGGAATACTTATAAATATCCCGGTCTTCCTCTGGGTCCGATTTGCAATCCTTCTTTAGTGTCCATTCAAGCTGCGCTTTATCCCCAAAAAAATAATTATTGGTACTTTCTAACTGATAAGAATGGTAAAGTATATTATGCCAAGACTTTGGAGGAACATAATTTGAACAGACAAAAATATTTATGAAGACTCTTGATTTTGATTACAATTTACCCGAAGAACTTATTGCCCAAAAACCTGTTGAACCACGTGATCACTCTCGTCTCATGGTGGTGGATAAAAAAAATAAAGCTATAGAACATAAACATTTTTTTGATATTTTGGATTATCTCCAGTCTGGAGATTTATTGGTTTGGAATAATTCCAAAGTTTTTAAAGCTCGACTTTTAGGGACATTGGAACCAATAGAAAAAGATATAAATAAAGATGGCGTTCCAGATAAACCTTTGTTAAAATCTAAAAAATTGGAAATTTTTTTAATTCGCGAAATGCCCAACCAAGGAGTTTGGCGGGTATTGGCCAAGCCCGGCCGTCATTTGCGTGCTGGTATGCGAGTGCGTTTCGCCCCGAATTTTTATTGTGATGCTCTGGTCAAAGAAAATGATGGTACAATTTTGGTTCAATTTCCTGACAATGCCGAGCAGGTAAGAGAAAAAGCCAATAAATATGGGCATATTCCTGTACCACCATATGTAAAAAATGAACCAGATCAATTGGAGATTTATCAAACAGTTTATGCCAAACAGGAAGGTTCAGTGGCAGCACCGACTGCTGGTTTTCATTTTACTCCAGAACTTATTGAAAAATTAAAAAATAAAGGCGTGGAATTTGCTGAAGTGACTCTGCATGTTGGGCTTGGTACTTTTTTGCCGATAAAATCAGAAAATATAGAGGACCACACTATGCACAGCGAGTGGGTGGAATTGTCTCAAGAAAATGCTGAGAAAATAAATAATGCCAAAGCCGAGGGTAGAAGAGTGATCGCTGTAGGGACAACCACAGTGAGAACTTTGGAAGGAATTGTCCGTCTAAAAGAATATGCCGATAAGAAATTTGAAGCATTTCAAGGTGATATTGATATTTTTATTAAGCCCGGTTTCAGATTTCAGGTGGTGGATGCCATGATTACCAATTTTCATCTACCCAAGTCTACATTATTAATGTTAGTGTCGGCATTTGTAGATGATAGGCTTGTCGGCCGAAGCTTTGGCGAAGGCCGGCAGTTTATGTTAAGATGTTATAGTGAGGCAGTGGAAGAAAAATATCGTTTTTACAGTTTTGGCGACGCGATGTTTATACAGTAGTTGAAAGTCCATAAAGTAAAAAGTTCATAAAGTTATATGCCAAAGCGATTTGAAGAAAAATTTGAATTTACTCTAGATTTTTTGAAAAATTCAAACATGTGTAGCCCAAATAAGCCGGCTTTGCCACATGTAAACAGAGTAGGTAAATATTTGTATGAGAAAGGTTTTTCGGATGATATAGTCAATGCTGGTTTACTCCACGATTCTCTGGAGTGGTCCGAGACAACAGAGAGTGAACTGGAAGAGAGATTTGGCAGTAAAGTGTTGGCTATTGTGAAGGCAAATTCAAAAAATAAAAATATAGAGGGTACTATGAATAGAGCAGAGGACATGATTACCAGATGCCGAGAAGTGGGGGATGACGCTTTGGCAGTAAAAATAGCTGATGTAGTGGATAGTTGTTGTTATTATGCAGAATTGAAAAATGAAAGAGGTGAGAGAGAATTGGTTAATTATAAAAAGTTTGTCAAATTGCTCTTGGATAATTTATCTGATAATTTGAGGGGAATATTTGTGAATGATTTAAAAAGTATTTTATTTAATTCTTAATTTTAAAATTTATGCGAGAAATTTTTCGTTATGGAGAAAATCCAGCAGATCGTGTCGATCAAAGAATGGGGCACCAAAGAGGTGGTGGTAAATCTTCTAGTCGTCGTTTGACTCCAGAAGAATATAATGCCAGCAGGGGTGTTTATAGAGCACCTGACTTAACAGCAGGTATGACTGTTTCTAACCCTGAAAATAGAAAAGGTGGTGGTTTTGTAAAAGGTAAAAATCCTTTAGATGCTCTTTTTAAAGATCCTCCTAAAGAGGAAGCAAATTGATAATACAAAACCCACCGCGTCAGACGCGGTTGGTTTATTTACCTTGATTTTTTATGTTATCCTGTTATAATTTGTCGGACGGGCTATAGCGCAGTTGGTAGCGCGCATGCATGGGGTGCATGAGGTCGTGGGTTCAAGTCCCGCTAGCCCGACAAAAAATCCGCCGAATAGGCGGATTTAAGATTATTTGTTTTTCTTGGCTGTGGTCTTGATACAACGTGTGCAAACCATTTTTCCGCCAACTTTTTGCAGATTTGGTTTTTGACGACGTAAAGTTTTTACTTTGGAGTGACTGCGGTTGGCAGCTTTGATAGCAGTTTTGCCACAGGTAGAACAAATTCTAGACATAGTATTTTTTGTTTAAGTATGATAGTATAATAAAAAGTGGCTGAATTATAACTTAAAATTAAAAAGTTGTCAATATACAGAGAAATTCGGAAATTGGAAAATTAAGAAATTAAAATTTTTTAGTTTATTAATTTTTCAATTTTAATCTAATTATGGATTTTTTACCCTTATTATTTTTTCTCGTTGTTATTATTCCTTCCTCCATTATTCATGAGTATTCTCATGGTTGGATGGCAGATATGCTGGGTGATCCGACAGCGCGCTATGCTGGACGGTTGACCATGGATCCACGAGCTCATATAGATAAATGGGGCACCATCATAATGCCACTATTGTTATTTTTTTTCACAGCCGGGAGGTTTCTTTTTGCCTATGCCAAGCCAGTGCCCTACAATCCTTACAATTTGAAAGATCAAAAATGGGGACCGGTGTGGGTGGCTCTAGCCGGTCCACTTAGTAATTTGACATTGGCTTTTGTTTTTGGGCTCTTGGTTCGTTATTTACCTATTTCCAACATGACAGTTTTTCTTTATATTATTGTTTATGCCAATGTGCTTTTGGCAGTATTCAATCTTGTGCCGATTCCACCACTTGATGGTTCCAAGTTGCTTTATGCTTTGTTACCCGATTCCCAGTATAAGATCAAAATGATGCTGGAACAATATGGTTTTGTAATTTTAATAGCTTTTATATTTTTTGGCTTTCGTTTTATTCAGCCGATTATTTATTTCCTTACTAGTTTGTTTACGGGTGGGGGAGTGTATTTTTAAACACTGATTAATAACAGATTACACAGAAATAAAAAATTCACCGATGAGGTGAATTTTTTATTATCCTCAATATTCTTCGTGAAAAATATAGAGGGTGAGCCGTGAGTGACACGGGTCCTCTGGCGTTCCCGACTGGGTCGGGGTACAGAGAGACACTGTATGTCGTCACGGCGAAAGAGCTAGTGGGAAGACTCCCTTACTCCGAGGAGGCGTTCTTGCAGATCGGGTGGGAGCGCCGCCCGTGCGACCTTCATGGCCGTCTCCGCCTGCTTGTGTCGAGTGATGTGGAGGCTGGTCTCCTCGCCCAGTTGCTTGGATCGGGCATTGAGGGTGTCGACTTCCTCATTCATCTTCACAGCCTCGATCTTGGCCTTGGCTGCCGTCTCTTCCTCGCAAGAACGGTTGCCCTTACAGAGGTAGGCCTGCGCAGGCAGTGCTGACCGTGCCAGGATGGCGCGATTGGCCAGGGAGTCCAGGTCCTTGTTCAGAGTCTGGGTCTGTTCGCGCAGATCCTGGAGGAGCATGGTCTCCTCCTGGATCGCCTGGGTCAGGCGGTGGTACTCGACCACCTGGTTGAGATCCGACTGGACCCGAGCCAGATCGGCCTTGGTCTGGGCCAGCTCGGCCTTGATGTCGTCGTTGCAGGCGGCCAGGGACAGGATCATGGTCATGGCCAAGATGATGCGGATCATTGTGTTTCCTCCTCACTTCCGTGAAATGAATTCACTAGCCTGGCTTCCTGCCAGTGCCTAGATTGTCAATCGTGTCCAAGACAGACACAGTAATGACTGATAAGTATAGTACATTTATTGGATTTTGTCAAGCCGGCCCGCCATCGTAAGCATGAGCTTGCTCAGGCGTTGCGGGTGGGACTTGACAAGTTTTTGGCTTTGTTGTAGAATGTGGTCAACGTAGTAACCCCCGCTATTATGGCGGACAAGGTGAATGTGCGCCGAAGAGGTGCAGACGTTTGAAAAAATAGTTTTTTCTAGCGTCTTTAAAGGACGTTTTTTTGTTCATCTCGAGCCCAAAGGGTGAGAGATCTTTATTAAGAAAAAATAATTTTATTTTATTTAATTTTATTTAAGAACGTACGTGTTGGAAAAGATTCCTCACTTCGTTCGGAATGAATAAATCTTATGCCTACAATGAATCAAATCATTCGTAAGGGAAGACATCCAAAGACAGTGAAATCCAAGTCACCGGCTTTGCAATTTACCTACGATAGTTTGCATCGCGCCAAGACCACTTTGCGTCGCGGTTGCCCATTTAAACGTGGAGTTTGTACCAAGGTTTATACCACTACTCCAAAGAAACCAAACTCAGCTTTGCGTAAAGTCGCCAAGGTTAGACTTAGCAATGGTTTGGAAGTAATCGCTTATATTCCTGGTGAAGGACACAATCTTCAAGAGCACTCTATTGTGCTTATTCGCGGTGGCCGTGTAAAAGACTTGCCAGGTGTTCGTTATCATATTGTTCGCGGTGTTTATGACACCCAGGGTGTAGAAGCCCGTCGTAAAGGTCGTTCTATCTACGGAGCCAAGAGACCGAAAGCTGGTAAATAATTTTAGGTTCATTCCGAGTGAGTCCGTTCGCACGGACTAAACGAGGAATCTTTCTTAAATTAAAACTTTTTTAAATCATAAAATAAACATTCCGACTACGTTCGAGGCAAGAAGGATTCCTCGCTACGCTCGGAATGAACGAACTATATGCCTAGAGGAAAAAGTGTACCAAAAAGAGTTTTGGCTCCAGAACCAAAATATAATAGTGTTTTGTTGGCCAAATTTATTAACATGATCATGGAAAGCGGAAAAAAGACCCGAGCTCAAGAAATTGTTTATGGTGCTTTGGAAAAACTTCAAGAAGTTAAAAAAGCTGATGCTGTAGTTTTATTTGAACAAGTGATGGACACAGTCAGGCCTTCAGTTGAAGTCCGCTCTCGTCGTGTCGGTGGCGCGAACTACCAAGTGCCAATGCCAGTACCAGCAGAGCGTCAAAATGCTTTGGCCTTTCGTTGGATTATTGGTGCTGCGCGTGAACGTAAAGGTCAAAACATGATTGAAAAACTTTCTAGTGAAATGTTGGATGTTTTGGCAGGAACCGGTGGCGCGATGAAGAAAAAAGAAGATGTGGTGCGCATGGCTGAAGCCAACAAAGCTTTTGCTCACTTCGCTCGTCGGTAGGTTCATTCCGAACCCGAGTTCAAGCGAGGGTGAGGAATCTTTCCTATTACAAACTTTTTTAAATCAATAACTAAACACTCCGATATGTACGAGGTGAGAAAGATTCCTCGCTACGCTCGGAATGAATAAACTTATGCCTCGTGAATATTCATTAGACAAAACCAGGAACATTGGTATTGCCGCTCATATTGATGCCGGTAAGACTACTGTTTCAGAACGTATTCTTTTTTATACTGGTAAGAAACATAAGATTGGTGAAGTACATGAAGGAGCCGCTGAAATGGATTGGATGGAACAAGAAAAAGAACGTGGTATCACTATTACTTCAGCTGCCACCACTTGTTTTTGGAAAGATCATCGTATCAATCTTATTGACACTCCCGGCCACGTGGACTTTACTGTGGAAGTAGAAAGATCTTTGCGCGTACTCGATGGCGCAGTAGCTGTTTTTGATGGTTCCCAAGGTGTGGAGCCACAATCTGAAACAGTTTGGCGTCAAGCTGATAAATATCGCGTGCCAAGAATTTGTTTTGTCAATAAAATGGACAAGATGGGTGCGGATTTTTATATGAGTTTAAATTCCATTAAAGAAAGATTATCCCCCAAAGCTTTTGCTATTCAATTATCAATCGGGGCTGAATCTTCTTTTTCCGGGATCATTGATCTTATCAAAATGAAAGCTTATAAATTTGAAGGTAAGAGCGGTGAAAATATCGTGGAAATGGAAATTCCAGCTGAAGAATTGGAAAGAGCTCAAACTTATCGGGCTCAATTGTTGGAAAAAGTGGCTGAAGCTAATGATGAACTCATGAATAAATATTTAAATGGTGGAGAATTTACTGAAGTTGAAATAAAGTCTGGCATTCGCGCTTTGGTTTTGCAAGATGAGATGTACCCTGTAATGTGTGGTTCAGCTTTGCAAAATATGGGGGTGCAGTTGGTGTTGGATGCTGTCACTTACTTCTTACCTTCACCTCTGGATGTGCCAGATATCAAAGCTCATGATCCTAATGATGAAACCAAAGAAATAATTGTTAAAGCTGATGACAGTGCTCCTTTTACTGCTTTGGCTTTCAAAATAGCCACTGATCCTTTTGTGGGAAAGTTGGCTTTTTTTCGAGTTTATTCCGGTGTTTTGACTGCTGGTAGCTATGTAATCAATACTTCCAATGGAGAAAAAGAACGTATTAGTCGTATTGTTAGACTTCATGCCAATCATCGAGAAGATGTAAATGAAGTTTATGCTGGAGAGATTGCTGCGGCAGTAGGACTTAAATCTACCACTACTGGAGATACTCTTTGCGCAGAAAATCGTCCGGTACTTTTGGAAAAAATTGTTTTCCCTGAACCAGTGATTGATATTGCCATTGAACCAAACACCAAAGCTGATGCTGAGAAGATGAGCTTGGCTTTACAAAAGTTGGCTGAAGAAGATCCGACTTTTCGAGTTCATACTGATCAAGAAACATTACAGACTATTATTTCTGGTATGGGTGAATTGCATTTGGAAATCATTGTGGATCGCATGAAGCGTGAATTTAAAGTGGAGGCCAAAGTTGGTAAGCCACAAGTAGCTTATAAAGAGACTATTCGCCAGAGTGCCGAAGCTGAAGGTAAATACATCAAACAGTCTGGTGGACGCGGTCAATATGGTCATTGCTATCTCAAACTTGAACCTCGTGAACGTGGACAAGGATTTGAATTTATTGATGAAGTCAAAGGTGGTGTTATTCCTCGCGAATATATTCCAGCCATTCAAAAAGGCGTGAAAGAAGCAATTGATAAAGGTGTGGTAGCTGGTTTCCCAGTGGTGGATTTGCAAGTGACTGTTTTTGATGGTTCTTACCATGAAGTTGACTCTTCAGAAATCGCTTTCAAAATGGCTGGTATTATGGCCTTTCAAGAGGCTGCCAAAAAAGCTAGTCCTGTAGTTTTGGAACCAGTAATGAAAGTAGAAGTGACCACTCCAGAAGAATACATGGGTGATGTGATCGGCAATCTTAATTCCAAACGCGGACAGATTTTGGAGATGACTCAGCGTGGTACTGCCAAAGTGGTGCGCGCCATGGTTCCTCTTTCAGAAATGTTTGGTTATGCTACAGATTTACGCTCCATGTCACAGGGCCGGGCTACTTATGCTATGGAATTTGATCATTATGCAGATGTGCCAAAAAATATTGAGGCACAGATTGCTGAAGGGAAGAAGTGACGCGTAGCGTCATCCTGAGTGAAACGAAGGATCCCGTGGTTTTAAAAGAAACTAAGAAATTGAGAAATTCAAAACCCGCCGATGAGGCGGGTTGATTTTTTGTTTATTTTTTGTTAAGATACGTTTGTTATGAAATTTAATGTCATCACCATTTTCCCCAAAATAATTTCCGACTACTGTGACGAAACAATTATTCATCGTGCGCAGAAAAATAATTTAATCAAAATTAATCCAGTCAATTTGCGTGATTTTACAACTGATAATCACAAAACTGTAGATGATACACCGTATGGCGGGGGAGCGGGGATGGTCATGAAACCAGAGCCCATATTTAAAGCGCTCGCTTCGCTCGATGCTTTGACCACAGACTACAGACGACAGACTAATGGTTTGGGACGATTAAAAGCAATTTTTAAGTCTGTAGTCCGTAGTCC
The DNA here is from genome assembly GCA_964592785.1 of uncultured Gammaproteobacteria bacterium. GTDB lineage: Bacteria > Patescibacteriota > Patescibacteriia > Magasanikbacterales > UBA922 > CAZQHU01. The sequence goes on along the minus strand of CAZQHU010000004.1, from coordinate 47,074 downwards.
GAAGTCCAAAAAGACAGTTTTATTAAGTCCTCGTGGTAAACAGTTTGATCAGCGAATGGCAGAACAATTTTCCAAGTTGGATGAAATAACTTTTGTTTGTGGGCGTTATGAAGGTGTTGATCAGCGAGTGACAGACTATATGGTAGATGAAGAGATTTCGATTGGGCCTTATGTTTTGGCTGGGGGTGAGTTGGGGGCTTTGATTATTATTGAAGCTGTGTCACGTTTGATCCCCGGAGTTTTGGGGAATGAAGAGAGTTTGAGTGAAGAAACGTTTAACAAGAAAACAAAAAATCAAGAAAACAAAAAATCAAATGAAATTGAAATTGAATATTCGCAGTACACAAAACCAGCAGATTTTCGTGGGTGGAAAGTGCCTCCGGTCTTATTAAGTGGAGATCATGCGAAAATTAAAAGATGGCGTGAAAGAAAGAATGACTAGTTTATCCGGCGTAGCTTTAGCGAAGACGGGGTGATCATGAAGAAATAAAGAAGTGGCGACAAAATATTTTCCCCTTATCAAAGAGGGAGTAAGGGGGATGTTGGCCAATATCCCTCCTGTCCTCTCTTTACTAAGGGAGGGACGTAATGCATCAAAAATAAATAATAAAAAACACCCAACTTTCATTGTGGTGTTTTTATTTTTTCATCACCCCAGCATTTTTGAATAGTTGCAAACCTTGCAAACATTCTGACGGGCTGGAGTGTGAATGAAAAGAGCGTTGGGAAGCCCGCAGGGTAGATTGCCTACCAGTATTAGGAAGGATTTACCACATGATGTAAAGAATTCTACACCCTGGAGTGAATTGGGTTCCGTTACACCAATCTTCCTTGGTTTGGAATCCTTGGGCATGTGCCCAGTTCACCAGTTCCCTTACCGCTTCGGATCCGAAGCGTTCGGTACAACCTCGGAAATCGTACTCTAGTTCAACGACAATATGACTGTATCCTTGGTCGGCACGCACCTTCATGTGTCTCTGGATTTCTTCAATTCTTCTGAGCATGATTGTATGCTCAAGAATTTCGTGATTCTTCTGCTCCTGTCTCTTTCTTTCTTCCTGTTTTCTTTGGGCGTCACTGCTTGCATCTTGAAGTTCACTTGACAAGCTCATGGTTTCCTCCATTGATGCGTGCGACTTTGCACGACATAGTATCATAACAAAAAAAAGAGAGATTTCAAGGGTAAGGTGTGGATAAATAAAATATTTTGTTTTTTTTTATTCCGTTTTCTATGTATTTTGTTTTTTTATCCCCATTCCTGTGCATATCTTGCTCTTGACAACTCTTTTAAATAAATGTACAATTGCCCAGCAAACTAAACAACCCCTTCACAATCAAACGCTTTTTCTAAGTCCCGACTTCGTCCGCTCAAAGCGGACTACGCCGGGTAAACCATCTTTTTGAAAAAGAACGGGTTTACCGGGCGTAACGAAGTGAAACCCGGATACTGGAAAGAAAAAAGAGTAACTCAAAATTTTGGTTCCTCTTTTTTCTTTCTTAAAAAAGAAAGATGTACTTTGACAATTTAAAATTACAAGATCAACCAAATCCAAAAAAAGTAAGGATTCACAACAAGAACGTGACAAAGATCATTGTCAATGTCTATTCAAATTAGAATCATAAACCTCTAACTATTAATTTAGTTAGATCGGATTCAAACTCTTTACTGAGAGTTTGATCCTGGCTCAGGATGAACGTTGGCGGCGTGTTTAAGGCATGCAAGTCGAGCGACGTGCCCGACCAACACTCTAAAAATATTTTTTATAAATGTTGGTAGAGTGTTGGACGGGTTACGAGCGGCAAACGGGTGAGTAACACATTGGTAACTTACCTCCAAGACGGGGATAGCCCACCGAAAGGTGGATTAATACCCGATGGCAATGCGGGGACAAAAGTCATTCGCATTTAAAGATTTATCACTTGGAGAAAGGCCTATGTCCTATCAGCTAGTTGGCGGTGTAATAGACCACCAAGGCTATGACGGGTAGCAGGCGTGAGAGCGTGACCTGCCTCACTGGGACTGAGATACTGCCCAGACTCCTACGGGAGGCTGCAGTCAAGAATATTCCACAATGGACGAAAGTCTGATGGAGCGACGCCGCGTGCAGGATGAAGCCCTTCGGGGTGTAAACTGCTTTTATAGGGGACGAATTTGTGACGGTACCCTAGGAATAAGAGGTTGCTAACTCTGTGCCAGCAGCAGCGGTAATACAGAGACCTCAAACGTTATCCGGATTCATTGGGCGTAAAGCGTCCGCAGGTTGTCTGAAAAGTCAATGGTTAAATCCCGGGGCTTAACTCCGGGACTGCTGTTGATACTATCAGACTGGAGGCTGGGAGAGGCAAGCGGAACTATCGGTGTAGTCGTAATAAGCGCTGATATCGATAGGAACACCAAAGGCGAAGGCAGCTTGCTATAACATGCCTGACACTCATGGACCAAAGCGTGGGTAGCGAATAGGATTAGATACCCTAGTAGTCCACGCCCTAAACGATGTGTACTAGGTATTGGGAGTATCGACCCTCTCAGTGCCGTTTTAAAAAGCAAACGCGTTAAGTACACCGCCTGGGGAGTACGGCCGCAAGGTTAAAACTCAAAGGAATAGACGGGGACCCGCACAAGCGGAGGATCATGCGGTTTAATTCGACGGTACGCGGCGAACCTTACCTGGGCTCAACTACTAACTGCAAGGCGATGGAAACATTGCCCGCTTTCGAAGGTGTTAGATAGGTGCTGCATGGTTGCCGTCAGCTCGTGCCGTGAGGTGTACAGTTAAGTCTGGTAACGAGCGCAACCCCTATTGTGTGTTAAATGTACACACGAGACTGCCCGTTTAAACGGGAGGAAGGCGGGGACGACGTCAAATCAGCATGGCTCTTACGTCCAGGGCTACACGCATGATACAATGGCTAGTACAAAGGGTTGCTAAATCGCGAGATGGAGCTAATCCCAAAAAGCTAGCCTCAGTTCGGATTGAGGGCTGAAATTCGTCCTCATGAAGTTGGATTCGCTAGTAACCGCGCATCAGATACGGCGCGGTGAATACGTTCTCGGGTCTTGTACTCACCGCCCGTCACACCACGAAAGCTGGCAACGCCCAAAGGCTCCTTATGGGGACTAAGGCAGGGTCAGTGATCAGGGTGAAGTCGTAACAAGGCATCCCTAGCGGAAGCTGGGGATGGATCACCTCCTTTCTGGAGTAACTCAGTCGGAAGACTGTGATACTTAAGTGATCCTCATTATTTCAATCTCGCAAGAGATTTGGAATGGTGACTCAGGATCAGATTATCAGAATATGGCGTTGTACAAGCTCTTTGTCACATTTTTGCTGTGAAAACAAATTAAAAACTCCCCAAAAGGGAGTTTTTTGATTATTTAATTTTTTTAATTATTCCATCCTTAATTTCTAATAGGTCTCCATCTTTCAATTTTTCTAATACTTTCTCTACTCCAACGATACAAGGTTTTTTGAGTTCGCGTGCTACAATGGCTGCGTGAGAGAGAATTCCGCCTTGTTCGGTAATTATTCCAGAACAAATTTTCATTAAGGGTATGTGTTCAGGAGTGGTCATGTTACATGTCAATATTTCATTTGGGTTTATCGTTTTTGTGTCTGAGTTGTTAATGATTTTAACTTTTCCACTAATATTGCCTGGGTAAGCTACTGTACCTTGTAAAGTATCATTGTTAGGTTTTTCAGTTGGTATTATCTGGTAATCACCGTACATTTCTCCCAAAATTTTATTCCAATCTATAAACCAAAGTCCAAACTGTGGAGAAGAGGTGGTTTCGAAGTATCCAGCCAAGTAGTTTTGAAAAAAAATACCACCAAGTTTTTCTTGGATTTCTTTTTGTTGATTTAAATTTTCTACTTTTATTTTTCTTACTAACATTTTTAAGTGCTCTTCTGCTTGGCTGTTTGCAGTATCCATTTGCCAATTTTCAAAATCAAAGGCAAAAGTGATAGGTTTGTTTTTAGCATAAAATCCCTGGGTGAGCATGAAAGGATTTCCTTGAATGATTTCACCAAAAATGCCATTTTTATTCACCACAAAGATTGTTGACCAGTCATAATTTTCTGAGTGAGGAATGATATCTACGTGGTATTTGTTTGGATCAATATTTTGCCTCAAAAACCAGTCCAGAGTTTCTGATACTGTGTAACCACGCATGCGGAGTTTAGGTAGGTTTTCTTCATTTGGAATTAAGCGATAAGCACAAAGCTCATTCTGGTGTGTTTGAAAAAAATTTTGGAAAGCTGATGAATTATTGTTTATTTCAGTAGCTGAAAATTCTATTGGTTTATCAAAAGGCAGTCCAATTATTCGATTTAGAATAGCTAGAGTTTTTCTTTTTTTATTGTCTTCTTTTCTAAATTCTTCGGTTTTCCTAAAGCCAATTTTTTCCAGCCATTCTGTGAGAGAAATCTGTTTTTCCTCGAGCTTATTTAGATCCATATTTTTCGCTTGACGGTTTTTAATATAACTTATATAATTCTATCACAAATAACAAAATAAACTAAATTTTTTATGTCATCACTTGAACATTTAATAGAATTATCTCAAAAAACAGGGGATCGTCTTATTGTTCACAATCCTTTGGAAAATCAGGATGTGGTGATTATGAGCGTTGACGATTATGAAAGGTTAGTTTTGGGCAAAAAAGATGTACGTTCACTTTCCAGTGGTCAACTTATTGACCAAATAAATCGTGATATTGCCGCTTGGCGAGCCAATAAAGAAATGGATGAAGAATGGGAAAGAGAAATGATGCTGGAGGATGAATTTGAAAATGAAGAACCTTTTGACCCTTTTGCTGAATATGATTCTCATTTACCCGAGTGGCATAGTGCTGGCAGTGTTTTGGGGGATCGTTATAATAGTAATTTTTCTGAAAATTCTTCGGCTGAATTTGAAGATGAAGCGGAGACTGATGAAATACCGGATTTTGATTTACCTATTCAAGGTGGAGTTCGGGAAAATGAAGAACCAGTGGCTGTTCCATACCAAGAACATGAAAATTCTGGAGTTTGGAAAGAGGAACCTTTGTCAGATGGCGAGCCAGTGTTTTATGAAGAGCCGGTTTAGGATTTGTCCCCAATTTATCCCTCTTGACTTATTTTTTAAATTATTATATAATCATGGCGCTTAAATAGCGTCATTTTTTTTATTAAAAATAAACAAATTTAACCCTGAACTTAGGTACAGGGTAAAGGCCGCTGGATCACAAATCCCTCCCGACCACTCGGGGCGGTGCGGCAGATTAATTCGTATGGTAGAATTTCAACGTGTCAAAACACACGTAAATGTTGGTACCATTGGTCACGTAGATCATGGTAAAACAACCTTAACAGTTGCTATTCTTGCAGTTGCTGGTGCGCACGGATTTACTGCGCAAACCAAGAGTGTTGATCAAATTGACAATGCTCCAGAAGAAAAAGCTCGTGGTATTACCATCAATACCGCTCATGTGGAGTATGAATCAGAAAAACGCCACTATGCTCATGTGGATTGTCCAGGCCATGCTGACTATGTCAAAAACATGATTACCGGTGCCGCTCAAATGGATGGTTCTATCTTAGTCGTTTCTGCTGCTGATGGTCCAATGCCTCAAACTCGTGAACACATTTTACTTGCTCGTCAGGTAGGTGTGCCTTATATTGTGGTTTTCTTGAACAAAGTTGATCAAGTTTCTGATCCAGAGCTTATCGACTTGGTAGAAGCTGAAGTTAGAGATTTGCTCAAAAAATATGAATTTCCTGGTGATACCACTCCTATTATTCGTGGTTCTGCTTTGAAAGCTTTGGAAAATCCTAAAGATGAAGCTGCTTCCAAACCAATTTTGGAATTATTGAAGACTTTGGATGAGTATATTCCAGATCCAGTTCGTGATTTGGACAAAGCTTTTCTCATGCCAGTAGAAGATGTTTTCTCTATTGAAGGTCGTGGAACCGTGGTTACTGGTAGGATTGAACGTGGTATTGTCAAAGTTGGTGATGAAGTTGAAATTGTTGGTATTAAAGATACACAAAAAACCACTGTTACTGGTGTGGAAATGTTTAACAAGAATTTACAACAAGGTCAAGCTGGTGATAATGCTGGTATTTTGCTTCGTGGTACCAAGAAAGATGATGTTGAACGTGGTATGGTTTTGGCCAAACCAGGTTCTATTACCCCTCATACCGAATTTGAAGCTCAAGTTTACGCTTTGACCAAAGAGGAAGGTGGACGTCATAAACCATTTTTCAATGGTTATAAGCCACAATTTTATATTCGTACTACCGATGTGACTGGTGATATTACTTTGCCAGCTGGTACTGAAATGGTGATGCCAGGCGACCAAGTCAATTTGACCATCAAATTGATTACTCCAGTAGCTTTGGAAGAAAAAATGCGTTTTGCTATCCGTGAAGGTGGTAGAACTGTTGGTGCTGGTTCAGTAACCAAGATTATTAAGTAAAATCATGAGGAGGGTCTGGTAACACACTGGGCCCTCCTTTATTTCGTTCATTATTATTTATGACAAAAACTGATATCAAAGAAGTCAAAAAAGAAGAAGTGAGTCAAAAGATTAGAATCAAGATTCGTGCTTATGATAACAAGATTATTGATAAGGCCACGAAGACTATAGTGGAAACTGCTGAACGTAATAATGCTAAAGTAGTTGGTCCAGTGCCACTGCCAACTGAGATTAGAAAATACAGTGTGAACCGTTCAACTTTTGTGCACAAAACATCTGCTGAGCAATATGAAATGCGTACTCATAAGCGTTTGTTGGATATTATGAATCCCACCCCCAGAGCTATAGATGCTTTGATGAATTTGAATTTACCAGCTGGAGTAGATGTGGAAATAAAAATGTCATAAATAATTTTTGGCTATTTTTAGCCAAAATATTTTTGGAAGTTATACCCTTTTTGGCTCTTGACAAAAAATAAGATTTAAGCTAAAATAAGGCCACCATACAAAATTGGACCATTACAAAAAGGCCATTTCTCTCCAAAAGAGAGTAAAAGGCTGGAAAGAGTTACTAGTTTTAAAACATTCCGACCAAGTCGGGATAAGATAATGATTAGTTATTCTTTCTAGTTTTTTGTTAAATTAATTATATCAGTAAATTAAAATTTGGTTGTTTATGAAATTTATACTTGGAACGAAACAACACATGAGTCAGGTTTTCAAGGATGATGGTACAGTTGTGCCAGTCACCATTGTCAATGCTGGTCCTTGTGTAGTTACACAAGTTAAAACCAAAGAAAAAGATCAAGTACAATCTGTACAGATTGGTTTTGGTAAGCAAAAGTCTTTCCGTCTGAATAAAGCTATGCAGGGACATTTGAAAGGTTTGGAAGATAAAGAAGGATTGACAGTGAGAATAGTGCGTGATTTTAAAAATGATAATGATTTAAAACGCGGTGATGTTTTTACAGTTAAAGTTTTTTCTCCTGGGGAAAAAGTGCAGGTAGTAGGCACTTCCAAAGGTAGAGGTTTTCAGGGTGTAGTAAAACGTCATGGTTTTGCCGGTGGTCCAGCCTCTCATGGTCATAAAGACAACTTGCGTATGCCTGGTGGCATTGGTTCGACTGGCCCACAGCGTGTTTTCAAAGGACAGCGCATGGCTGGCCATATGGGTGATGCCAGAGTGACTGTCAAAAATTTAGAAGTTGTATCTATTAAACCAGAAACCAATGAATTATTGATTAAGGGTGCTGTTCCAGGAGCACGTGGTGGTTTATTACTTATTTCTACTGAAGGAAAAATTGAGATTGAAAAAATTTCTACAGAAGAACCGGTAATTGAAGTAAAAGAAACAGTAAACGAAGAAGTAAAAACTGTTGAAAATGTTTCTGAAGAAACCAAAACAGAAGAATCTCAAGTTGAAGTTCCGGCTGTTGAGAGTTTAACAGAAGTTGAGAGTGAAGAAAATAGTAAATAATAAATATGTCCCTTGAAGTTAAAGTTTACAATTTAGAAGGTAAAGAACAGGAAGCTTTAAAATTATCTGAAATTATTTTTGGTGTTAAGATCAACACCTCTGTGATTCACCAAGTCTATACTGCTCTTTTGGCCAACGCCAGAGAGCCATGGGCTGATACCAAAGGCAAAGGTGAAGTTCGTGGTGGCGGTAAAAAACCTTGGAAGCAAAAAGGTACTGGTAGGGCTCGTCATGGTTCTATTCGTTCTCCTATTTGGAGAGGCGGTGGTGTGGTTTTTGGACCAAAGACCGATCGCAATTATTTACAAAAAATCAATCAAAAAATGAAACAATTGGCAGTGAGAATGTGTTTGTCTGATAAGTTTAATAACGATTCATTTTTAGTAGTTGAAAATTTACCTCTTGATGGCAAAGCTAAAGTTTTGGTAAATTTTCGCAAGGCCTTGGCAGGTGCTGGTAAAACCACTATTATTTTGACAGAAAAATTAGAAAAAGATTTGTTACGTGCCGTAAAGAATGTTCCTAAGCTTTCCGTACAGATGGCCAAAGATGTCAATGTGGTGGATCTATTGCATCATGAATATGTAATTGTTACCAAAGAGGCTTTAAAAGTTTTAGAAAACCGTTTAGCTTAAAAGTATGGGTTTATTAGACAGATTTAAAAAAGATAGTAGAGAACAGACAGCTCCTCAAACAGCCAAGTCTTTAGTATCCAAGAAAAAACAATCAGATAAAAAAGTAGAAAAGACAGAAAATGTAGAAACCAACTCTGTTGTTAAAGAAATCAAAAAAGAACAAAATAATAAAAAATCAGTAACAAAAGAGTCTTCTCTTTATCAGGTTTTGGTGAGACCTTTGGTTAGTGAAAAGGCAGCAGCTGAAGAAAGCCGAGGAGTTTATAGTTTTGTAGTTGATAAGGACGCTAATAAATTTCAAATCAAAGAAGCAATTGCAGCGATTTATAAAGTTAGACCGACTCGTGTGCGGGTGATCAATATCAATGGTAAGTTTGTGCGTCAGGGTCGCTCTTATGGTAGACGTAGTGACTGGAAAAAAGCTGTGGTTACTTTGCCAAAGGGACAGTCTATCAATATCCATGAAGGTGTGTAATTTTTTAAGAAAATATGGGAATTAAAGTTTACAAACCAACTACTCCTGGAAGACGTAAATCAAGCGTTCAGGATTTTTCTGATATTACCAAGAATTATCCAGAGAAGAGTTTGGTGACAGTTTTAAAAAAGAAATCAGGAAGAAATAACACTGGTAACATCACTGTTCGTCATCAGGGCGGTGGGGTCAAAAGGTTATATCGTTTAGTTGATTTTAAACAACAAAATTTTGATGTAGAAGCCGAAGTAAAAGCCATTGAATATGATCCAAATCGTGGTGCGAGAGTGATGCTTGTTGAGTATGTTGGCGGTCAAAAGGCTTATTGGTTGGCACCTCAGGGTGTAAAAGTTGGTGATAAAGTCATGTCTAGTTCTGGAAAAATTGAAGCTAAGGTTGGCAATCGTATGCCATTGGAATATGTGCCAATCGGTTTATTTGTACATAATGTAGAAATGACTGCTGGTAAAGGTGGACAAATGGTGCGTGGTGCAGGTAATGGAGCTCAGCTTCAAGTAATTGAAGGAGACTATGCTCAATTGAAATTACCTTCTGGAGAAATGCGTTTGATTAAGAAAAATTGTGCTGCCAGTATTGGTCTTGTTGGTAATGAATATTACAATTTGGTTCGTTGGGGTAAAGCTGGTCGCATGAGATATCGCGGTATTCGTCCGACAGTGAAAGGTAAAAATATGAACCCAGTTGATCACCCACATGGTGGTGGTGAGGGTCATTCACCAATCGGTTTGAAAGGTGGTCCTAAGACCAAATGGGGTAAGAAGGCCATGGGTGTCAAGACCAGACAGCCAGGTAAATGGAGCAACAAATTTATTATTCAGAGAAGAAAAAAGAAAAACTAATTTTTTGATAATTTATGTCTAGAAGTTTGAGAAAAGGACCTTATGTAGATGAAAAATTGATGCAAAAGGTCACTAAAGCCAAAGTCAGTGGAGATCGCAAACCCATCAAAACTTGGGCTCGCGCCTCTACGATTACCCCAGAAATGGTGGGAATGAATTTTTCTGTGCACAATGGCCGTGATTTTTTGGCAGTCTTTGTAGAAGAAAATATGGTGGGACATAAATTGGGAGAATTTGCCCCAACTCGTAAGTTTGTTGTTCATGGTGGCAAGATGGCCAAGGAACAAGCCAAGGCCAGTGCCGCACCGGCTGCAGCTCCTGCTGCGGCAGCGGCTAAAAAGGCATAAAGTTTATGAAAACACAAGCAACAGCAAAATTGAGACATTTGCGCATGGCTCCGAGAAAAGTGAGATTGGTAGCTGATTTTATTCGTGGTTTGAAAGTGGATCAAGCTTTGATGCGCTTACAGACTTTGAATAAAGAAGCTAAACGTCCAGTATTGAAATTATTACAGTCAGCCATTGCCAATGCTATCAATGATTTTAAAATTGACAAAGGAACTTTGCGAATCAAATCAATCATGGTAGATGGCGGTCCGATTCTTTATCGTTGGATGCCCAAAGCCATGGGTCGTGCCACTCCGATTCGTAAGCGCACTTCACACATCACTTTGGTTTTGGAAGGTGAAGCTCAAGAAAAAAAATCTAAAAATTCTGAAGATAAAAAAATTAAAGAAGTTAAAAAAGAAGTTAAAAAAGAAGTAAAAACTTCAAAAAAGGAAGAAAAGTTAAAAGATTAAATTTTTGAAAATTGAAAATTGTTAATATGGGTCATAAAGTCCATCCAAAAGCTCACCGTTTACAAGTAATTTATACTTGGGATTCACGCTGGTTTTCCAAAAATAACTATGCTAAGTTTGCTGAACAAGAAAACAAGATTCGTGATTTTTTGACAAAGAAATTGAAAGAAGCTCATATTGATTCAATAAGTATTGAGCGCAGCCCTAAAGAAATGGTGGTTAATATTTTTGCCGCTAAGCCGGGTTTTGTGATCGGTCGTGGTGGTAAGGGTTTGGAAGATTTAAAAAAAGAAATTGAAAAGAAATTTTTACAAATGTCGTTGAGAGTAAAATTGAATATAAAAGAAGTTCATTCTCCAGCTTTATCTGCTCAAGTAGTGGCCGATACCATGGCTGGTGACATTGAACGTCGTATTCCTTTTCGCCGAGTGATGAAACAGACTATGGAGAGAGTAATGAAAGCTGGCGCTCAAGGAGTGAAAGTAATGATGTCTGGTCGTCTAAATGGAGTAGAGATTGCTCGCCGTGAAAAGTTGGCTACTGGCACAGTGCCATTGATTACTTTGCGTAGTGATGTGGATTATGCCTTTAGCGAAGCCCATACTATTTATGGCAAGATCGGCATTAAAGTTTGGATTTGTCATGGCAAAGTTTTTGGACGCAAGGACAAATTTGCTGAAAATCTTGAAGAAAATAAAGAAGGTGAAAAGAAAAAAGAAATTAGAAAAGAAAAATAATAGGAGAATTATAGTATGTTATTACCGAAAAAAGTAAAACACAGAAAATGGCATAAATTGAGACGTAGAGAAAAAGGTGTGGCTACTCGTACCAACAAAGTGTCTTTTGGTAGTTATGGGTTGGTGTCCTTGAGCACAGCTTGGGTTTCTTCTCGTCAGATTGAAGCAGCACGTCGCGTGCTTACCAGATTTGTGCGTCGTGGGGGAAAGGTTTGGATTAGAATTTTTCCCGATCGTCCAGTTACCAAAAAGGGTGCAGAAGTGCCAATGGGTGGGGGTAAAGGTTCTCCTGATCGTTATGTAATCACTGTTAAACCAGGTACAGTTATGTTTGAAATGGATGGCATCACTGAAGAATCTGCTCGCCAGGCCCTTACTGAAGCTGGGTACAAATTACCAGTTAAGACAAGATTTTCTAAAAAATTAGTTTAATATGGATTTTGCAGATTTAAAACACAAATCAATCAAAGAATTACAAGAACTTTTGGCTGAAAAACGTCAAGAATTGCACGAATTGAAATTTAAAGTTGGTGAGAAACAGTTGAAAAATGTTCGAGCCATCAAGAAAACTCGTTTGGCAGTAGCGCAGGTTTTGACTTTGTTAAAATTAAAAAAAGAAGACCAAGTTAAAAAAGATAATTAATAGTTTATGGCCGAGACAAAGAAAACAAATTCTATTCATCGCCAGTTCAATGGAGAGGTGATAAAAAAAAGCGGTATGAAGACCATTCAGGTTTTGGTAAAGACAAAAGTCACTCATCCCAAATATAAAAAACAATATCCAGTGAGTAAAAAATATGCTGTTCATGATGAACAAGGTTTGGCTAAAATTGGAGATCTAGTTATTTTTCAGGAATGTCGCCCTCTGTCCAAGATGAAACGTTGGCGTTTAGTTAAAATACAAAAACAAGCTTAAATTATATGATTCAACATCGCACCATGTTACAAGTAGCAGACAATAGTGGCGCCAAGAAATTGATGTGCATCCGTGTTTTGGGTGGTTATAAAAAACGTTACGCCCGGATTGGTGATATTATTACTTGCAGTGTCAAAGAAGCTGTACCTCGTGCTGGCGTGAAAAAAGGTGAAGTGGTGCATGCGGTTATTGTGCGTCAACATAAAGAAATGCGTCGTCCAGATGGTACTTATATTCGTTTTGATGATAATGCTGCGGTGATTGTTGACAAAAAAACCAAAGAAATCAAAGGCACTCGTATTTTTGGACCAGTGGCCAGAGAGTTGCGCAATGAAGGTTTTCAAAAAATTATTTCCTTAGCTCCTGAAGTTTTGTAATATGAAAATAAAAACAGGTGACAAAGTAAAAGTTTTATCTGGAAAAAGCCGAGGCAAACAAGGCAAGGTGATTCAGGTTTTGACCAATAAAAAGAATAATAAAATTTATGTGGTGGTTGAAGGTCTCAACTTATTGAAAAAACATATTCGTCCTCGCCGTCAAGGAGAAAAAGGTCAGATCATAGAATTACCAGCTCCTCTGCATGTTAGTAAAGTGATGCTTCTTGATCCTAAGTCTGGCAAACCAACCAGAGTAGGTTATAAGCAAGAAGGTAAAGAAAAGAAACGTGTAGCCAAGGTAAGTGGAGAATATATTGATTAATGAAATATTATGGAATCTAGATTATATACAAAATACAAAAAAGAAGTAGTGCCAGCTTTGCAAAAAGATTTTGGTTATAGGAGTATTTTACAAGTACCAAAATTGATGAAGGTGGTTTTGAATGTTGGTTATGGCAAACATGTAAAAGAAGCTGCTTTTATAGATAATGTAGTAGAAACCTTGCAAGCGATTAGTGGTCAAAAAGTAGTACATAATAAAGCCAGCAAATCTATTTCCAACTTCAAAATTAGAGAAGGTATGAATATTGGAGTTTCAGTGACTTTGCGTGGCAAGAGAATGTATGATTTTTTGGATAAGTTAATTAGTATTACTTTTCCTCGAGTGCGTGATTTTCGTGGCATTTCTACTAAAAGTTTTGATAAACAAGGTAATTATTCCATTGGTTTTAAAGAACACATTGCTTTTCCAGAGATCAAGAGTGACGCCGTGGATAAGTTGCATGGTTTACAGGTCGTGATCAATACCAATGCCAAGAATCGTGCCGAAGGTTTGGCTTTACTTGAAAAATTAGGTTTTCCATTTAAAAAGGATTAATTTTATGGCGACAGAATCGCAAATTGCAAAATCAAAAAGAGTTCCTAAGTATAGTACCCGAGAGGTGCGTCGTTGTTGGCGCTGTGGTCGTAAGCATGGCTATATGCGCAAGTTCAATCTTTGCCGTATTTGTTTCCGTGAGTTGGCCAATCAAGGTAAGTTACCGGGTGTGAGGAAATCTAGTTGGTAAATTTATAAATAATTTAATAAAATTTTTGAATTGAATAAACAATATTTATGATGACTGATCCTATTGCTGACATGCTTACACGCATCCGCAATGCCCAGCGAGCTGGGAAAGCGGAAGTAATGGTGCCTGCTTCAAAATTGAAAAAAGCTGTGGCCGAAATTTTGTTAGCTGAAAATTATTTAGCCAAGGTAGAAGAACAAGAGGGCAAACCTAGCCAATTGCTTTTGACTTTGAAATACGAAGGCCGTCAAGGAGTAATTCGTAATTTGGAACGCGCTAGTAAGCCAGGTCATCGTCAGTATTGCACCAGTAAGGATTTACCAAAAATTTTAAACGATTATGGTATAGCCATTGTTTCCACTTCTCAAGGTCTTATGACTAATAAAAAAGCCAGAGAATTGGGTATTGGTGGAGAAATAATTTGTTCAGTATACTAATATGTCTAGAATAGGAAAACAACAAATCAAAGTGCCAGCAGGAGTGACAGTTGAATTAAAAAATGATTCCATTCGTATGAAAGGTCCCAAAGGTGAATGGGAGAGAGCTTTGGATTCTCGAGTTGAAGTTAAACTGGTTGATGGTGTTTTGACAGTAGATGTAAAAAATAAAGAAGACAAAAAAGAAAGATCACTTTGGGGTACTTTTGGAGCCCATTTGAAAAATATGACAGTCGGAGTTAGTGAGGGTTTCAAAAAACAATTGGAAATTAATGGAGTTGGTTACAAAGTTGCGATGCAAGGTAAAGATTTGAAGTTGGAAGTTGGTTATTCACATCCAGTGATTTTTCAAATACCGGAAGGTGTCAAGGCTAGTGTTGAGAAAAATCTTATTACTTTAGAGGGGGCGAATAAAGAGCTTTTGGGTAAAATCGCGGCCGAATTACGTGAAGTTAAAAAACCAGAACCTTATAAAGGCAAAGGAATTAAATATTTGGAAGAAGTTATTCGTCGTAAAGCTGGTAAAGCAGTAAAAGGCGGTTCTTAATCCGATTTTTCTTAAAAAGCTTTAAAAAATATGAAAAAGATTATTAAAAAAGAGAGTTCCAGAGAGAGACGTCGCGCTAGAGTGAGGGCTCAGGTTTTTGGTACAGCTGATTGCCCCAGGCTTAATGTTTTTCGTAGCTTGAAGAGTGTTTTTGCACAGTTGATCGATGATGAAAAAGGGGTTACTTTGGTGGGAGTGAGCAGTGTGAATATCAAATCTGAAAAAAATGAAAAATATAACGGTAAAGCAGCAGCAGCTTTTGCTGTGGGAAAAGCTTTGGGCGTTCAGGCCAAGGAGAAGGGGATTACCAAAGTAGTGTTTGATCGTGCTGGTTATCGTTATCATGGTCGCGTGCAAGCAGTCGCCGAAGGTGCTCGCGAAGCTGGTTTACAATTTTAGTTTTTATTTTTGTAAAAAGATTGAATAAATTATATGGCATTTAAAGGCAAAGGCAAAGGCAAAGAACAATTTAAAAAAGAAAAGCCAGAATTTGACCAACAAATTATTGATTTGGCTCGTGTGACTCGTGTTACCAAAGGTGGTAAACAATTGAGTTTTCGAGCTACAGTTTTGATTGGCGATCGTCGTGGCCGAGTTGGTTATGGAGTAGACAAAGGTAAGGATGTTCAATTGGCAGTGGAAAAAGCTGTCAATCAAGCTAAGAAAAATTTGATAAACATCCCTTTTCGTTTTGAAACTATTCCTCATCAAACAATAGCCAAGTATAAAGCCGCAAAAGTACTTTTAAAGCCAGCTCCACGTGGTTCTGGTATTATTGCCGGTGGTTCAATACGAGCTGTTTTGGAAATGGCTGGCGTGCCAAATGCTTCTGCCAAGATGTTGGGTAAGAGTGGTAATAAAATGAACAATATCAAAGCCACTTTTTCAGCTTTGCAGTCTTTTAAAGTTAAACCTAGGGTTCAGGTCAAAAAAGAAACTACGAATGAAGTAGAAGAAGAAAAAAAGATAGAAAAAACCGATAAAAAAATTTATAAAAAAATAGATAAGAAAGAAGAGAAATAATTTTAAAAAATATGGTATTGACTCCAGCAACAATTAAACCTGCTTTAGGTTCTAGAAAAAAATCCAAACGTCTTGGTCGCGGTAATGCTTCTGGTAAAGGTACTTACTCTGGACGCGGTGGTAAAGGTCAAACAGCCAGATCAGGTGGTAAAAAACGCACTCAAATCCGTGGCTTTAAAGCTTATTTACAAAAAATTCCCAAAGTCCGTGGTTTCAAGAGTATGTATCCTAAGGCCGAGACAGTTACTTTGTCAGTTTTGAATCGTGTGGCTGAAGAAGGTAAGGAAATTACTCCTATATTTTTGGATAAAAAAGGTATTATTTCTCGTCCTCAAAATGGGGTGAAGATTGTGGCAAGCGGTGAATTGACCAAAAAAGTAGTGATTAAAGGTTGTGTAGCTAGCAAGAAATCTATAGAAGCCATTGAGAAAGCTGGTGGAAAGATCACTTTTTAAGATTGTCATCCCTGTGATCGTGTATTGCTAAGACTTTAGTGGTGGTGCAAGACAACGATCCAGAAATATTTAATTAGATTCCTGCTTTCGCGGGAATGACAAATAGCTATGTGGGAAAAAATTCTTCGAGTTTGGAAAATTAAAGATTTGAGAAATAAAGTATTTTTTGTTTTGGGGATGTTGGTTGTTTTTCGTTTGGTGGCACATATTCCGGTTCCGGGTATTGATGCCGATGCTTTGAAACAATTTCTTTCCAGTAATCAAATTTTGGGTTTGCTCAATGTTTTTTCTGGTGGTACTATGGAAAATTTTTCCATAGTGATGTTAGGTGTGGCACCTTATATTACTGCTTCTATTATTTTTCAGCTTTTGACCATGATTGTTCCCAGTTTGGAAGAATTGTCCAAAGAGGGTGAAAGTGGGCAACAAAAAATTAGCATGTATACCCGTTTGGCCACTGTACCTTTGGCTTTATTGCAAGCTTTTGGTATGATAAAACTTTTGGGCCAGTCACAATATGGAATTATTCCCGATCTTACAGCTGTCAAGTTGACCTTGATAATGATCACTATTACTGCTGGCACAGTTTTTTTGATGTGGATTGGTGAACTTATTACTGAACAAAAGATTGGCAATGGTATTTCTCTTTTGATTTTTTCTGGTATAGTTGCTAGTCTTCCTAGTACTATTCAACAAGCTGTAATAAATTATAATCCGGCTGATTTATATACATATTTATTGTTTATTTTTATCGCCGTTGTTACTGTAGTTGGTGTGGTAGTTATTAGTGAAGGTCAAAGAAATATTCCGGTTTCTTATGCCAAACAAGTGAGAGGTAATAAAATGTATGGTGGTTCAAGTACCCATTTACCCTTACGTGTAAATATGGCTGGAGTGATTCCGATTATTTTTGCGATTTCCATTATCGTTTTTCCTTCTATGGTTGCCCAGTTTTTGGTTAATAAAGCTGGATTTATTGGGTCTTTATCACGTTGGGTGGTAGATTTATTTAATAATCAATTATTTTACGCTGTTCTGTATTTTGTTTTGGTATTTGGTTTTACTTATTTTTACACGGCAGTTATTTTTCATCCACAAAAAATTGCCGAAAATTTGCAAAGACAAGGTGGTTTTATTCCTGGCATTCGTCCAGGCAAACAGACAGAAGAATATTTGGGGCATACTATGAGTCGGTTGATTTTTGTGGGGGCTTTGTTTTTAGGTCTTATTGCTATTCTGCCACTTATTTTACGTGCTTTCACTGGTACTCAATCTTTGGTAATTGGTGGTACTTCGCTGTTAATCGTGGTGTCAGTAGCTATTGAAACCGCTAAACAAATTGACGCACAGATTGAGGTGCATGAATATGATCGGATGTGACGAGGGGAGCGTCATCCTGAACGGAGTGAGACGTTAGCCGAATGAAGTCGAAGGATCCCTTTGCAGTAACGAAGAAATTTAAAAACTAGGAAATTAAGAAATTAATAAAACCGCCAATAGGCGGTTTTTGTTGACTTAAAAATAAAAAAGTGATATGATATTTTTGTTTTAAATTAGCAAAAATATGGGTTTATTTAGCACTATTTTTGGGTCTGTTGCTGGTAGTCAATATTCTGATCACGAACAAACGTTTAGTGAAGGAGAAATTAAAAAGTTGGTGTCAGCGGCTAATGTGATTAGTTTAAGTAAAAATGATGAGACTGAAGTCGAACAAGCTATAATGGCTCGGCGTCGTGGAGATGGTAAAATTTCTCTTCGACAAATTTACCAGGTTTTGACCAAACTCAAAGATAATTACAAAATTAGTCACGAAGACAAGGCAAGTTTAATGAAAGTTTTTGGGGAATATTTTAAAAATAAATAATATGAAAAAAATCATTATTCTCATGGGTGTTCCTGGTTCAGGTAAAGGGACGCAAGCACGAGTTTTGGCCCAACGTCATGCCTATGCTCATATTTCTACAGGTGATTTACTGCGCTCTTTAGACGCCAATCCTACTGCTGATCCAGAAGATAAAAAAATGTTGGCTGATATGAAAGCTGGTAAGTTGGTTTCTGACAGTTTAATTTACAAATTAGCTTTTGCCGAAATAGAAAAATATTTGAATAATAATCAAGGAGTCATTTTAGATGGCGCTATTAGAAATCTTGATC
The DNA here is from genome assembly GCA_964592785.1 of uncultured Gammaproteobacteria bacterium. Taxonomy (GTDB): domain Bacteria; phylum Patescibacteriota; class Patescibacteriia; order Magasanikbacterales; family UBA922; genus CAZQHU01. The sequence continues at coordinate 28,659 of CAZQHU010000004.1, read as the reverse complement.
AGGCCAAGAAATATCAGGAATTTTTTGAAAGTAAAAATTTGGCCAGTGAGGTCATAGTGATTGAAATTAAATTAAGTGATGAAACTAGCTGGAATCGTCTAACCAAAAGAAAGATTTGTCCAGCTTGTGGTTTTATTCTTCCTTATTCACCGGACAGTGAATTTGAAAATAAATGCCCTGAGTGTGGTGGAGAATTGATAATTAGAAAAGACGACAATCCAGAAACTATTAAACAACGTATTCAAGACCAAGGAAATGTGGCTATTAAACCAATTTTGGATTATTATCGAGATTTGGGGCTTTTGACAAGTGTGGATGGTGAAGAAAATATTGATCGAGTAGATGAAGAAATCGAAAAGTTGTTTTAATTAAAAATGGCTTGTAAAAGCCATTTTTTTATTGTAAAATGTAGATGTATGGCTTATATCAAAAAACAGGAAGAAATTGAAAAAATTATTGTTGGTGGAAAAATTATTGGAGAGATACTTGAAAAACTTTCGTCTATGGCCAAGCCAGGCGTAAGTGCTTTTGAGATTGATTTGGAGGCTGAAAAATTGATTCGTTTGGCTGGTGGACGACCGGCTTTTAAGGGTTATAAAAGTCGTAAACATGATCCGCCTTTTCCCACTACCATCTGCGCTTGTGTTAATGAAGAATTGGTTCATGGTATAGCCACTAAGGATAAAGTTTTTAAAAATGGTGATATTTTTACTATTGATATCGGCATGGAATATGAGCAATATTTCACAGACACTGCCATTACAGTGATTGTTGGTGATGTTCCCAAAAAGACAAAACAATTGCTTTGGACAACACAGGAGGCCTTGGAAGTTGGTATTGAACAGTGTGTGGCAGGTAAGACTGTGGCTGATATCGGTCGGGCTATAGAAAAATATGTAAAAAATAAAGGTAATTATGGAATAGTGCGTGATTTAGTAGGCCATGGGGTAGGACATGAAGTGCACGAAGATCCGCGAGTCCCCAATTACTATGATCCTAATTTGGAAAAATGGGAGTTGCGTCCAGGGGTCGTTATTGCTATAGAACCAATGCTTACTTTGGGGAGTCACCAAGTGATAACTGCTGATGATGGCTGGAGTATTTCTACTGCTGATAAATCTCTATGCGCTCACTTTGAACATACAGTGATTATTACTGAAGGAGAACCGATAGTGGTGACAAGAAGACCTGGAGAAAATCAACTCAAAACTCAAACATCAAAGTTCAAAACTAACAATTTAAAACCACAAAACTAGTTGGAAAGTTTTTAGATTAAGTTTTTATTTTTGAGTTTTGCGTTTTGAATTTTTATTATGAATATATTAGCCATTGATTATGGTAAAAAGAAAATTGGTTTGGCTTTTGCACAGACTGGTTTGGATTTAGTTTTGCCTTTAGGTCAAATTGCCGGTAGTGATGATCGTCTGAAACGGGAGAAAATAAAAAGACTTGTTGAAGAAAGAAAGATTGATAAGATTATCATCGGGCTACCCCTAGGTCTCAAAGGTGAAGAAAATGATAATACTGATAGGGTGAGACTTTTTGCTGAAAAGCTCTCGGCCTTATGCGGGGTGGAAACAGAATTACTGGATGAGAGATTTACTTCGCGTTTGGCAGATCAGATGGGTGGTACTATAAGTCGTGATGAAAAAGCAGCCATGGTTATTTTACAAAATTATTTAGATAAAAAATAATTATATGAGTCGTCATCCTATTGATAAAGTGAAGGAAATGATAGAAAAAAAGAGTTGGTTACAGATAAAAAAATATATTTCTCTACTACATGCTTCTGAAGCAGCCGAACTGCTCAAAGAAATTGATTCTAGTTTTAGACCGCTGATTTTTCGTTCTTTGCCAAGAAAATTTTCTGCTAAAGTTTTTTCTTATCTAGATCCGGATGAGCAGGATGATTTGTTGCAAGCCTTAACAAAAGAAGAGACGGCCATGCTTTTGGAAGACATGTCTCCTGATGATAGAACAGAACTTTTCGAAGAATTGCCCGCCGAAGTAACCAAAAGAATTTTTGTTTTATTGTCCCCAGAAGATTTAAAAGAAACTCGTCACTTATTGGGTTATCCTCCTGATAGTGTTGGTAGAGTGATGACTCCAGATTATATTTCTATTAGACCAGAATGGACAGTAGAGGAGACTTTACAACATATTAAAAAAAATGCCAAAAAAAGCGAAACAGCAGATATTGTTTATATTGTTGACAGTCAGGGCAAGTTACTTAATGAAATCAAATTGCATAAGCTTATTTTAGCTGAACCGGGGAAAAAGGTAAGTGAAATAATTGGTGATTTTCATTTGCAGAAAATTTTGGCTACTGATGATCAAGAAAATGCTGTTAGGTTGATTAAAAAATACAATCGAGTGGCTTTACCAGTGGTTGATTCGGATGATGTTTTATTGGGTATAGTTACTGTCGATGATTTGATGGATATTGAAGAAGAAGAGGTGACTGAGGATTTTCATAAGATTGCTGGTTTGAGTTCGCGCGTGGGTGATTCGGTTTATATTGGAAATATTTTGGATGCTCCGGCAACTTTTCTTTACAAAAGACGTATCTGGTGGCTCTTAATTTTGGTTTTTATGAATGTTTTTTCTGGGGCCGCTTTGGCACATTTTGAAGATATCATTAGCCACGTGGTAAAGTTAGTATTCTTCTTGCCTCTGCTTATTGGTAGCGGTGGTAATGCTGGTTCTCAGGCAGCTACTTTGGTTATTCGTGGTTTGGGCACAGGTGATGTTAGAGTTAGTGATTGGTTCAAAATGATTGGCAAAGAAGTTTTGGTTTCTGGTCTTTTGGGTGTTACCATGGGTGCGGGTGTAGCTTTGTTGGGCTTTGCTAGAGGTGGTATAGAGTTGGTGTGGGTGGTAGCTTTGTCCATGATTTCTATAGTTGTTTTAGGTAGTGTGATAGGTGCTTCTTTACCTTTTATACTTACCAAATTTAAAAAAGATCCTGCTACTGCCAGTGGACCATTGATCGCTTCAATTTCAGATATTGGCGGTATCTTGGTTTATTTTAGTATTGCTAGTTGGTTTTTGATGTAAATTATTGTATGAAATCTTTTATCCTCTCTCGTCGTGATTTTCGGGAAAATGATCAGATTATTTCTTTGTACACTCTAGAAAAAGGGAAATTGGAAGTTTTGGTACGAGGAGTAAAAAAAATAACTAGTAAAAATTCGGCTCATCTTGAGCCGTTTTCTTTAGTGGAGGCAGAAATAATTTCTGGCAAAGAACTATCACATTTGGGCACTGTCCAGTCAATAAATTATTTTGTAAACATTAGGCAAGATTTACAAAAAAGTTTAGTTGCTGGTTATGTGATGAGTTTACTTGATAAAGTTTTGCATGAAGGTGAGAAAGATGAGAGTATATTTGATTTGACGTTGGAATGGCTAAAAATTTTAGAAAGCTACAAGCTAACAGCTGTTAGCTCTGAGCTAGTAGATAATTATGTTGTCAAATTGCTGCATTGTTTGGGGTACGATATTTTGGAAATAAATAAAAATCCTGATCATAATTTTATTTATAAATTTTTAATTCATCATACTGACAGGAAAGTGGGGGATTGGGGAACACTAATTTAAACACTAATTAACACCAATATTGACATAGTTTATTAAATGTGTTATAATGATTTTGTATGAAACTGCATTTAAATAACAATAATAATTTGTTGACTCTCAAACGGTGAGGTGTAGTTTTTCATATAATAGATAATTACCCCGCCGTAGAAGCGGGTTTTTTAATTGCCGGGTAGTTGAGTGGTACAACGCCTCGCTGCCTGCCCGCCATGCTCTCCTGTAGTTCAATTGGTAGAACACTGCACTGTTAATGCAGATGTTGTAGGTTCAAATCCTACCGGGAGAGCAAGGCGATTGGTAGGCGGGTTAACGAGGATATCGCAGGTTCAAATCCTGCCCTGGCAGCCAATCCAATTATCCACATTTGTTTTAAGTTGACCTTTGTTATATATTAGATTCAATAATAATTGCTTTTTTTAAACCTTAAATGCTATGATAATTAAAATTTTGGGTTCAGGTTGTTCCAATTGTCAGAGATTGGAAAATAATGTCCAAAAAGCTGTGGAAGAGCTTGAATTTCAAGCTATTATTGAAAAAGTGACAGATATTGGTTTGATTATGAATTATGGGATTATGGGTTTTCCAGCTTTGGTGGTGGATGAAGAAGTCGTGAGCTATGGAAAAATTTTAAGCGTTCAAGAAATTAAAGAAATGTTGTCTGAAACAAAATCAGATAAAACGAAAATTGGAAATGGTCCGATAAAATCCGGGGGCTGCGCTTGTGGAGGTCAATGTTAATTGTATATGTTTTATCCTATTAAATTATTTTCCGATTGGTTGGTTTATGGTCTTTTGGGATTGACTCAAAATACTCATCTGGCTGATTCAGTACATTATTTTATTTACGATTTTTTTAAAATTGTTATTTTACTGGTAATTGTCAATTATTTAATGGCCATTATTCGTTATTATTTACCAGTGGAAAAATTACGAGATTTTCTTGCTTCACGTCGTTGGTATGGTATGGACCATTTTCTTGCCTCATTTTTTGGCACGGTCACCCCTTTTTGTTCTTGTTCTTCTATCCCACTTTTTATTGGTTTTTTGGAGGCTGGTATACCGCTTGGGGTGACAATGTCATTTCTCATTACTTCGCCCTTGGTCAATCAGGTAGCGGTAGTATTGTTTGTCAGTTTATTTGGTTGGAAAATAACTATTTTATATGTGATTTCCGCTATTCTTCTCGGTGTAGTAGGTGGTTTTATCATTGGTAAATTAAAATTAGAAAAATATGTGGCTGATTATGTTTGGCAGATTAGGGGTAAAAAATTAGAGCTTGAATCCAAAAAAGATTCATGGAAAAATTTATTGAAAATATTTTGGAAGGAAGGTTGGCAATTAACTAGAAAAATTATTTTTTATGTATTTTTAGGTGTGGCAGTGGGGGCGGCTATTCATGGTTTTGTGCCAGCCGGTTTTTTTGAACATTATATTACAGCAGAAAATATTTTTGCGGTACCTTTGGCGACAGTTTTGGGGGTACCGATGTATGCCAACGCGGTTGGTGTTATTCCAATTATGCAATCACTTGTGGAAAAAGGTATACCGCTTGGTACAGCCCTGGCTTTTATGATGGCAGTGGTTGGCTTATCTTTGCCAGAAGCTTTAATTCTTAAAAAAGTCATGAAAATAAAGTTATTGGTCTATTTTTTTACCATTACCACAGTGAATATTATTATTATTGGTTATTTATTTAATATTTTTATTAAATAATTTTAACTTCTTATAAACTTGCTAAAATAAGCAAAATTTGTTAAAATTTAAATAATTTTCACCTTGTTGGAGGGTCTATCAAAGGGGTGGAAGAGTTAGTATTTATTGTTAATATTAACCCACTTTAATCTCTTTCCCAAAGAGAGGGAGGATTACAAAATTTTATGCAAACATTTATCAAAGATTTATCTGGGTTTGTAGATCAGGAGGTCACCTTGCGTGGTTGGGTGAGCAATAGCCGGTCCAGTGGTTCTATTGCTTTTTTGGAACTTCGTGATGGTAGTGGATTTATCCAGTGTGTAGTAAGTAAAAAAGAAGTTAGCGAAGAAGTTTGGTCGTCTGTGGAAAAAATTACTCAGGAATCATCAATTGAAATATCTGGTATTGTTTCAAAGCATCCAAAACAGGACGGAGTCTATGAGCTACAAGCTAAAAGCTATAATCTTATCCAATTAGCCGTTGATTACCCTATAGCTAACAAGGAGCATGGACCAGATTTTCTTATGGATAATCGTCATCTCTGGCTTCGTTCCAAAAGACAGTGGGCGATTTTACGGATTCGCGATACTGTAGAAACAGCCATCAATGAATATTTGCATAGTGAAGGCTTTATTCGTACTGACTCACCAATTTTCACTCCCAATGCTTGTGAAGGTACTACCACGCTTTTTCCTGTACCATATTTTGATTTAGGGGATGCTTATTTATCTCAGTCTGGGCAACTGTATATTGAAGCTGCCATCGCCAGTGTTGGCCGGTGTTATGACTTTGGTCCAGTATTTAGGGCAGAGAAATCAGCCACCAAACGTCACTTAACAGAATTTTGGATGATGGATGCCGAGGCCGCTTTTGCTGGGCATGAGGATAATTTACGTTGGCAAGAAGGTTTGGTCAAAGCCATAGTTAAGAAGTGTTTAGATAATTGTCAACAAGAATTTAAGATTTTGGAACGTGATCCGGCACCTTTGGAAAAACTTTTGAACAAATCTTTTGTTCGTTATACTTATGATGAGGCGATTAAAAAATTAAATGAACTTGGCAGTGATATTAAACATGGTGAAGATTTGGGGAATGATGATGAGGGTCTCCTTACCAAAGATAGTGATGTTCCTGTTTTTATTGAAAAATGGCCTAAGAGTATCAAACCATTTTATATGAAGATTGATCCAGAGGATAATTCTCGGGTTTTAAATGATGATCTGATTGGTATTGAAGGAGCCGGGGAATTGATTGGTGGCAGTCAGCGTGAAGATGATTTTGATTTACTTATGGAGCGCATTCGTCACGAAGGCCTTAGTGAAAAAGATTATGAATGGTACACAGATTTGCGTAAATATGGTTCAGTCCCTCATGCTGGTTTTGGTATAGGTGTAGAGCGAGCAGTACGCTGGATTTCTGGTACGGAGCATATTCGTGAGTGTATTACCTTTCCTAGGACGATTAATAGATTGAAGCCTTAAATTATAGAACACGAATTAAACGGATTGAACGAATTTTAACAGATTCGTTTGTATCCGTTAAATTCGTTAAATCTGTGTTCTATATGAAGAAAAATAGAAAACAACTATCTGGTATTCCCAAAAGATTTTTAGAAAGACTCACTGAAATTGTGGGTTCTTCTTTATCTATTCAAATACAATCAACTTTTACAGAACGACCGACAACTTTTAGAATTAATACTTTGAAAACAAAAAAGGAAGATATAATAGAAATTTTAAATCAAAATGGTTTTAAATTTGAACGAGTACTTTGGTACAAAGATGCTTTCATTTTAAAAAATAAATCAAAACGTGAATTGACAGATTTGGAAATTTACAAAGAAGGTAAAATTTATATCCAAAGTTTGGCCAGTATGGTGCCACCATTGATATTGGATCCTCAGCCAGGGGAGAAGGTTTTGGATCTCACAGCTGCTCCAGGTAGTAAAACTTCGCAAATTGCAGCGTTGATGGGCGGAACAGGGGAATTAGTGGCGAATGACAATAATAAGATTCGTTTTTTCAAACTGAAACACAATATGGAAGTGTTGGGAGTATTCCGTCATCCTGAGCAAAGTCCCAAAGGGACACAGTCGAAGGATCTCGTCGAAGATGAATGGGATTCTTCGACTCCTCCGCCAATAGGCGGATCCGCTCAGAATGACGACTGGCAATTTATCCTCCGCATGGAACACGGTGCAGCTTTGACCCGTGAGTACCCAGAATATTTTGATAAAATTCTTCTTGACGCACCGTGCAGTGCCGAAGCGAGATTTATAGAGGGTGATTCTAAAACTTATGGTTATTGGAAAGAACAAAAAATAAAAGAAATGGCATATAAACAGTGGCAGCTTCTTCTCGCCGCCTGGAGCGCGCTTAAGCCCGGCGGAACACTAGTGTATTCTACTTGCACTTTTTCCCCGGAAGAAAATGAATTGCAGATAACAAAATTTATGGAACGCAATCCAGATTGTAGTTTACTTGATATTGATTTGGGAGAAATGAAACGTCTGTCAGTCGTTAAAAACTGGAAGAATAAAGAAGTAAATAAAGATGTACAGAAAAAAGCTTTGCGGATAATGCCGACAAAGGAGATTGAAGGATTTTTTGTGGTGAAATTGAAGAAATTATAGAATTAGGAAATTGGGAAATTATTAAAAAAATCGCTTAATTAAGCGATTTTTTTGTATTGACAAAAATTCAAAAAAGTGTTAATTTTAAGACAAGAAGTCGGGGGAGGTCTCCGGCAATTTGCTAACAAGTTTACCATCTTTGGGGGGAAATGCCGGGCTGGCGTTTTTTGCCAAGATGAATTGCTTGTTGGCAGGAGGAAACCAAGATGTCACTGTTTCCAAGAAGTTTCCATGAATTGGCAAGGATTGATAGGCAGAAACCAGAGGAAGCCGAACGAGTGTTCGACTGGTTGATGGGTAACTGGGGGGTGGCTCGTGATCTGCAAGCCAGAAATCTCGTCACCGTTTCGCCCACTGCCTTACAAGTCGCATCCATGAATGTGGAGCGTAGATTCCGTGGTGAGACTTTGTCCATGTTTGTCAAGCCACTTAGAGATTTGGATATTGGGGAATTACCAGGTGTGCCAAACTGGCTTTCTGGGAACTTGCGCCACATGCGGGATTTTGTCGCGGACAATGGTGTACAACCGGTCACCCCCATCGTACGTTTCGTGGATACGGAATTCCATCTACCGTTCAACGTGCAGGTGGCATCCAAGTATTGTGGTCCCTGCCACAATAACTTGAATCTTATGAGGTTGTTTGCCCACGGCAGTCTCCCCAATGAGCTTCGTGGAAAAGGCAGACATCTCATCATTGGTGCACCGTTCGTGTTGCCTGGCAGTATCGGGAAAACCTTGAAGGAGCAGAAAGATCTGCTTGCTACTGTTGGTCAGAAATTGGGTTTGAACTTCAAGCTTATCCATGGCAGCGTGTCTCTGGGCACTCTCGTCATCCAGAGCCATGAGTTCATTACTGGCGAACCACAGCCACTCCAAGGTAAGTACGTGCGAACCAGTACCAAGTTTGATGATGCTCAGCATTTCAGTTTGAGACGTGATGCCCAGGGTGGCCTTGATTGTATTTGGCGTTTTGATGACTCGAGCGAAGACGATCTTGGTTGTCTGGCTCTGGGGGTGGTGACCCTGGGTTGATAGGAAAGTGAAAATTTGTTCGATATCTGATCATTTGGTTTTCAAAAGGGAGGTGTAAAATAGACCCTCGTTCCGACTTCACGTCAGGACGGGGGTCTTCCATTTTTATTGCCAAAATTAATTATTTTTGCTAAAATATTACTATATTTCTAACTTATTTTAGGTTTATTTATGAACAGAATCTATTCAATAGAAACCGCCAATTTGGTGGGTCAAGAAGTTTTACTCAAGGGTTGGGTGAATGCCAGGCGCAATATGGGTAAGATTGCTTTTTTAGATCTACGCGACATGAAAGGTATTGTTCAGGTTGTGGGCGTTCCAGCTGAAATCAATGAAACATCACAAGGCGAACTTATTCGTATTCGTCCAGAGTGGGTGGTAGAGATTCGAGGTTTGGTTCAAGCACGTGGTGAAAAACAACAAAATCCAGATATGCCAACTGGCAAAGTAGAAATTTTGGCGAAAGAAATAAAAGTTTTGAATGAATGTAAAACTCCGCCCTTTGAAATTGATAAAGATACTAAAGTAATTAATGAAGAGTTACGATTAAAATATCGTTATTTGGATTTACGTTCGGAGAGAATGAAAAATAATCTGGTAATGCGTTCTCAGATGATGAATTTTGTACGTAATTATTTACATAGTCAGGATTTCAAGGAAATTCATACTCCCATACTATCCAAATCTACACCAGAAGGAGCTAGAGATTATTTAGTACCTTCTCGTAAATTTCCGGGTAAATTTTTTGCTTTACCACAAGCTCCACAGCAATATAAACAATTGCTCATGGTCGCTGGTATGGAAAAATATTTTCAAATTGCGCCTTGTTTTCGTGATGAAGATGCCCGGGCTGATCGTTCGCCAGGAGAATTTTATCAAGTTGATATGGAGATGAGTTTTGTAGAACAAGAGGATATTTTGCAGTTAGTAGAAGAAATGTTTACAAAAATGATAAGAGAATTGTGGCCAGAAAAGAAAATGACTTTTGATAAATGGCCAAGGTTAGACTGGAAAGAGGTGATGGATAAATATGGTACAGATAAACCTGATTTGAGAAAAAATAAGGATGACAAAGATGAATTAGCTTTTGCTTTTGTGGTAAATTTTCCTTTGTTTCAAGAGCAAGCCAAAGATAAAAACTCCGAAGACCATTTCCACGGTTCAGAAGGAGCTTGGGCGCCATCTCACAACATGTTTACTAGACCAAAAGATGAGGATTTACATTTTTTAGATTCTGATCCCGGTAAAGTGAAATCATATCAGCATGATTTGGTTTTAAATGGTATTGAAGTGGGTGGGGGGGCTTTACGTATTTATGATAGGGGAATTCAGGAAAAAGTTTTTGATCTTATTGGTTTTGATGAAAAACAAAAACAGGATTTCAATCATTTATTAGAGGCTTTTACTTATGGTGTTCCACCTCATGGTGGTATGGCGCCTGGTTTTGATCGATTATTATCAATTTTGCAAAGTGAAGATACCATTCGTGAAGTAATTGCTTTTCCGCTTACTGCTGATGCCAAAGATTTGCTGATGGAAGCCCCTGCCGAAGTTAGTGAAGGACAATTAAAAGAATTGAAAATTAAAACAGATATTAAATAATTTGATATGAAATTAAGCACGCTCCAAAAGTATATCTTGTTGGAGTGTTTGCAAAAAGGCAACAAACTTGATCGAAAAATATTTCGAAATTTTTATCATAAAGTTTTTGACCCAGCCAAAGATAAATCCTTCGGCTCCTCTCGGCTTGACTCGGAGCGAGTCGCTCAGGATAAATATCAGGAAAGTATTATTACCAAGAGTTTGGAACATCTGATTGACCGAGAATTACTTACCGGATATGGCAAGAGAACACCCCACAAATGGTTCATAACACATATTAGTTTAACAAAAAAAGGAGCTAAGATTAGCCAAAATTTGCTTGAGGAGAGACAAGCGAAGTTGCCACTAAAGTAGTGTGTCACCCCTGCGGAAGCAGGGGTCTCGCTGGTAGTATTAGATTCCTGCTTTCGCAGGAATGACATTTAAAAACATGAAAGATTTTCAACTGGAACAATTTTCTGGACCACTAGATTTACTTTTGTCTCTAATTGATGAAGAGAAATTAAATATTAGTGAGGTTTCACTTTCGGCTGTCACTGAACAGTTTTTGAATTATTTGGAAAAAATTGAAAATAAAAATCCTGAGGAATTGGCAGATTTTTTGGTAGTAGCGGCTCGTTTGTTACTTTTGAAATCAAAAAATCTTTTACCCCAGTTTGCTCCTGAGGAAGAAGAAAGTCCGAGTTTGGAAGAACAGCTACGTCTTTATAAAATGTTTGTAGAGACAGCCAAAAAATTGGATCATAGTTGGTTGAGCCAGAAAAAATCAATTTTTAGAATAGAACCACCGCGTCGGCCAGAAACTTTTGTTCCTCCCAAAGATTTGTCTTTTACTGCTTTGGAAGAAAGTTTAAGAAAATTATTGCATCGTTTACAACCTCCCAAACCCTTACCTCAAACCAGTATTGACAAAACCGTGCTTTTGGAAGAGAAAATAAAAAATATTTCCAGTTTATTAAAAAAAACCAAGAGCTTTAGTTTTTCAGAAATTTTAAATAATACAGCTAACCGTACAGAAGTGATTATTACTTTTTTGGCTTTACTGGAATTGGTCAAGAATCGGGAAATAATTTTGAAACAGAGTAAAGTTTTTACAGATATAAAAGTGGAAAAATTTTGATTTTTTTGTTATTATATTGTAACTATGAATTTAGTTTCACAAATTGAATCAATATTGTTTGTGGCTTCCAAGCCACTTTCTTATCGTGAGATTGCCAAAGCTGTGCAACAAAAAGAAGAAGAGGTGAAAAATGCTATTGGAGAATTGGTTTTGAAATATAATAATCCCTCTTCTGGTTTGAAAATTTTACAAATTGACAATCAAGTACAGATGGCAACAGATCCTGAAAATATTGAGGTAGTTGAATTATTTATCAAAGAAGAGGCAAGTGGTGAATTGACCAAAGCTCAGTTGGAAACTTTGACGGTGATTGCTTATCGTGGGCCAATCACTCGTCCAGAATTGGAACAAATTCGGGGGGTTAATTGTGCTTTGATTTTGAGGAATCTTTTATTACGTGGTTTGATCGAAGAAAGCGAAGAAAATATCAATAAAATATTACCAACTTTTTCATTATCTTTTGAGGCCTTACGACATTTGGGTATAGTTTCTCCAAAGGAATTACCCAATTATCAGGAGTTGCACAGTCATGAATTTATAGAAAAAACTTTAGAGAATAAAGAAGATTAATATGGGAAATTTTTTGGAAAGTAACATTAATAATAAGGGTAATAAATGGCGTTCGTTAGTTGCGATTTTGATGTTGTTTGTAGCAGGGTTTATGTTTTTTTTCAGTCAAAAAGATTGGTCTTCACCCAAGTTAGATTTGGTAAAAGAAAGAATTATTCAACCCTTAGTTTTTTCCAATGAACATGGTGGCGATTTAAATTTACCACCACCAACTGTTGTTAAACCTCAACTCCCTGAGCTTAAAGGAGAAATGCTGTCCTTGGACAAGTTCAGTGCTTTGAGTATTTTGGTCAAAGATCAAAAAACTGGTGCACTTTTACTGAGTAAAAATGAGTACACAGTGAGGCCAATTGCCAGTATTACCAAGCTTTTGAGTGCTTTGGTAATTTTGGAAAAAAATCCTGATTGGACAGCTACTACCACTGTTATTGGCGCTGATTCTTTGGATACTCATATGTACGCTGGTGATACTTATAGTTTTGAGGAGCTTTGGCAAGCAGCTTTGGTAGGGTCTTCCAATAAAGCGATTTTGACTTTGAGTAATGCTTTGGGGTGGCCGGAAGATGCTTTTGTGGAGAGAATGAATCAAAAAGCTTTGGAATTGGGAATGAGTCAGTCTTATTTTGTGGATTCTACTGGTTTGGAAAGTGAAGATTCTGCCAGTGCTTCGGATGTGGTTATACTTTTGAATGAAGCTCTGCGTCATGACAAAATTCGTGAAACTTTGGCTTTGAAAGAATTGAATCTTTATTCTAAAGAACGTAAAAAACAGCATCATCTTTGGAATACCAATTGGTTGTTGCTCGGTTGGGTGCCAAATAATTTTACTGGATCAGTATTGGGTAAAACCGGCTTTATTGGAGCTTCGGGTTATAATTTTACCATGCAGGTTGCTGATGAGTGGGGTCATAAAATTAATCTGGTAATTTTGGGTGCTAGCACTCATGAAGCGCGTTTTACTGAAGCCAAAGAGATAGCAGAATGGGTTTTTGCAAATTATTCTTGGCCAGAATAAAATTATGAATTTCTCCAGTGAACTTTCTGTTTTTTTAATTGCTATGACGCCGATTGGTGAATTGCGAGCAGCGATTCCTTTGGCGTTGGAGGTTTATAAACTACCGCTTATGTCGGCGGTTTTTTGGTCAGTATTGGGAAATTTAGTTCCACCAACTTTTATTTTATTAATCATTCCCAAATTACACGATTGGTTGGTTGAAAAGAAAATTTTAGGAAGAATTTTTACTCATTTTTTGGAAAGAGCAGAAAAAAAATTTAAAGGTAATTTTGCTCGTTGGGGACTCTTAGGTTTGGTGATTTTTGTGGGTATTCCTTTGCCAATCACTGGAGCTTGGACAGGATCTTTGGCAGCTTTTGTTTTTAATATTCCTTTCAAAAAATCTTGGCCAGCAATTTTTGGAGGAATTTTGTTGGCAGCTTTGATAGTTACGGGCATTACTTTGTTTGCTGGCAGTTCTTTACGTTGGTTATTGGCAAAATAAAAATCTCCTGAATGGAGATTTTTTATGGTATTGCCCTTTGATTTTAATTAGGGCTTCTGGTACCGCTGGTCGGACTTGAACCGACATGCCTTACGGCACACGATTTTGAGTCGTGCGTGTCTACCAGTTCCACCACAGCGGCATTAAAAAGTGGGTATATTATATAGAATATTCTTTTTTTTGTCAATATTTGTTATAATACTTGCATGACAAAAATAATTTCTGTTGTTAATCAAAAAGGAGGAGTAGGTAAGACCACCACAGCGATCAATTTGGCGGCTTTTTTGGCTGAAATGGGCAAGTTCGTGCTCTTGGTGGATATGGATCCACAGGGTAATGCTTCTAGTGGTCTTGGTTTGGGTCGGGACAAAGTAGAATATGGGATTTATGAAGCTTTGGCCAAACAAAGACGTTTTCATGATGTAGTAAGGAATACTGCTCATCAAGGTTTGCGGGTAGCTCCTGCTACTGCCAATTTGGCCGGGGCCAATATTGAGCTGGTGGATGTGGAGCGCCGTGAACATCAGCTTTCGGATTTACTTTCTGAGATCAAACACGCTTATGATTACGTAGTGGTTGATTGTCCTCCCTCTCTTGGTCTTTTGACTGTAAATAGTTTGGTGGCAGCCGATGAATTATTGATTCCTGTTCAGGCAGAATATTATGCTTTGGAAGGATTGGGTCAATTATTACAAACTATCAATTTGATTCAAACTCATGTTAAACCAGAATTAAAAATCTTGGGAGCAGTGATCACCATGTTTGATAAACGTACTCGACTTTCTGAAGATATTATGAATGAGCTCTATCAATATTTTCCCGATACTATTTTTCGCAGTGTGATTCCACGCACTGTACGTTTGGCCGAGGCTCCTAGTTTTGGTAAATCAATTTTTCATTATGAACCGGGAGGTAAGGGAGCTAGCGCTTATGAACGATTGACCAAAGAAATTTTAGATAAACATAATCATAATTTTTAATATGGCTCTAGGCAAAGGTTTAAATTCTCTTCTTCCACAAACCAGTCGCAAAATAATTCGTAAAGAAACTGGAATTTTGGATAACCACCGAATTTGGCAGATTCCTCTTTCAGAAATTACTCCCAATCCTGAACAACCACGCCAGGAATTTTCACATCAAGAATTGGAAGATCTAGTGGCTTCCATAAAAGAACATGGGGTGATTCAACCGGTAGTCGTTACCGAAAGATCTGAAGGTGGTTATGAACTGATTGTCGGCGAACGACGTTTTCGGGCTTCGCAAATAGCTGGTTTGGAAAATATCCCGGCGATTGTCAGAAGTGCCACTCAACAGGAAAAATTAGAAATTGCCTTGATTGAGAATATCCAAAGACAAAATTTGAATCCTATTGAAGAAGCTTTTGCTTATCAAAGACTTTTGGATGAATTCAATTTGACCCAAGAAGAAGTGGCCAAAAAGGTGGGTAAGGGGAGGCCGACGGTGGCCAATATGGTTCGTCTTTTGGATTTGCCAGAGCTGGTACAAAAAGCTTTGGCTGATGGAAAAATAAATGTGGGACAGGCTAAGGCATTATTGTCTTTAAAAAATGAAAAAGAACAGTTGGAAATGTTTGCTAGTATGCAGGGCGAGAAAATGACAGTTCGTGATTTGACACAAAATATAGCTCGTAAGCCAGCAAGTTCATTAAAAGGTTCTGTGCGTCGTGACCCCAATCTTTTGGCAGCAGAAAAACTTTTGGAAGAGCGTTTGGGGACCAAGGTCTTCATTAGTCAAAAAGGGGAGAGAGGAAAAATTGAAATTGAATATTACTCTCGTGAAGAGTTTCGACGTTTATTGTCCGAACTTACCTAAAAAACCGATTTATCCCAGTTTGGATTATCGGTTTTATTAAAAATTTATTTTACCAGGTGGAGTTTTTACAAAACCTGGTTTTTTTATTCTTTTTTGGGGTTAATGTATTTGAACCAATTGGAAATTTGTGAATGATGTTGGTTTTTGATGTAGTTGTTTATATGATTTTTGGCAGTATGAGTTTTCACAAATTTCAGCCAATCTGGACTTGGTCCTTTGCGATTTTTGTCAGTGATGATTTCTACTACATCGCCATTTTTTAAACTGGTATCTAGACTCATCATTTGATCATTGATCAGGGCGCCACCGCACTTATCACCAATATTAGTGTGAATGTGGTAAGCAAAATCTATAGGGGTGGCATTTTCGGGGAGATCGATCACATCACCACGAGGCGTAAAAACAAAAATTCTACTTTCCAAAAAATCTACTTTTATAACTTCTAAATCAGACAATCGACTCAAAAAATCACGTTGAATATTGGCCAATTCTTTGACCCATTTTATTTCTTTTGCAGGTAAACGCGAGCCATGCTCATCATAGTGCCAGTGAGCCGCTGCACCATATTCTGCTTCTTCGTGCATATCAGCGGTACGAATTTGAAATTCCACCACTTCACCTTCTCCCACAAAGACCGTGGTATGAAGAGATTGATAACCATTGGGTTTGGGTTGAGCAATATAGTCTTTGATCCGTCCTTTGAGCGGTTTCCAAATCTTGTGGAGGATACCGAGCGAAGCATAACAGTCGGCAATAGTTGGGACCAGTATGCGAATAGCCACTAGATCATAGATTTTGGTGATGTCATTTTCTTTTCTTTGTAATTTTTGATAAAGACTATATAATCTTTTGCTTCTTCCATGCAGAGAAATAACTGGAATTCCAGAATCAGTTAGCCCTTCCTCAGCCATTTTTTGTATTTTTTCTAGCAATTGTTTTTTGTCTTTGAGTTTTTCATCTTGAATTTTTTTGGTTTCGGCGTATTCTTTGGGATAAATGTATTTGAAAGAAAGATCTTCCAACATGCCTTTTACTTCACCCATACCTAGCCGGTTGGCGATGGCTGAGTAAATTTCCAAACTTTCCAAAGCGATTCGATATTGTTTTTGAGGGGGTAGAGCATCCAGAGTTTGTAAATTATGAATACGATCGGCAAATTTGAGGATCATTACTCGGATATCTTCGGCCATGGCAATAAACATTTTTCGTAAATTTTCTATATAACGTTCTACACCGCGATACTTCAATTTACCAAGTTTGGTGATACCTTCAACCAGAGAAGCAATTTCACTACCAAAGTTTTTTTTGATTTCTTCCAAAGTAATAGATGTGTCCTCTGGTACATCATGCAAAAGCGCAGCGCAGATAATCACCGGGTCAATGCGCATGTCAGCCAAAATATGAGCTGTCGCCAAAGGATGGTTGATATAGGGTTCACCAGATTTACGAAGTTGACCTTTGTGGGCTTCTTCAGCAAAATCATAAACAAGCTGGATTAAATTCAAATCGGCTTGGGGAGCGTATTCTTCTATTTTCTTCAGTAAATTGTCTATAGTTGGTTTTTTGGTCATAAAAAGCACTTATTATATTTTTACTATATTTTAGCCATTTTTGCAAGCGGATAAGTCAATTAAACATAAAAAAACTTGACAAAGTTAATATTTTTTGCTATACTTAGACCAGTGATACTAAGGTTTAGGTAACTTTAAAGCCTAAAGAAAACTCCAGTTCAAAAGACGGGGGTTTTCTTTTTGTTAAGGTTATGTTAGAATAATTCTGTAGCGGTAAGAGAGCCTTAGTATCACCAATTGGCGTTGAGGCTACCTCCTCGCCGCTACATTAAAATCCCGATAAAATCGGGATTTTAATGTTTTGAGGACGTTTATTTTTTCTTGTAAAACCTTTTTTTTCTCATCGGAGCGTTTTTTATTAGTTCTTCACATTCAGATAGAGTTAGTTCCGCCGGCTCCTTATCAGTAGGAATTTTGGCATTCTTTTTTCCGTCAGTGATATAAGGTCCGTATTTGCCATTTAAAATTTTAATCTCTGAATCAGGAAAAGTTTTTATTTCAGCGCTGGCTTTTTTTTCTGCTTGTTCTTTGGTAATTTCCAGTACTTCAGTTAGAGTAATAGCATATGGATCATGGCCTTTGATAGAAAAATTGTTAGTCCCAATTTTTACATAGGGTCCAAAACGGCCAATAGCAACAGTGACTTCTTCGCCATTTTCATTTTTTCCCAAGATTTTTGGCAATTCAAAAAGTGGTAGAATTTCTTCCAGTGTAACGGTGTCCAGATTTTGGCCTTTTTTAAGTTTGGCAAATTTAGGTTTTTCTTCATCGTCTTTGTCGCCTAATTGGGCGAAAGCCCCATAACGTCCAATTCTTACTGAAACCTTTTTGCCGGTTTTGGGGTCAAGCCCCAGCTCGCGTTGACCAGTAGTTTCAGACTTGGATATGGCAGTAGTTTTTTGTTCAATTAATTCATGGAAAGGTGAGTAAAAAGTGGCAATGATTGGTTGCCAATCTTTTTTGCCTTCGGCAATATCATCAAGATTTTCTTCCATTTGGGCTGTGAATTTATAATCAACAATTTGCGGGAAGTGTTCCACTAATAAATCATTGACAATAAAAGCGATTTTTTTGGGGAATAATTTTTTGTTTTCATCCCGTTCTACGTAGCCACGATCTTCAATAGTAGCGATAGTCGGAGCATAGGTGGAAGGACGGCCGATGCCATATTCTTCCAAAGATTTGACCAAAGTAGCATCAGAATAACGAGCTGGCGGTTCGGTAAAATGTTGTTCTGGTTTTAGTTCTTGGCATTCCAATTTATCATTTATTTTTAATTCTGGCAGTATTTCTTCACTGAGCATGCCGGGGAAAAGCTTGAGCCAACCATCAAAAATCATAGTTTGGCCATTGGCACGGAAAGTGTAGAGATTGTTCGGAGTTCGGAGTTCGGAGTTTAAAGAATTTTGAATATCAATTGTGGTTTTATTTAATCTGGCTTCGGCCATTTGAGTGGCAACAGCTCGGTTCCAAATCAGAGAATAGAGCTTGTATTGTTGAGGTGATAAGTAATCTTTTACTGATTCTGGAGTGCGAAAGACATCGGCTGGACGAATAGCTTCATGGGCTTCTTGAGCGCCTTTGGATTTGTTGGCGTAATAGCGAGGTTTTTCTAGATTATATTTTGAACCAAATTCTTTGTTAATCAATTCTTTGGCTTCGGAAAGAAATTTGGCAGACAGATTTACTGAATCAGTACGCATGTAGGTAATTAGACCGATGGAACCTTCACTACCAAGTTCCACACCTTCATAAAGTTGTTGTGCCAAAACCATTGTTTGTTTGGCAGAAAATCCGAAACGATTACTAGCATTTTGTTGTAGAGTAGAAGTGGTAAAGGGTGGTGGGGGAGTACGTCTGGTCTCTGACTTCTTGAGATCGCTAATTTGGTATTCAGCTTTTTCTAAATTTTTTAAAATTTCTTCAACCTGTTCTTTGTCTTTTAAATCCAGTTTATCAAGTTTTTTATCGTTAATGGCCTGTAGTTGGGCTTTGAAATTTTGTGGATTATTTTGTTTGTTAAATATTCCTTCGAGACTCCAATATTCTTCTGAATTGAAAGCGATTCTTTCCCTTTCCCTTTCCACAATCAATCTGACAGCTACAGACTGCACCCGTCCGGCTGAAAGTCCGCGAGCGACTTTTTTCCAAAGTAATGGAGAAAGTTCATAGCCAACCAATCTATCCAAGATACGGCGGGCTTGTTGGGCATCAACCAATTTTAAATCAATTGAGCGAGGGTTAGACAACGCTTCTTCAATAGCACTTTTGGTGATTTCGTGAAAGACTATACGTTTGGCTTTTTTGGGGTCAACATCTAGCAGGTTTGCCAAATGCCAAGAAATAGCCTCACCTTCGCGGTCCTCGTCAGTAGCGAAGATGATTTCTTTTTTATTGGCAGCTTTTTTTAGTGTTGCTACTTGCTTTTGTTTTTCTTTGGAAACAATATATTGGGGCAAGAAAGTACCACCTTCTATATCTATGCCCATTTTGCTCTTGGGTAGATCGCGAACATGACCAAAAGAAGACTCTACAGCGTAGTCTTTACCAAGGAATTTACTTATAGTTTTGGCTTTAGTAGGAGATTCTACAATTACCAGAGTTTTACTCATATAGAAATGAGTGTACTTCATTTTTTTGCTTTTGTCAATTTAGCGCGAATTTCACCACTCAAATATAGTGAACCAGTGACCAATAATAGATCATTTTTTTTGAGTTTATTTTTTGTAGTGGTATAAGCGGTTTGAGGGTTGCTAAAAATTTTGATTTTGGTATTTTTGAAATATTTTTTAGCCAATTTTTCAATATCTTTTGGTTTGGCAGATTTTTTGAAAGGGGAGGTGAATTTGGTGATGGCGATTGTTTTTGGGTTTAGGGTTTTTAGTTGTTGACACATTGTTTTTAGGTCTTTGTCAGCAGAAAATCCAGTGAGTAAGTGTATAAGTGTATAGGTGTGTAAGTGTGATTTTTCTTTATACTTACTCACTTGCATACTTATTAACTTACGCACTGTTTCTACTGTCGTTTTCATTTTATCAGGATTATGGGCGCCATCAAGAATTATCAGCGGATTTTTGGAAATTATCTCCATGCGCAGTGGTAGTTTTACTTTTTCTAAACCACGTTTAATAGTTGAGTAGGGGATTTTGAGTGATTTAGTTATTTCAATTGCGAGAATAGCATTGCCAACTTGATGTTCCCCAAGTGTATTTAAATTGTAAGTATGGTTTTGATATTTAAAAATAGTTTGTAAGTTTGTAAGTTTGTAAGTTTGTAAGTTTTTTTGGCATGATAATTTGAGTATTTGTTTAGTATTTGTTTTGTTTTTTGTAATTTCTTTTTCAAATATTTTTAATAGTTTTTTATTTTGTTCATTGGTGAATACTTTACATCCCGGCTTAATAATTCCTGCTTTTTCATAAGCAATCTTGGCTTTGGTTTTTCCTAGTATTTCCGTATGATCCAGTCCGATATTAGTAATGACAGCAATATCTTTATGGGGAATTATATTAGTTGAGTCATACCGTCCACCGAGTCCTACTTCCAAAATACACCACTTTACTTTTTTTTGCGCGAACCAATAAAGTCCGATGGCAGTCATGAGTTCAAAATGTGAGATAGGATCGTAGGGTGAAGTTTTTAAATATAGATCCAGCTTTGGTTTTAATTTAGTAATAATCTCTGCTAGTTCTTTATCAGTCATTTTTTGGCCGTTTATTTGCCAACGAGTTTGAGTGGGTCCAATTTCTGGAGAAGTCATGGTTCCTACTTTTCGTTTGTCCGCACGTAAGATTGAATCTAGCATCAAACACACTGAACCTTTGCCACTGGTGCCAGTGACATGGATATAATGAGGGATTTGTTTTTCCGGATTGCCAATTAAATCAAGAAAATATTGCAGACGCTGAAGATAAACACCGCATTTTTTGGGGTCTTTTAGGTATTCTTTTCTTCCTAGTTTGGTCCAGGAAAGGATGAATTTTTGGGCTTGTGCATGTGTCATAAACTGAGCCACCGGCTGAATGCCGGTGGAAAGTTTATTTAACAGAATACTTGTGGTTCAACTTCACAAACGGCAACTGAATATGATATTTTCTTTCCAAGAAACTTAGAAGATAGTTGAAAGCAATGTAAGTGACAGTAATACCAAAAGCCATAATAATTCTTTCTTTCCAAACCACAGGGATAAGACCGGTCCAAACAGAAGCCGGAAGATTTAACACATAGAGGAATAGTGTGCTACCAACCGCGTGGGCAGTGAAGGTAGTGCCGAGAGCACGGAGAAGCAGGGATTTTTCATGCCAGAAATAAGCAATAACTGGAATCAACCAATATAGAGCATAGTACCAAGCCTGGCGACCTTCTGGGTGAAGCCAAAAAGCAATCATGGCAGTAGCCGGAACAAGGGTGAGCCACCTGGATTTGCGGGCGAAATAAAGGACAGAGAATAAGACTGGCAAAAGGCGGATGAGAGTGGAAGCATCCAGAGCGAAACCGTGCCAAGCCCAGTTGGCGAATTGCATCACGCCGACAGTTATCAGTCCCCAGATAGAGCCGACAAAAGCACCAGCGATTGGACCATAGAAATCAAATAAACTGAATTTCAAACTGGAACCAATGATTTGAGTGAAGGGGATTTGCATGAGGGTGAAGCCTGTTGCAACGAAGGCGGTGAGAAAGACGAGTTTTTTTGTAGTCATATTTAGTTTTGACATAGGGTATAGTTATTAAGTATGTAAGTTTGTAAGTGAGTAAGTTATTTTTGGGTTTGCATCCAACGTCTGAGTAGTCTACCAACTTCATTTGCTAAAGAATAAATTTCTCTTGCTTTGTTTACATCTATATATTCTAAGTCTTTTGATAGAATTATATGATATTTTACTTCTTCTAATGAAGTTGAAGCCATTGTATAAAAATGTAATCTATCTTTTTTAGTTTCTCGATGAAAACCTTCTGTTATGTTGGCCGCTACAGATACAGAGGCACGTCGAATTTGTGAAATTAAAGCATAAAGTTCATCTTTAGGGTAAGTTTTTGTTATTTTATAAATTTCAATTACTAGTTGATGAGCTTTTTTCCAGGCATTGAGATCAGTCCAGTTTTTTACTAATGACATACTTATAAACTTATACACTTACAAACTTACTCACTTACCAAGAATATACATCATTCCTCCAAGATTTCTCACCTTTCCCTTCATTTCCATCATAGTAAGTGTAGCATTTACAGTAGGGCTGTCAAGTTGTGTAAGTTTGATTATTTCATCCACATGGTGAGGTTCTTTACCGAGATGTTCCAGAAGTTTGGCCTCAGTAGGAGAGTCGGGTAAAATCTGGCGATTGCCGATAAATTGTTTGATCTCTTGTAAATTTAAAATTTCCAAAATATCTTTGGCAGAGTTTATCAGGTGGGCGCCGTTTTTTATTAAGTTATTGGTGCCAGTGGCATTGGGTGAAGTAAGGGCATGAGGAACAGCAAATACTTCTCGCCCCAGGTCATTGGCTACTTGAGCGGTGATGAGCGCCCCAGAGTCTTCGGGTGCCTCGGTGACGAGGACACCAAGCGAAAGCCCGGCAATAATTCTATTTCTTTTGGGAAAACCAAATTTGGAAGGCAGAGCCCCGGGCGGATATTCAGAAATAAGCGCGCCATTGTTTTCAATAATTCTATTGGCAAGATTTTTGTGTATACTTGGGTAGATGTGGTTATTATTTATTCCTGTACCAAGAATAGCAACAGTTTTTCCATTATTTTGTAAACAAGTTTCGTGAGCGATACCATCAATCCCCAGAGCTAGGCCAGAAATAATATTTAGACCATTTTGGGTAAGTTCAGTGACCAATTCTTCAGTCACTTGTTTGCCATAGGTAGTATATTTTCGCGTTCCGACCACTGCCAGATTGAATCCATCTTTTGGTAGTTTACCTCGGACAAAAAGACAAAAAGGTGGATCATAAAGTTCTTTTAGACTGGCTGGATAAGCTTCATCATCTCTGGTGAGGCAATGTATATTTTCTTGTTGCAAGACTTTGGCAATTTTTTCTTCGTCAATTTTATTTTTCCAGTCAGTAAATTCTTGTGCCAATTTTTCTTCCCAGCCGATTTTAATTAGGTCTTCAATACTTGTATTCCAAGCGTTTTCTAGATTATCAAAAACCGCCACCAGTTCTTGGTAGCGTTTGACAGTGTTTTTGGGGAAGTAGGAGAAGAGAATTTCTTTTTTCATGTGATTATTTTATCACAAAATTTAGATTGACAAAAGGGTAAAAATGTGTTATAATGGGAATATTCAAAGTAAAAGGAGAATTAATTTTTATATTAAAATATATGGGTACAGGAGATAATTTAGATCCAAGACAAAGAGATGTTGACTGGAGAGCATCTGAAACTACAAATGACCAAGAAAAAAAGTTAGAAGATAGAAATCAGGCAGAATATGATGTTCAGAATTCAATAGTAGGTTTACAAGATTTTTTGCATGGTTTAGAAGAAACTTTAACAGCAGAAAATACAGATAATGGAATATTTGATAAAAAAAGGTTAGAAGAAATTGTTGATGGTTTGAAAGAAAGAATTGCTACTTTGAAAACAAGACTTGAATTTTATAATACAAATTTTGGAGGTACTTTGAAACAGACTTTTGAAGAGTTGGCTGATGTGGAAAGATATCCTGAACGTTTCGTTGCTTATTTTGATAGAACTGTTGAGGCTGGTTATGATTCTCAACAAAGTGCAGAATATTTAAGGAAGTCATTAGAAGCATTTGCAAAGGGTCCTGTTGTAAATCTTAATACAGTATTTAATGTTGAAAAGTAAAAGAATAAAATACATATTAAAATCCGCTTTATCAGCGGATTTTTTGATATTTGTAATCCCCTCTTGAGAGGGGTGCCGACCCGCCAATTCAGCGGGGAGGTGGGGTGTGTAACAGTGGTAAGAACTGAAAACAACGGTAACACACCTCGTCTCCGACCTGCGGGTCGGAGACACTCCTCTCAAGAGGAGATTAATTTTATTATTTCTTCCACTGCTTTCTCTATCACTTCATCTACTTTCTTCTTTTCAAACAAGCCAAACTTGCCGAGGACATAGTCGGCAGTATCTTTCATCTTACTTTCTTTCTCAGGTGCGACACCGAGGCGAATGCGAGTAAAATTTTGTGTACCGAGGTGATCGATGATTGATTGGACGCCATTGTGTCCGGCTGAGGAGCGATCGGTTTGAATTTTTATTTCGCCAAGTTTGAGATCTTTATCATCGTGAACAACTAGCAAATCTCCAGCAGTAATTTTGTAAAAGTGAGCCAAAAGTTGAACCGCAATTCCAGAATTATTCATGAAAGTCATGGGTTTGGCCAGAATAATTTTTTCATTGTTAAGGGTGAGTCCTGAAACTTGGGCATTGAATTTTTTGGATAATTCCCAGTTATTGATCCCTTCTTCTTGGAGTTTTTTATGAAGAGCATCAAGCACAATAAACCCGAAATTGTGACGGGTTTTGGCATAGGTTTTACCGGGGTTACCAAGACCAACGATGAGTTTCATAAAACTAACGTTTTAGTTTAGTTAGTCTTATTATAATAGGCGTAGCGTAGAAGTCAAATTGTTCTCTTAACCTTCTTTCGACAAAGCGCACATAAGATTCATGAAGGGAAGTTTTGGGTTTGATGTACATTTCAAAAACCGGTGGATTGATATCCAATTGTTTGAACCCCAAAATTTCTGGGTGTCTGGTGCCTTTGCCGCGACTGGGCAAATGTTCTTTGATAGTGTGTTTGATAAATTGGTGTAGGGCATCTTCGGGAATGACAGTGCGTCTGGCTTCATGGGCTTTGATAATTTCTGGAAAAATATTATGGATTCGATAACCATTTTTGCCACTAACAAAAAGTATGGGGGCAAAATCTAGATGTGGAAAATAACTATAAACCATTTTTTTGACTTCATTGCGAGCCGAGTCACTATTGTCTTCGGCTAGGTCCCATTTGTTGACAAGAATGATCACGCTTTTTACCCTTTTTTCCAAAAGTCCGCCCAGTTGGCGATCTTGGGTGGAAATGGTTTCGGTGCCATCAATGACAAAAAGGATTATCTCTGATTCTTCAGCTATTTTGATACTTCGCATCACTCCTTGGCCTTCTAGCCCACCTTCCACTTTGGTTTTGCGACGAATACCGGCTGTATCTATGAAATTTATCTTCATAATTTCTTCTTTGCCATCAATTTGATAGTGATAATCAACCAAAGTGTCATGTGGTTCGCGAGTAGTGTGGGGCAGAGGAGAGACAATCACTTTTTCTTCTCCAATCAACTTATTAAAAATAGAAGATTTGCCAACATTGGGCTTGCCAATAAGTGAAATATTGATAATTTTTTCAGTGGTAATTTTTCTCTTGGGAGTTTTTTTAATTTTGGTTAAATGTTTGTAAATTAAATCTAAAAAATCTCCTAGATTTCTGCCGTTGGCTGCGGAAACAGGGAAAGGTTCACCTAGACCAAGTTTTTTCCATTCTGGTTGGTAAAGATTTTTTTCCAAAAAGTTGCTATCTGTTTTATTGGCTACGAAAATTATTGGTTTTTCAGTAGTACGGCGAATTAGTTTGGCCAATTCTTTTTCTTGGGGCAATATTCCATCTTGAGCATCGGTCACAAAGACAACCAGATCAGCTTGGCGGACAGCTTTTTCAGTCTGTTCTTTTATTTCTTTTTCCAAAACCACTTCATCGGTAAAAGTCAATCCGCCAGTATCAATAATTTTACAATATTTACCTCGCCAAAGCATCAGACCTTCATTGACAGTGCGAGTGGTGCCTGGGATATCGGAAACCAGCGCTTTTTTTTCTTCAATCAAACGATTGAAAAGAGTGGATTTACCAACATTAACACGACCCACCAAAACAATGACTGGTAAATTATCGGTGATAATTTTCGCAGGAGTAGCCATTTTATAATTTTTAATAATTAAGTTTATTCAGCAAGATCTTCGCCTAAAATAATCAAAATATCAGTAGAAGTGGTGGCAGAGATTCCCATTGGTAATTTTTCTTTTATTGGCAAACGAAGTTCTTCTTGCAGAGCAGTAAGTAAATCACTCAGATTTTTGTTAGAAATATTATAAATACCGCTCTGATTTTGTGGACGTTCAGCAGTGTTGCCAATGGTTTCAACTAAGAAGTTTTTGTCTTCTAATCTTTTTTTCATGCGAGCGGCCAAACCGGCGCTCCAGGTACCATTTTGAATTTCAATATTGGCGGTGGGCAAAGGTGGAGCAGTGGTTTGAACAGGTACAGGAGTAGTTTCTAAATGCTTGACAGTTTCATCGGTTTGAAAAATATTTTTGATGGTATTATTTATGTCGGTAAAATCACCTGTCTTTGGCACCAAAAGGAAAGCACCATCGCTACCAAAAGTGGATTTGAGGAAACCCTGGGGAGAATCGTCAAGCACTAAGTTTATTATAGCATCTGTTTGCAGTTCACGCATCATTTTTGTGAGTGTGATAATGTCAGCAAAAGGTAAGTCGGTGGTGAGATGTTTTTCTAAACTATTTAAAATATTATTTATTTTAAGAGGATTGGCCAAAGTGGAAAATGATAAGAGTTTGCCTTTGAGAGCGGCTAGGACTTTTTGTTGGCGGCGGGCACGGGCAAAGTCCGAACCTTCGCCATTGGAGCCATGGCGGGAACGTACAAATTTTAAAGCTGTATCGCCATTCATGGTTTGAATACCCTGGTTGAAACTAACCGTTTGGTATTCGTAATTTTCTGCTGGGTAAGTATAGTCGGTGAATGATCTGTCCACAGCGACAGTCACTCCGCCAACAGCATCAATGATCTCTGCAAAAGCTTTGAAATCAATCCGGACATAGTAATGAATATCTAAATCAAAAGTTTCACTAATAATTTCTGAGGCAAATTCTCCTCCTTGCCCAGGATTTTTGGCTTCGCCATAGGCATTGGCATTATTTATTTTTTTTATTCCTTGTTTGGGTATGGAAACTGCCAAATCACGAGGAATAGAAATCATGGCGATTTTGCCAGTAGAAGGTTCAATACTGGCAATAATAATGGTATCGGTTAGATATGGACCTTCGTGTCCGGCTCCGCCCATGCCAAGTAATAAAATATTAATCCGATCATCTTTGGCTCCAGCCAGCTGATTGTCTTGGGAAAAAATAAGGTATTTAACAGTTTGAAAAAAGCCTTCAGGTTTTTTGGGTTTGAGGGTGGCGGGATCGTAGGCCTCTGGTTCATTGGGGGCGTACTCGCCAACAATAGCTCTGGTAATGCAGCCGCCAACAAAAATTAAAGTAAAAATAACCAAAAAAACCAGCCAGCGTGGCTTGGGTGATTTTATTTTTTCAGTTTCTTTTTCTAGAAAATTTATGGGTTCAATCTGCATATTGCCCATATTATAATGTAAATTTAAGTTTTTGGCAATTGTAAAGTCTCTTGTCAAAATTGGGCTTTTTTGTTATAATTTTTTGTGCTATAATGGATCCATGGCTCCCGTCTTCGCTAAAGCTTCGACGGGCAGGCAGTTTTAGTAAAAGGCCAACCAGTCTCTGGCTGAGGTTGGACTTATCCGCCGTGGCCACTTGGCTCAGTTGGTTAGAGCGTCTCATTCACATTGAGAAGGTCACTGGTTCGAATCCAGTAGTGGCTACGAAGCTATGGCAGGCGGGGGGTCTCATTCACATTGAGAAGGTCACTGCCCGCCCGCCTGACTATCGTCAGGCCAGTCGGGCGGGGTTCGAATCCAGTTGGGTCCACTCATATTTCTTCTTTTTCTTTTTTGTTTTTTAATATTTTTTTATATGCCGCAGCTTATAAAAGATGATTTGGATCTGGGGCAGGTGCTTCACGAATGGGGTTTTCAAGAATATGAACATTATGAACGTGGGAAATCCTGGTATGTTTTTATGGCTATCATTGGTTTATTTTTGGTTTTTTATGCCATTTTTACTGGTAATTTTTTGTTTGCGGTAATCATTGTACTTTTTTCAATTATTTTATTTTTACAAAATCATCAAAACCCTGCCAAGGTTTTATTTCAGATTACCAACACCGGTATTGTGGTAGGGACGCGTTTTTTCTCTTATTCTGAGTTTGAAGGTTTTTATTTGATTTACAATCCTCCTGAGGTAAAAACTCTATTTTTGGAAACCAAGAGTTTTTGGCAACCATTATTGCGCATTCCACTGCTTGATCAAAATCCCATTGAAATAAAACATAGTTTGCGTGAATTTTTACCAGAGCATTCAGAAAAAGAAGACGAACCTTTGTCGGATAGGATAGGACGTAGTTGGCGGATTCATTAATTTTGAATTAAACAGGATCGTCTTGACGATTCTGTTTTTTTGTATTATAATTGCTCACGTGTATTAGGCACCCGTCGTTCAATGGATAGGACGCAAGATTGCGGATCTTGCAATGTAGGTTCGATTCCTGCCGGGTGCACCATGTAGTGAGCGGTTTCTGAAGACCGTGGGGCTTGCCCCTGTAGTGAATG
>CAZQHU010000003.1:0-80855 GCA_964592785.1 uncultured Gammaproteobacteria bacterium | reverse complement strand
GTATATCCCTCACTTTGTAAAAGTGAGGGATAAATTGAAAATCTTTGGGGAGATTCCCAACCACTGCGACAGGTGTCGTGGTGGTCATGGTGGGCACCTATGCCTTTGGCTTTTGCCATAAAAATAGGAGGACTGAAAATGTTCCAGATCACGATCGCCGCGACCCCCGTCCTCTTCGGCAAGTTCTTCGCGGTCGTCGACCGCGAGTCGGTCCTGGCGGCCGTGCCGGACGGTGTCCGGCGGGTTGTGTTCCTCGACACGCCGGCCACGGTGGAGTTGGTGGAGACCATCCGCCAGCTCCTGACCCGGGGCGTCGAGGTGGTCGTCCGCGACCACCACGACGTCCCCAACCCGCGCAACCCGCGGGAGACGGAGATCGCGAACGCCGCGAACCGCGTGCGGGAGCTCGTCGGGGCCAACGCCCTGATCAGCAACCGCCAGGCCAACCCGGCCTGCTCGAGCCTCATCCAGGTCGGCGAGTTCGCCACCGAGGGAACCATCCTCGTGGCGGACAACGACCCGGACGGCCTGACCGCGGCCATGAAGGCGTCCGGCCTCGTCTACGACGGGCTGGACACCGACGCGGCGACGCTCGACGGCGCCCGGAGCGAGCAGACGGCGGAGCGGCTCAGCCCGCTCGCGCTCCTGCTCGTGAAGGGTCTCGCCACGCTGCCCCCGTTCGACGCCAACCGCCCCCAGATCAGCGAGGACGCCAAGTCCAAGCTGTTCCAGGAGTTCGTGATGGCGGCGAGCGGCGACAAGGCGGCCCTCGACGGCCTCAAACGCAAGGTGGAGGCCTACGAGGCGAGCGTCAAGGTGGCGCAGGGCATCGCGGCCGAGGCGACCGAGCCCGTGTCGGGCGTCGTGATGGTCAACACCGCGGGGAAGCCCCGGCACGACCTCACGACCCTGACGCAGAAGCTGGAGGCCCGCCCGGGCTGCCGCGTTACCGTCGTCCGCAAGGACAACGGCCCCATCGCGGCCAAGCACGGGGGCGTGCAGGTGTCCCTCGCGGTGGTCAAGGCCGAGCAGGCCAAGATCAACCTGCAGGAGCTCCTGCCCCAGGGCTTCGTGTCCTCGCCGGACACGGGCATCATCTCCAACACGACGTTCCTGCTCCACGTGAGCGAGAAGGTGTGGAACGAGACGGTGCTGCCGGCGCTCCTCGCCCGCTTCGGCGGGTAAGGAGCTCCTCGCCCGAAGGCGTAAAACTTTCACAGAGGAGGGAAAAGGAGTTTGTGTGTTCTCCTAAACAAGAACACTCCACAGGCGGAGGTTAGCCATTCACTCGGTCGGCGAGCGTTTGCACAAACGACTCGCCGGCCCACTAGAATTTTCAAAAATTATTTTGAAAGTTGCAGTGGGAAAATTAAATTTAAAAATATGACCAACAAACAAAAAAGAAAAATTTGCCTTAATAAATATTCTAAAAAATTAAAAAAGAAAAAACATTAATTATATGACTATTAAACCAGAACAATTATTTTCCGGTGGTATTCTTGACTACTTTGTGGAAACAAAAGATTTGGCGACAGTGCGTTATGTAAATTTGGATAATGCCGCCACTACTCCTCCTTTATTGGTTGTACAAAAAACTGTAGATAATTATCTAAATAGTTATGGTTCGGTACACCGTGGAGCTGGTACAAAATCCAAAATCTCTACAGACCTTTATGAGGAGAGTAGAGAAATTATTAAGGATTTTGTGGGTGCTTCCCAGGATACTTATGTATTGTTTTCCGGTAATACCACTGCTGCCATGAACATGGCTGCCTACTACTTTTCTTTTTTGCAAGGAAAGGTGGCAGTGTCAACAATTGAACATTCTTCTTCTTGGTTGCCATGGATAAAAAGTGAAGGCATTAAGATGTTGGGTGACAAACAAGTAGAGATGGTGGAAATGGAAAAAATAAATCAATTAATTCAGGACAAAGGACGTGAACAGGTGTTACAGTATGATGTAAATGAAAATTTTGAATTTGATTTGGCAAGCATTGAAAAATTGTTGCAAGAAAATCAAATCAAAGCTTTCGTGTTGACTGCTTGTTCCAATGCCACGGGTTATTGTCCAGACATTAAGAAAATTGGTGAGCTGGTACACAAGTACGGCGCATATTTTATTGTGGATGGCTGTCAGTTTGTTCAGCATCATAAAATAAATATGCAGGAAATGGGGATAGATTTTTTGGCCGCTTCTGGTCATAAATTTTATGCTCCCTATGGTGGTGGATTTCTCATTGGCCCAAAAAAATTCTTTGATAATTTTATTTCTTATCAAATTGGTGGTGGCAATTTGCCATACATTACCAAAGATGGAGAATTTTTACGGTATCAAAATCAATTAGCTCACGATCCGGGAACACCAAACGCAGTTGGTGCGGTGGCTATGGCCAGCGCGCTTAAAGAATTAACGAAAATTGGCGTGGAAAATGTTGAAAGGTATGAAAAAGAATTAAGTTCGAAGTTGTATTCTTACTTAATCACTAACCCAAAAGTAGAAGTGTATGTTTCGGAAAATCATTTGGGTTCAGTGGTACCTTTTAATATCAAAGGAAGGGATCCGCGCCAGGTAGCCGAGGAATTGAATAACCGATTTGGTATTGGAGTAAGAGCTGGTAGTTTCTGTGTTTACAATGTGGTAAGAAAATTATTGAAAATTACTGACGAAACAAAAATTATTGCTGATGTTAAGAGCAATATAGAAAATGCTGTGCCAGGATTTATTAGGGCTTCTTTTTCACTTTGTAATTCAGATAAAGATGTGGAACGTTTAATTGAGGCGCTGGAAAAAATTACCAGCGAAAATTAAAATGCGTGGCGGATTTTCCGCCGCACATTTGTGAATGTTGTTTCAATGTTTACAAATGTGCCGAATAGGTCGGCGCAAAAACGGGCGTAGCGCCCAAAGGAGAAGAGATGAGGAGCATCTCCGAAGCGCTGCGGGCTATGCCCGTGGCTGTGAATTGTTACTATGGGGATCCGACCCTGCAGTGGGCGGATACCCTGGCGAAGTTGCGGTCGCTGTCCGCAACCGGCCACATGGGACCTGTGGCCGTGATCACCAAAGGCGCGATCGGTCCCAGTCGCGCCCAGGAGTTGGCCGGGGTTGGTCTGCCTGGTCTGGTGGTGATGGTTTCCATCAGCGAGTTGCCGGAAGGCTTCGAGCTGGTGGGGCATTCCCACCGATACGAGGCTCTCCGCAACCTTCGGCAGGCGGGGGTGCGGAGTTTTGCGGCCGTTCGGCCGCTCACCCCTCCGTACAATACGTCGGAGGAGGTGGTCACTCGCATTTTTCAGCGGCTGCAGGCCGTGGGATGCGAGACGGCCTGTGTCTCCGGCTTCCGCGGCGACGAAAGTCTCGTGGAGGCGATGCGTCCGAGTGAGCAGATCACTTGGAGTCTGCGCGTGAAGCAGATGACCGGGTTCGACTCGGTCGTGCGGATCGCGAAGGAAAACGGCGTGCGACTCTTTACCAGAGTCTCGTGCGCTGTTTCGCATCTCATTGGGGCAACCGGTACCTACAACCCTTACTGGGGTTCGCCTCAGTTGGTGCGTTGCCAGGATATCGGGTGCTCCATGAGGGAGACCTGCGGACCCGTGGAGCCGGGTGCGCAGGAGATGGATTGGCTCCGACAGGTTGGGTACGACCTGGAATACCAAACGTACCCCCGGCAGATCTGCGGGTTCTCGACCGACACCCGCTTGAACTGCCGAAGTTGCTGCACGACCTGCTTCGTGCAGCCGCAGCCCCGAGTCATCGTGCGCAATGCCGAGACGCTCGGGGACCTCGCCTTTTGTCGGTTCGTTCTCGGCGGCACGCTCTGCGTGAAGCCGGGGATGGTCGACGACGGGGGCGAGGACGTGGGGGAGGTTTCGATCCTCTCCCGCCGCGTCGGTCGGACGCTTCACACCATCAATACGTGGTGGGTGTGGAGCAATTCCCTGGAGCGCTGTTTCGGGTGCAAGTACTGCGTGAGCAGTCTGTACCCGAAGATTTCGGTCGGTTGCGCACCGGCCGAGCTCGAAACGCTCGTGGGGTAGGGCGCATAACCGCTAGGAGGGGGAGATGAGTAAGAACTGCTCCGCCTCGGCCTCGGCGGGATATAAATGTGAGGCGGGGTGTCCGGTAGCTTGTCGCTACTGCGTGATCACGCAGGTGGGTTACCGGGCAGAGGCGTGGCGGGAGAAGTTTTTGATCGGCCTGAACAAGGCCGTGACGATCCTGAACCCGCCCCAAAATCGGGACGACGCCGAAGCGTTGGCGTCGTTCTACAGCTTTCCACTTGAGCTTCTGGAAGGGGATCGAGTTGGTTTCAACGCCATCTCTGACCCTTTCTGGCCGAGGTACCGGCCAGAGCTCGAGTGGTTTCTGACGCGGGTGGCACCGATCGCGAAAGCGATCACCTGCGTCACTAAGTTCCCGGTGTCCGCGGCGCTGATGAAGCGTCTCGCCGAGGTTCCGAATTTCCAGCTCAACGTGTCGATCACGGGGCTGGACGGGATCGAGCGGACGACGACCAACTCGCGTTTGCGGACACTGGCGCTCGCACGCGAATATGGGGTGATGGCCTTTCCGACCATCCACCCGTATATCGCGGGGCTGACGAATCTTTCGTTTCTGCGAGAGCTTCGGGCTCTCGGGTATGAATTCGTAGACGTCAAAGGTCTGCGATTCGACCCGGGTATGGCCGATTGGATGCCGGAAACATCCAGGAAGTTCTACGCCGGGACGGAAGGTTCGGAGTCCCTTCCCGAGGACGGTTGGCGGGAACAGATCGCGGAGGTGGGGCTGCGGCTCAAGTCGCTCCGTGTCTGGGGCGCGGAAAACGCGCGTCCCACCCCGTCGCTGTCTCGGGAAGAAGCCGAGCGCCGGGTGGCCTCGCTCCTTGGTTACGCCAACATCACTTCGTCGGATAACGACGACGCAGTGGTCAGGGCGACCATCGAGCGGAGGCTCTGATAGTTAGTCGTTTGCCAGTGTCGTTAAAACTGGTATCTGTCTGCTGACAGATTATGTTCTTTGAAATTTTGTACTCGGTCGGCGATTCGTGATTGCACATCACGACTCGCCGGCCCACACCAGCAGAGGAATACATTGTAGGATGAGAGTCATTGCACTCTCTCCGCAATGCTTTCATTTTATTCTGTTTCTTCTGCTGATGTGGGCACAAGTCTGTAAAGTAAAAAGTTTTTAAAGTCCGTAAAGTTAGAAAGTTGTGAGTTTAAAAAACCGGCGAGGGTATTCACAGCCGGTCTTGACAGAGGAGTTGAAGTTGGTTATAATATAGTTAATCACGATGAGAGGTTATCCAAAAGGTTTTGTCCTGCGGTTATACCTCTTTTTTATTTTCTGCCAAGTTTATTTTTAGTATTATTCAAAAAAGATATTAAATGATTGAAATGTCTGAGCAATGAGGAGTATTTATATTTGTTGGGTATTATTAGTCTGGCAATTTTTTCTTTATTTTCCAAATATTCAATCAGGCAGTGAAAATCACCGTCGCCTGTCACAATTATAGCTTTGTCATAATTTGAATATTCAATCATGGTGTGTAAGACTAATTCGGCGTCAACATTTCCTTTAACTTTTTCATCTGGCAAAGTTAGAGTTGGTCTGAAAACAAGAATGTAGCCAGCAGTTTGCAAGAATGTATAAAGTTTTGATTTTTTGGTACTAAACCAATAAATAAAAAAGCTCGTTGCACACGGAATCGATCTTCTAGATATTTTCTAAATCTTACAAAATCAAGTTGCCAACCTTGGGACAAAATTGATAAGTTTAAATTTTGACTATCAATAAAAGCATAGTTGTTTTCTCTATTTATTTTCATATTTTTATATTGGAAATATTATAACACATAAACATTGAAGAATAAATTTCTATTTTATCTCCGATTGACCCTTTTGTTCATCAGGGTCAATCCTGAGCCGGGTCGAATGGATTGACAAGGGTGTCTTTTTACCATATAATGACCTAACTGAAAGTTGTTTCAGTGTAATCAATTTTAATCTGTTTAAATTAGTGTTATGAAAAATTTATTTAAAAATTTTGGTATTATTTTCTTTTTTTTGCTTCTAGTGGCGGCGCTTTTGAGTTTGGCAGATTTGGGTCAGGTTCAGCCCGAAAAAGCTGGGGTCAATAAGCTGGTGGAAGCAGTTAATACTGAACAAGTCAAAAAAATTGAAATTCAAGGGGATACTTTATTGGTAACTTTAAACGATGAGAATGTCAAACCTTTGGAAGTAAAAAAAGAGTTGAACCAATCTTTTTCCGAGCTCATGAATAATTTTGGTGTGGCTTCGGAAAAATTACAAAAAATAGAAGTAGAAGTCAAAGAAGAATCAGGTTTTAATTATTGGCTAGGTTT
The DNA here is from genome assembly GCA_964592785.1 of uncultured Gammaproteobacteria bacterium. Taxonomy (GTDB): domain Bacteria; phylum Patescibacteriota; class Patescibacteriia; order Magasanikbacterales; family UBA922; genus CAZQHU01. The sequence continues at coordinate 74,487 of CAZQHU010000003.1, read as the reverse complement.
GCTCTTGCCGTTCTTACTGCCTTTAGTTATTGTTTTGGTGATTATTTATTTTATGACTCGCCAAGTGCAAGGCATGAATAATAAGGCGATGGGTTTTGGTCAGAGTTCAGCTCGTCAATCCAAAGCCAATGACAAACATAAAAAAACTTTCAAAGATGTGGCCGGGGCTCGCGAAGCCAAAGAAGAATTGCAAGAGATTGTAGAATTTTTGCGCGACCCCAAAAAGTTTACGGCCATGGGTGCCAAGATTCCCAAAGGAGTTTTGCTTATGGGTTCACCTGGTACTGGTAAAACTTTATTGGCCAAGGCCATTGCCGGCGAAGCCAATGTGCCTTTCTTTTCTATTTCTGGTTCAGAATTTGTGGAGATGTTTGTGGGCGTGGGCGCTTCGCGTGTGCGCGATCTTTTTAACAAGGCCAAAAAAGCCGCTCCAGCGATTGTTTTTATTGATGAGATCGATGCTGTTGGTCGTAAGCGCGGTGCAGGTCTTGGTGGCTCTCATGATGAACGAGAACAAACTCTCAATCAAATTTTGGTGGAGATGGACGGTTTTGACCCAAATCTTGGTGTGATTATTATCGCCGCTACCAATCGACCAGATGTGCTTGACCCAGCACTACTCCGTCCTGGTCGTTTTGATCGTCGAGTGGTGATCGATATGCCAGATATTGCTGACCGTGAAGAAATTTTACAAGTGCATGCCAAAAATAAACCTTTGGTAAAGGAAGTAAATTTACATGAGTTAGCCGAACGCACCCCAGGATTTTCTGGGGCGGACTTGGCCAATCTTTTGAATGAAGCAGCTATCCTCGCTGTGCGTCGAGCCAAAAAACAAATTGAAAAAAATGATGTTTTGGAATCTATTGAAAAAGTTATGCTTGGTCCAGAAAAACGTTCTCGGGTCATGACTGAACAAGAAAGAGAAGCCACAGCTTATCATGAAGCCGGACACGCGGTGGTGGGGCATTTCCTTCCCAATTGTGATTCTGTGCGCAAGGTTTCTATTATCGGCCGGGGCATGGCTGGTGGCTATACACTCTCTATGCCCGAGCGTGATGTGCGCTATATCACACTAGCCAAGTTCAAAGATGATTTGGCCATGATCCTGGGTGGCTATATGACTGAGAAAATGATTTATGGTGATGATCAGCTTTCCACTGGTCCTTCGAGTGATCTTAAGAAAGCCACGCAAATGGCGACCAATATGGTCATGCGTTATGGTATGAGTGACAAGTTGGGTCCGCGTATTTACGGAGAAAATGAGGGTTTGATTTTCTTGGCCGAAGAGATTCACCAAAAGAAAAATTATTCAGAAAAAGTGGCTGAGTTGATTGACAGTGAGATCAGTAAATTTTTGGAAGAAGCCAAAGAAACCGCGGGGAGGATTATTAAAGAACATAAAAAAGAAATGGATGATTTGGTTAAGCATTTACTTGAGAAAGAAACAGTAGAGCAGGAAGTGTTTAGGCAAATAATGGGTGAAACCAAAAAATCAGAAGAAGCTGGAGAAGGAAGCAGTGTGGTAAATTTTTAAATATTAAAATAAACAAAACCCGTCGATAAGGCGGGTTTTTGTGTATAAAATAGTCTTGACAATGAAAATGTGGTATAATATTACAAGTCATAAAGTTCAGAAAGTCGAAAGTCTATAAAGTTCGTAAAGTTTTTGTTAACTTTGGACTTTAAGGACTTTAGACTTTTAACTTTTCTAATATGCACGAACCATTATATTCCCAAGCTTTGAAAAAAAGTTGGCATTTACTTTGGGAACACAAGCGTATTTGGGTTCTGGGCTTGTTTGCCGCTTTTTTGGGACAAATGGGACTTTTTGATTTATTTAGTAAGGTCAGTTTGGCAGCCAGTGGCTCCGAGGCTTCCTCTTTTTGGTCATTGGCTACTCCAAGATTATTTTTTACTGATCTTACCGGTTTAACAATGTCAGATTCTTTGTCAGCCAAAGTCTGGTTAGTTTCCCTATTTCTTTTGTTGGTAGGTTTGGGGCTTCTATGGATTTTTGTGGCCGTGGCTTCACAAGGAGCATTGATTCGTGTTTCTGCTGACTATGCCAAAAATAAAAATTTACTTTCTTTGTCACGAGCTTGGCAAGAGGGGATCACTTATTTTTGGCCACTTCTTTGGTTTCAGATTTTGAAAAAATTTGTACTTTGTCTTCTAGGTGTTATAGTTGGCTTGGCGACTTTGAATGTTCTTTTGGGGTTTACCGTTTGGTCCTTTGTTTTGTTTTTATTAGTTTTTCTTTTGTCCATACTTGTGGGCATGGTAGTTTCTTTTTTGGTTATTTATGCAGCTGGTTATGTGGTGGTAGAAAATTATCCTTGGCGGAGAGCTCTCCTTGGTGCTTGGAAACTTTTTCTTGATCACTGGTTGGTTTCTATAGAAGTAGGTTTGATCGTTTTGTTTTTGAATGTGGTGGTGGCTCTGGTTGCTTTGCTGGGATTTTTATTATTCTTTTTGCCAACCTTGGTTACCTGGTTGATTGCAGTGCTTACTCTCAATAGCGCTCTTTGGTGGGCTGGTCTTATGGTGGGTATTCTATTTTCTTCATTGTTTATGATTTTTTTGGGAGCGTTGTTTACTATCTATACTACTTCGGTTTGGACTTATTTATTTACCAAGATGCATCATGGCGGTTTTTTCAGCCGGATTTTGCATTGGTTTAAAAAATAATTATGGGTAATTTGCCAACAGGCACTTATACTGATGATGAGGGTTTGAAAGAGGACAGATCAACTCCAGTTTTGCGTTTGTCTTCTGACGAAGTGGCAGAAAAATTTAAGAAAAAAAGTCAACAGGTCAGTACTCAAGAAAGAGAAAAAGAAACCGAAATTTTGGCGGCTAGGTTTGGCTTACCCTATATTGATCTAGACAAATTTCCGATCAGTCACGAAGCTTTGCGTCAGCTTCCTAGAGAAGAAGTAGAGAGGTTAGGTACAGTTTGTTTTTATTTTACTCCTGAAAATATTCGTTTGGGCACTCTACAGCCGGACAATCAAGAAGTGCAGGAATTATTATGGCAATTGGAGGAACGTACTCATGCTGAAGCTGCTCTTTATGTTATTTCTCCCAAGAGTTTGGAAAGAGTTTTGAAACTCTATGCCACTTTGCCGACTATCCGTCCGATTTCCAAAGATATTCAGATTCATCCTGAAGATTTTGAAGAAGTTTCCGAAGCAGTCAGTGATTTTGAATCTTTGCAAGAACTCCTAGACAATAGGACTACTAGTGACACTTTGACTTTGCTCTTGGGAGCAGCTTTGAAAATGGATGCTTCTGATGTTCATATTGAACCAGAAGAAGATAAAATCTTAATTCGTTTGCGTTTGGATGGGATCTTGCATGATGCGGCGATTTTACCCAAAGAAGATTTTTCAAGATTGCTTTCGCGTATCAAGCTGGTTTCTTCTTTGAAAATTAATATTACTGAAAAACCTCAGGACGGACGCATTACTTTGAAATTGGAAGATGGTGATGTGGATGTGCGTGTTTCCACTATGCCGACTGTTTATGGTGAGAGTATTGTTTTGCGTTTGCTTCATCAATCCCGACAAGGTTTGAATTTGGATAGTTTGGGTTTACGAGGGAGTGCGTATGTGAAGTTGTCCCAAGAAATTGAACGACCCAATGGCATGATCATTACCACTGGTCCTACTGGTTCTGGTAAGACCACTACCATGTATGCCATCATGCAAATTTTGAATAAGCCTGGTGTAAAAATTATTACTTTGGAAGATCCAGTGGAATACAAAATGGAAGGAGTCAACCAGAGCCAGGTGGACTGGGCCAAAGATTATACTTTTGCTAAAGGTTTGAAATCAATGTTGCGTCAGGATCCAGACATTGCCATGGTTGGCGAAATTCGTGATTTGGATACAGCTGAGATTGCCATTCAGGCAGCGTTGACTGGTCATTTGATTTTGTCTACTATCCACACCAACAATGCGGCTGGAGCTATTCCGCGTTTTCTTTCTATGGGTGTCAAACCTTTTCTTTTGGCTCCAGCACTCAATTGTGTTATCGGTCAGCGCTTGGTGCGTCGGCTTTGTTCGCATTGTTTACAAGAAGAAGAATTGGATTCTCGGATGTTGGAAAGAGTTGGTAAAGTTGTCGAGTCTATGCCAGAGACTGAGAAAAATAAAATTGATTTAACTAATTTGAAATTTTATAAAGGCCAAGGTTGTGCTGAATGTGGTGGGATTGGTTATAAAGGCCGAGTAGGAATTTATGAAGTTTTTACCATCAATGAAGAAGTGGAAGCCATAATCTTGAGTGGTCGTGTTTCAGAGTATGCTATTGAAGAAATTGCTATCAAGAGTGGCATGGTGACTATGGTTCAAGACGGGGTGCTAAAAGCTTTGGATAAAATAACTAGTTTGGAAGAAGTGTTTAGGGTAATTGAATAATTTTATATTTTTTTAAATTTAAATTTATGACTCCACGACGCCGTGAGACCAATATGGCTGAAGTTCAGCCAGTAAGGTTTTATAAATATATTGCCTTATCCTTTTTGTTATTAACCGTAGCTTTGTTAGGCGTGATTGTCTTTATGTCAGCCAAGCGAGCGGTTATTACCATTACTACTAGACAACAGCCACTAGAAGTGAGAACAGCAGTAGTGATCGGACAAGAGGAAGGACAATTAACAGGCACTGTGGAGGTAGCCTCAGTATCTTTACAAAAAACTTTTCAGCCCAAAGAAGGACGTGAAGAGCCGGCTGTAGCCATTGGAAAAGTCATTTTGTACAATAAAGCTGATTATAATCAACCACTGGTTGCTACCACCAGATTATTGACGCCCGAAGGTATCCTTTTTCGATTGAAAGATAGAGTGGTCGTGCCTGCTCTGGGCAACATAGAAGCCGAAGTTTATGCTGATCAAGCTGGAAAAGAAAGTGAAATCGGTCCTAGCAGTTTTATTATTCCAGGATTGAGCGAAGATAAACAAAAGCTTATATATGCAATTTCTGAAAAACCTATGACAGGCGGTTGGAGGAGAGTAGGTATTTTGGGTGAGAGTGATTGGCAAAATGCCAATGATGAATTTAAAACTGAATTGGAAAAAATTGGTAAAGAAAAATTGTCCAAACTACATCCGGATTTGTTAGCTGTTTATAAATTAAATAATTTACAAGTTACCAGTGATAAACAAGTGGGGGATGAAACCGGTGGCTTTACTTTGACAGGTTCAGCCGAAATAGTAGGAGTTTTTTACCAGAATGATGAAGTAAAATCTTTGGCAGATAGTGAGTTGCGCAAAAGATTGGTAAGTGATAATGAAATTTTATCAGTAAATGATGAAGCAATGTCCTTGGTTTTGAATAGTTATGATGCTTCGTCTACTATTGCCCAAGCCGAGGTGGTAGCCAGTGGTTTGGTTTCTCTCAACCCCGAGAGTAAACAATTGGCCAAGACCATGTTTTTTGGAAAAAATAAAGAAGAAATTAGACGTTATTTATTATCTCTAGACCATGTTCAAGGTGTAGAGATCAAATTTTCTCCGGCTTGGATGTTGACTGTCCCTCCAGTGGCTGACCATGTGAGCGTGGTGGTGAAGAGTGTGGAGTGACGCGAGCAGAGCGAGCGTCATCCCGAGTGACCCTGAGTTTAGCGAAGGGGAATCGAGGGATCTTTTGGTTGATTGTTAAATTGGATTATTGTAATATTGACATTTTTTGAACATTATTATAAAGTATAAACAAGCGATTGAAACGGCTACCAACCGTTTATCCTCCAGGATCCTGCAAGGGCTAAGCTTATTTAAAGAAGTTAAACTTCGGGTGGAACCGTCCTTCATCCCTTTGGGATTACGGACGGCAAGCCGTTTAAGGTCTGCCGTTAAACCAGGACCCCGATACTATTATTAGTATTGGGTTTTTTATTTAAAAAATATGAAAGGACCAATTTTAAAAGGCAAAAGAATTATTTTGAGACCGATTGCTTTTGAAGATGCTCCTGTTTTTGTTAGTTGGTTTAAAGATCCAGAGGTGGTGCAATATATGTTGCCAAAAATATATAAAATTAACTTAGCTGAAGAAAAAAAATATATTAAAAAAGTCCTTAAAGAAAAAAATGAATTAGTTTATGCTATTTTAAATAAACAAAAAAAGTTAGTTGGTTCTGTGGCCATTCATTTGGATAGTAGAATGAGCAATAATGCTGGTTTTGGTATAGTGATTGGTGATAAAACTGAATGGGGTAAAGGTTATGCTGGTGAATGTATAAATTTATTGACCGATTTGGCTTTTAAAAAATTGAAAATTAATCGTTTACAATTAACCGTCTTTGTAGAAAATAAAAGAGCCTTTAAAGCTTATAAAAAAGCTGGTTTTAAATTAGAAGGTCGGTTGCGGGAGCAGGTTTTGAGTAGAGTGGATGGCAAATACCATGATGAATATATTATGAGTATTTTGCGAAGTGAGTGGTTGAAGAAATATAAAAAATAATTAATTATAAATTAATTTAATAATATGGAAAATAATAAACTTGAAATTCAACGTCATTCAGCCGCACATTTAGTTGCGGCAGCTGTACAAGAGCTTTATCCAAAAGCTAAGTTTGGTGTGGGGCCAATTGTGGAAAATGGTTTTTATTATGATATAGATTTTGGTGAAAAAGTCGGAGAAGAAGTATTGGAAAAAATAGAAAAAAAGGTGAGAGAGTTAGCAAAACAGAAATTAAACTTTGAACGTGAGGAGATGAAAATTGCTGAAGCCATAAAATTTTTTGAGAAAATCAATCAAACTTATAAAGTTGAACTTTTGGAAGATTTAAAAAAACGTGGTACCACCAAAATGACTGGTGAGGAACTTCAGGATCTTGGAAATTCAGTAGAGGTGGTGTCTATTTATCGCACTGGAGATTTTGTGGATCTTTGTCGTGGTCCCCATGTAGAGAATACCAAGGATTTAAATTTGGCTGGGTTAAAGTTAATGCGTTTAGCTGGTGCTTACTGGCGTGGTAGTGAAAAGAACCCGATGATGACCAGAGTCTATGGAGTATATTTTGAGAGCAAAGAAGAACTGGAAAAATATCTAAATTTTTTGGAAGAAGCCAAAAAGCGCGACCACAAAAAGTTGGGAAAAGAGTTGGGTCTGTTTACTTTTTCTGATCTCGTTGGAGCTGGGCTCCCGCTTTGGACTCCAAAGGGAACATTGCTTCGTAATACTTTGGATGAGTTTGTTTGGGAGCTGCGTCATGCCAAAGGTTATGAGAAAGTGACAATACCTCATATCACCAAAAAAGATTTATATGAAACCAGTGGGCATTGGGCCAAGTTTTCCAATGATTTGTTTAAAATAAATACCCGTGAAGGGCATGAGTTTGCGATGAAACCAATGAATTGCCCGCATCATACGCAAATTTATGCTTGTGAACATAGGAGCTACCGTGATCTGCCACAGCGCTATGCTGAAACTACTATGGTTTATCGTGATGAGCAAACTGGAGAGTTGAATGGTCTTTCACGTGTGCGCTGTATCACTCAGGATGATGCTCATGTTTTTTGTCGCGAATCACAACTACAGGTAGAATTTTTTGCGATTTGGGATATTATTGAAACATTTTATGCCAAGTGTGGTTTTCCAAAATTAAAAATAAGATTATCTCTGTCTGACCCTGAACATATGGAAAAATATTTGGGTGATAGAAAAATTTGGGATCAAGCTGAGGAACAATTACGAGGTTTTATTAGATCCCGCGGGGCAGATTTTTATGAAGGTGTTGGTGAAGCAGCTTTTTATGGGCCCAAGATTGATTTTATGGCCGAAGATTCTTTGGGTCGGGAATGGCAAGTAGCCACCATTCAAGCAGACAGGAGTATGCCCAAGAACTTTGGTCTATTTTGTACTAGTGAGGATGGTAAAGATGAACAAGTGGTTATGGTTCATGCGGCCATTATGGGTTCTATTGAACGTTTTCTTTCAATTTTGATCGAGCATCATGCAGGTTCCTTTCCTACTTGGCTTTCACCAGTGCAAGTGCAATTCATCCCAGTATCAAATGATAAGCATGCAGCAGGCGCGAAAAAGTTGCAAGAAGAATTGAAAAATCTGGGTATTCGGGCGGAAGTGGATAATGCTGACGAAACTTTGGGTAATCGAGTACGAAAAGCTGTGGGGCAAAAGATCCCTTACATTGTGGCTGTGGGTGACAAAGAACTGACTGGTGAAGAATGGATGATACGCATTCGCGGGCAAGAAAAACAAGAAAAAATGGATAAAAAGAAATTTTTGGAACGTCTGCAAAATGAAATAAAAAATCGTCTCTAATTTTATGGGGAGGGTAGTTTTATTTATTATTTTGAGTTTATTTTTAGTTTTTTCGGTTTCAGCCAAAGAATTGCCAGTGTTTTTCTTTTTACCACATCAAGATGATGAAATGATTTTGGCTGGAGGAATTATTTCTTATTTGGAACAAGGTCAGGAAGTGAAGGTGATCATGGTGACTGATGGTGGGGCTTCGGCTGTTCGATCTGTATTTGTAAAACAGGGTTATCGTGATTTTAACAGAGAGTTTTTTAGCCAGTCACGCAATGATGAATTTATTCGTTCGATGTTAAAATTGGGTGTCAAAAAAGAAAATATTATTTTTGCTAATACTTCGAGCAAAAATCCAAAATATCGTGACGGCCAGCTTGCTAGAGAGCAGGCGACTGAGGTTATTGGTCAGATTTTTGAACGTTTTGGCGATGGTATTTATATTACTATTATTGGCGATTCGCGGTATTCTTTTTATCCTCATGGGGATCATTTGGCTTTGGAAAAGGCTTTGCGTGATTTTCCTATACAGGAAAAACATTTTTATACTGATTTTTTGACACCACAATTACAGATCAGATTGAATAACAAGATATTGGAGAAAAAAAGCGCGGCCTTGTCGCAGTATTTTGTCTGGGCACCCCAAGAAGGGAAATTTGCTATTGGGGAGCATTCTGTGGCTAGTCGTCTGCGTTTTTGGCAAAGGAGTAATTTTGAATATATTTTGGAATAAAAACCCCCAGGCTTCGCCCTTCGGGCTACGCCTGGCAAGCTAGTATTGTAATAATTATACTAGTTTACCAGGCGTAACGAAGTGAAGCCTGGGGGTTTTGGATTTATTTTTTTATCTTTCCAATTCAGGATATTCTTTTTCACGTTGGTCAAGAATTTTTCTGGCCATTTCTCCAGCATGTCCACCATCAAGTTCTATTCGGCGATTTTCTAGGATATCAAAAGTTTTTTCTATTTGACTTGGTTTTGAAAACATTCTTTTCAATTTACCAAAAAAACTGGTTTGGGCATCCTCTTCTTCTACTTGACTGGAAGCTTTTTGCCAAGCTTGGTCAAAAATATTTCTATCAGCTGGGGTTATTATTTCAATATCGCTCAAAGAGCCAGAAGCAGCTGCCCCAAGAATTTGATCAACTGTTAAATGTGATGTGTTTTCAGTTGATTCTTGGACATTTGGTTCGGCTGTTTTTTTACTCAGACCAAATCTTTCTTTTAATTCTTCTAATTTGGCTTGATCTTCGGCATGTATAGCAGCTTGTTCACGTGATTCTTTTGCTGCTCGTTCTTCCACATTTACCCGACCCAATCCTAGCTCTTTTTTTAAATTGAATATTTTTGCTCTTTTTTCACGGTTTATTGCATCCTGTTCATCTGTTCTTTGTGCTAATTCTTTCCAATTTGGTGCTTTTGGATCTAAAGGCAAACCTGCAAAATCAGGGTCTTCATGTTTTTTTCTTTTTGGTCTTGGATGATTTGGAGTTATTTCATGAGAAGCTACAGTCATATTTTTTGGTTAAAATTTATAATCTAAAGAGATTATATCATATTTTAGCTGATTTGTCAATTTTTTTAGCTAAATTTAGCTAACTGTTGCTTTTTTTTATTTACCTGTCTATAATATACCCCCATATGGAAAAGCATAAATATCACATCTTAACTTTCGGATGTCAGATGAACAAAAATGATTCAGAAAGAATTGTTGGCTTATTGTCTAGTTTGGGTTTAAGTGAAGCAGAGGAGCCGGAGGAAGCCGAAGTTTTGTTGATCAATACTTGTAGCGTGCGCCAACAGGCTGAAGATCGGGTTTTTGGTTTTGTACGTGAATGGCAAAAATTTAGAAAAAATAAAGCGAATTTATTTATCGGCGTGACCGGCTGTATGCCAGGGCGTGATAAAGACGGAAAACTACAAAAGAAATTACCAGGCGTAGATTGGTTTTTCCCCATAGACGATTTGCCTCAGCTTCCGAAACGTTTGCGTGAATTCAATCCGGATTTATTTAATACAGATTTTACTGATTTGGAAAATTATTGGCAGTTTATACCCAAGCGTGCAGAAAATTTTCGCGCTTTTGTCAGTATTCAGACTGGTTGTGATAATTTTTGTACCTATTGCGTTGTACCTTATGCCCGCGGTCGAGAGAAAAATCGTTCTTTGAAAAGTATTTTGGATGAAATTAGAGATTTAGCCAAACATGGTTGTAAAGAAGTGACATTGCTTGGTCAAGTGGTGAATAATTATCGACTACAGACTACGGACTATGGACTATTGAGTGAGGGTAATTTGTTTGCTGAAAAAGATGATTTTTCAGCTTTACTTTGGGAAATAAATCAAATAGAGGGTATAGAGAGGATAAACTGGACAGCGGCCGACCCTCAATATTTTAGTGATTATCAGATTGAGGCTTTGAAATTGTCACATCAAGTGAATTATTTGCATTTACCAGTACAATCTGGCGATAATGAAATACTCAAAAAGATGAACCGTAAATATACCCGAGAACAATATCTTGAATTGATAAAAAAAATCAAACAAGTTCGCCCAGATATGGCTTTGGGGACTGATATCATCGTGGGCTTTTGTGGAGAAACCGAGGAACAATTTCAAAATACTGTGGGTTTGTATCATCAGTGCGAGTTTGATATTTCTTATCATGCCATGTATAGTGAACGAAGTGGCACAGTGGCAGCCAAAAAGTTTTTGGATGATATTAGCCGTGAAGAAAAGAAAAGACGCTGGCAAATATTACAAGATTTGATGGAAGAAACAGTTTTTAAAAAAAATCAAAAATATCTTGGAAAAAAGGTTTCAGTTTTGGCAGATAGGTATGAGGATGGCTATATCTATGGCAATTCAAATGAAATGAAATTGGTTTGTCTCCCTGGTGCAGAAGAAATGATCGGACAAATTTTGACAGTAGAAATAGTGGAAGCTGGGGAATGGATATTATACGGAAAATTGGCGAATTAAAAACTAAAAAATAAAATGTCAAAAAATAAATTGCCCAAAGTTATTGTAATTTGTGGACCGACAGCCAGCGGTAAGACGGCTTGGAGTTTGGATTTGGCTGAAAAATATAATGGTGAAATAATTTCTGCAGATTCTCGGCAAATTTATAAAAAAATGAGTATTGGCACAGCCAAAGAGCCAGGGGAATGGCGTTGGAATGGCTTGCGTCGAACTTATTTTGTTCGGGGTATTCCGCATCATTTATTGGATTTTTTAGATCCGGGGAAGATTTTTACTGTAGCTGAATTTCGCGACAAGGCCGTTAAATATATTAAATTGGCTTTGCAAAACAATCGTTTACCAATAGTCATAGGTGGCACCGGGCTCTATCTTGATGCTTTGGTGAATAATTTTCATATTCCCAAGGTTGTTCCCAATAAAAAATTGCGTGAAAGTTTGGAAAATAAAAGTTTGGAAGAATTACAAGTTTGGTTGAAAAAAATGGATCCAGATACTTTTGCGAAGATTGACACCAAAAACAAACGACGTTTGGTGAGGGCGTTGGAAGTCACTCTGACCACTGGTGAATCTTTTTCACAACAAAAAAAACAAGGTGAACCTTTGTTTGATTTTTTACAAATTGGCATAGCCAGACCCCGAGAATTATTGTATAATAATATTGAAAAAAGAACAGAAGAACAAATTGAAAAGGGCTTGCTTGAAGAAGTAAAGAGTTTATTAAAGCAAAAATACGCCTGGAGTTTACCCAGCATGAGTGGTATTGGTTACCGACAATTTAAAGATTATTTTGAAGGACAAATTTCCTTGGAGCAAGCAGTAGAAAAACTCAAAAAAGATACTAGGCAGTATGCCAAACGTCAGCTCACTTGGTTTCGTAAAAATAAAAATATTCAGTGGGTGGAAAATTTGTCAGAAGCAGAAGTTATAGTTGATGATTTTTTGAAAAATTAAATGTTTTTTATGGTTGCTATTAAACCTTTAAATTCTTTGACCCCTTCTTTGGCTAGTGGTTCTAGCTTTGCTTCGGGTCGGATGGGGGGCGTCAATCCTCGAGCGCAAAATCTTTCCGTGTCTCGGCTCAATTATCAGAAGAGCATAGACAACGCCAAAGTTTCTACTAATCAAGTAAGTAATCCTGGCGCCAGAGCTTTGAGTTCTATTTCACGTTTGAATAACAAAAATACAGTTTCCACTTCAATAAATGGTAAAAAAAGAGATTTGAATCAAGAATCAACCAACTCTGATTCTGAGGCAGATGATAAGCGTTATGAATATGTGCGTCGCTTGGCAATGGCCAGACGCCAAAAAAAAGAAGCAGAAGCGAGTGCCTTATCAGCCAAACCAGAGCCAAATAAATATGATATCGGCGTGACTACTGGCACGGGATTTGGCCGCAAGTTTCAAGTTGGGTTGGATCGTAAATTTTTCAAAACCGCTCAAAAACAATCGCGGGCTTCTTTCAAACATCTTGATAAAAGTGATAGGAAATATTTTCTTGATTTGGTGGAAAAACATGCTACCAAAGTGCGCGTGGGTACAGGGCTGGGCAGGCAGGTTCGTAAAGGAATAAAAATGCAAATAGAGCGGGATCGCCGTAAAGGAGTGATTAGCTTGGAAGATGCCAGAGATTTGAAAAAGTTTACAGACAATCTTCCACATTAAATTTTTTAAAAAAGGCGAAGCCGACCCCGAAGGGTCGGCTTTTCGCTCTTGGAATTGGTCAATTGGCTTGTGGTCTGTTGAAGTATTTGCGGTGGACTTCGATCTGTCGAGGACAGCGGTTGTGGGTGAGGATGCCCGCACTGTTGAAAGTGCAGATGAATTGAGTGCCGGAACAACCGCATCCAAACAAGGTGGGGTAGGTGAAACGAAATTCCACTTGAATGGGCACGATCGGGAGACCACTGTACTTCTCCACCCATTCATCCCAGTTGGCGTCCACGATTACCTGAGCCGGAGCCGGGGGCATGAGCTGACTGGACATATTGCACCTATTGGTTTGAGTTTTACCAAGAGCATCTCGATGCAAGAAAGTTATTTTGGACCGGTTTGGTCCTAAACTTATACTTGTACCGATAAATTTCTTGATAAAAAAATCCCGACTAAATGTCGGGATTGGAAATAATAAAATTTAAAAATTGTTCTGGGGCTTTTCTTTTCTTTTTGAATGGCGTTTTATTCATACCGTGTCCAAGTGTACCAAATTTTTATTTATGAGACAAATAGAACTGTGGATATTTTTTGTTTTTATTTATTTCAATTTCTCCCTTAACAACTTCTCCACCACTTCTGGATCAGCCGAGCCTTCGGTGGCTTTCATGACCATGCCTTTGAGAAATTGGAGTACTGGTTCTTTGCCTGTCCGAAATTGTTCAACTTGTTGCGGGTAACTTTTGACTACTTCAACTATTACTTCGCTTAGTTTATTTTCATCAGCTACTTGGCCCCAACCTTTATCTTCCAAAATATGAGTAGGGTCTTTATCTTTGTCAGAACCAACCATGATTAAGAGAATTTTATAAGCATTGGTAGAATTGACTCGGTTATTATAGATAAGAGCGATTAACTCAGCAAAATTTTCCGGGGTAAATTTTATATCAGCTATTGAGAGATTTTTTTCATTTAAAATTCCTAAAAGTTTGCTAGTAATCCAACCGCCGGCTAAGCGCGCCATTTTTTGAGGCAAATCTTCAGCTTTGTTTTTGCTTTCCGGCATTTCGTCTAGCCATTCTTGGAGTTCAGTCATAACATTTTCAGTAAAATTTGCCAGTTCTCTATTTTCAGTCAAAATTTGTGCATCCGCGTAGGAAAAACCCAGCTCTTCATGAAAGCGATTTCTTTTTTGTGAGGGTAATTCTGGCAGAGAAATTTTTCCAGCCATCGCTACAGCGGTGCCCCGCTTCGAGGCGGTGGCGATTTTGAGTGGGTGAAAGGGGGGAATATCTGGATCAGGAAAATAACGATAGTCAGCAGCATTTTCTTTTACCCGTTGTAAAACAGTTTCTCCTTTGTTCTCATCCCAGCCACGAGTTTCTTGACCCCAATTTTCTTCTTCTTCGAGTAGTTTAATCTGTCTTTGAATTTCAAACTCAATGGCTTTTTCCACCGCCCGGAAAGAATTAATATTTTTTACTTCTATTTTATTGTTTAGTTTATAGTCACCTAGAGGTTTGACCACACCGTCAACAATTTCAAATTTTCCAGCTTCTTGAACCGAGACATTGGCCTCACAACGCATCTGACCTTTTTCCATGTCAGCATCGCTTACTTCCAAATATCTAAAAATGGCGCGTAATTCTTGACAGTAGGTCTTGGCTTCAATGGCAGTTTTGAAATCTGGGTCAGTAACTATCTCTACTAGTGGGGTGCCGGCGCGATTGAAATCAACTAGGGTTGAACCATCGTTATCATGTAAAAGTTTAGCTGTATCTTCTTCTAGGTGAACTCTGGTAATGCCAATCCTGGCTTCTTGTCGAATATTTTCTTCAAGCGGAAATTTGAGAGCGATGAAGCCACGCTCAGCAATCGGTTCGTCGTATTGGGAAATTTGGTAACCTTTTGGTAGATCTGGATAAAAATAATGTTTGCGATCAAATTTGGATAATTCACGAATCTGACAATTCAATGCTTTACCAATCAAAACTGTCCAAACAATAGCTTGTTTATTGGGTACAGGTAGAGTGCCAGGGTGAGCCAGACAGATGGGGCAGATATTGGTATTTGGTTCTTTTGCGAGAGGATCGTTAAAACAAGAGCAAAACATTTTGCTCTTGGTTTTGAGTTCTACATGAACCTCCATGCCAATAATTGCCACGTATTTTTCATTCATAATTTTAATTTTCGTTCAAAGTTTCTGAAATTGGTTCAGGCTGTTGAATGGGAGTTTTTTTCAATTCCTGATAAAGAATAATAGTGGCAGCCGAAGTAAGCGGGGTAAAAGCCAAAGCCAAAGCCACGCCTACTAGAGAAAAGAAAGTTAGCCAAATATTGAAAGCCAAACTTCCTTCAGTAACATTGTTGACAATCATTTCTACGGGTATGGCTACCAACCATTGTACCAGGAGTAGGAAGACACCAAAAACAGCTGCCGGAGCAAATAATCTCCAGAGTACTGGCCACCAGCGTCCTTTTACCAAATTTTTACTGAGGGTTAATGATTCAGTAGCTTTGTGTTCATCCAAAATTACTGCGTAAAATGAAAAAGCGAGCCAGACTGCAAAAATTATTCCGGGGATAATTAACAAAATCATGCCACCGGTAATAATTAAAAAAGTTAAAATAGAAACAAGAATAGCCGGTAAAACAAGATGTAGGCTCTTTTGTAGTTCTGGTTTGATGGACAGACTCTGGTTAGTGGAATATTCTGAATAAATATTTCTAGATAGGGCGATAGTAAGCCACATGGTTACCAAAGAAGCAATAATGATAAAAGCAAAATAAACAAAAAGCGGCGCGCTTAAACCAAAAATTAGAAAAACTCCGGTAGTGGAACCAAAAAACAATTCCACTAGAGTAAGTAAGGCAGTCGGGATAAATAAAAGCAATAAATAACGGCCAATTACTTTATAATTTTTCTGGTAAAGTTCCAGGCTTTGAGTGATTATTTCCGAAGCTTTGATTAACATATTTTTTAGCTTATAGCTTCTAGCTGTTAGCTTTTAGGCTTTTGAATTAAATGTTTATTTATTTCTTCCCATATTATAGCATGAATTTCCTCTGGAGGTAAGATTTGGTCGTTTTTTACACATTCAACCAGTTTAAATTCTGGATACAGTTTGGCAATATTTAAATATGCTTGTTCAGCATCGTGAAGATGGCTTAGGTCATCTTCGTGAATATCTCTTTTTTTCCCATGCAGATATTCACGTTCATCCTTTTTATCAACCAGTTGTTGAGAAATTTCTGGAGTGACATGAAGAATTAAGTTTACTTGAGGACGAGGAATTCCCAAAATATTGTATTCCAAATTATAATTCCATTCAAAATATTTTTTTCTTTCTTCTTCATTTTTTATTTTTCCGCCTTGGTGTCCCATATTGGAAGCTACATAGCGATTGGCGATTACTATTTTTCCAGCCTCTAACCATTGTTTGATTTTTGGAGCGGCGGCAAAACGATCTACAGCATAAAGAATAGAAGCACGATAAGGTCCAACTTCTTGGGCAGTGCCAAATTCACCATTTAAATAGGATTCAACTAAACCAGCGCTTTTTTCTCCATATTGAGGAAAGCTTATTTGTTCCACATCTTTTCCTTCTTTTTTTAGCCGTTCAAGCAAAAGACCGGTTTGCAGGCTTTTGCCTGAACCGTCTGTGCCTTCGATCATGATGAAGAGTCCTTTTGGGAGTTCAGGGTTCCGAGTTTGGGGTTCAGAGTTCATATTATTGTTTTATTCTTTCTAAAATACTTCTGTATTCAGTATCAAATCTTTCATAATTTTCTTCATGAGGAGTTTGGTCAGCTCCAGATCTAGCCAACACAAAAGAGGTTTTTTCTCTACCGTTTGTTAGAATATGTGTTGGAGTAAATAATACGTGGGTATAATCTGGATTTTTCTTTCGCATTTGGTGTATTGAATTGTAATCGCCAGGAGAAAATCTTTGTTCCCATATTTTACCTGTCTCTGTAGTGTGGCTGTGGAATTCAACAGCTTTTAACTCAGGGTGTCTTTGTAGTAGTTCCATTATAGCTTTTTTCTTATCAGGATCAACATAGACACTTACTTCATCTCCCATTCCTAGTATTTGCATGTATAGGGCCAGAAAAAACTTTTTGTCACCAGTTGTTTGTTGATTGGATAAAATAATTCCTCTTGTTTCTTGTCGTGATTGGACTATTTGTTTGGTGTTTTCGTAGAGAAAAGGGGAGAAAACTAAATTTTGTTTTTGGTATATTACCCTACCATTTTCAATGTCAGCTCTGCTTTGTAGAGTTGTTAAAGTTTCTAAATAAGCTAATTCTCTACTTCTTTCTTCTTCACTCATATTTTTTCGTATTTTACAAATGAAAATCTTTCGTGGTTTTCCCGCCAGACTTCTTGCCAGATATTTTTATCTATCTCAGGAAAAAAGACATCACCAACAGGCTCCATGTGTACTTCAGTGATATAGAGAGTGTCCACGCGGTTGATAGCCAGTCGATAAATCGTTGCCCCACCACAAACAAAAACATCTTCGTTTTTAAGTTCTTCCCAAGCTTTATCAATGTCATCATAAACACGCACGTTTTCTGGTGCTTTGAAATCTGGATTTTTACTGAGAACTACAGTTTGGCGTCCAGGTAGTGGCTTACCAAGGTAACCAAGAATGGATTCAAAAGTTGCTTGGCCCATGAGACAAGTTTTACCTAGAGTTTTTTCTTTGAAATATTTAAAATCCTCAGGAATATTCCAAGGTATTTTGTTATTTACACCAATACAATTGTTGTCAGCTACAGCGGCGATGAGACTAAACATAGGAGTGTGCAAGTATGCAAGTGTGTAGGTTTGTAAGTACTTATTGACTTATATACTTGCACACTTATTCACTGTTTATTTATATAGCAATGGGAAATTTTATACCAGGGTATGATTGATATCCAATCAACTCTGTATCCGTATACTCCCAATCAAAAATATTAGTAAATTTATTAGTCTGAATCTGTGGTAGTGGGTAGAGATTGGGATCGCGCGTGAGTTGTTCACGGGCACCTTCAAGATGGTCTGTGTAAATATGCACATCAGCCAAAAAACCAGTGAGTTTGCCTTCCTTATATCCAGTTTCTTTTGCTAGTAAATGAAGCAGAGTAGCATAACTGGCAATATTAAATGGCAGTCCAAGCATAGTATCCACCGAGCGTTGACTCCAGAATAAATTTAGTTTGCCATCAAGCACCGTGACTTGAAAACCATAATGACAAAATGGTGGCACCACAATATCGCGATCCATGGGGTTCCAAGCAAGTACCAGCATTTGCCGGCTATGGGGAGTTTTTTTTAGGTCATCAACCAATCTTTTCAATTGATCTACACCTTGACCAGTGTAATCTGTGTCATAACTTACGTATTTGGCTCCAAAATGTCGCCACTGCCAACCGTAGATTGGTCCAAGATCGCGTTCAGCCAACATTTTTTTCTTAGTTTCTTCATCATGCGCATAGGGGACTTTTAGTGGAGTGCACCATTCATCCCAGATGTGATTGTTTTTGTCCAACAGCCATTGTTTATCACAAATGCCTTTGATAAAAAATTCCAATTCTGAAGCAATTAGACGGTAGGGCATTTTTTTGGTTGTGAGCAAGGGGAAACCATCGGCCATATCATGTTGGAACATAGCTCCAGCAACTGCCAAAGTGCCAGTACCAGTGCGGTCGGATTTTTTCACCCCGTTTTCTAGAATATTTTTTACAATGTTTAAATATGATTGCATAACGTTTGTCATGCTGAATTTATTTCAGCATCTTTCCGTTAGATTGTTTTGCTTAGTAAAATTATTTTATGAGAGATCCTAAAACTCACCTGCCTTGCCTGGCATTGGCGGGCAGGCAAGTTCGGGATGACAGTTAAAATTATCCAGTACTGCCAAAACCTCCGCGATTTTTATCATCCATTTTTTCTACTTCTTCCCATTGGGCTTTTTCAATTTTTACAAATGCCGCTTGCCCGAGTCTTTCACCTTTTTCAACTTTTGTTATCTCGTTAGAAAAATTATATACTTGTAATAAAATCTCATCATTTTCTCCGCAATAGTCTTGATCAATATAACCAACATCCACCCAGAGATTTTTTTTCTTGGGGGTGCTTGAACGTCCTTTGATTTGTAATAAAAAACCTTCAGGGATTTTGATTATTAAATTTGTGGGGATTCGTTCGACTGTTTTTGGAGGAATATCTATATCAACTCGACTATAGAGATCAAAGGCCACAGCGCCAGAAGTGTGGTATTCTGGTAAAGGTAGGTTTTTATCAATAAGTTTAATTTTCACTTGCATATTTTTTTAACAATTCATCAAGTTGTTTATACAATTCTTCTAAACTGCCATTATTATTTAGTTTAAACTTAGCTGTCGTGGCGATCTCATCAATTTTTTGTTCGGATTCTTGATTTTCTTCAGCTAAAAATTCTTCCCAAGTTTTATTTTGATCTCCGGGCTTTTCTATTCGTTGTTTGAGTCTTTCATAGCGGATTTTTGGATCAGCTTCAATGTAGACAAGCTGATATCCAGGCAGATCTTTTAGATATTTTACATCAGTTGGCCTTCTGACTCCTTCAGTAATAATTATTTTCGCTGAAGAATTTTTTACATCCTCGGCAATTACTTGGGATAAAATATCCTCAGAAAAATTTTGGCGTAAAATTGTTGAGAGTGTTTGAAAATTTTGTCGGCTAGGTTCCAGATGTAGTCTGGTGAGTATGTCTTTCAAAGGGTCGGAAAAACGAAAAGAGATCGCCTGATATTTTTCTTTTAAATATTCAGTGGCGGTAGTTTTCCCCCCGGCGTTTTTGGCGACAATCCCGATTATTAGTTTATTCATAATTATTTTTTGCTCCAATCACAAATATATTGGCGGTATTTAATTCCCGCCGCATCCAACATTTTTCTGGAAGCCAACCAAATATCATCATCATGGTATTTATCGCTTTCGTAAATTACCTCTTTGATGCCAGTCTGGATGAGAGCTTTGGTGCACTCATTACAAGGAAAAAGTCCGGTATAAATTTTACAGTCTCTTACTTGTGAATTGGCATTGTAAATTGCGTTTTCTTCAGCATGGCAAACATAGGCGTACTTGGTGTCAGATAGCTTGCCCTCTCTTTCCCAAGGAAAATCATTTTCACCAACTCCTCGGGGAAAGCCGTTGTAACCCATGCCGACTACCACATTTTTTTCATTGACGATTACTGCCCCATTTTGTGTTGAAGGATCTTTGGAACGTTCGGCGATGACATGGGTCATGCGCATGAAGCATTCATCCCAGGAAATATAGTTTTCACGAGGTTTTTGCATATTTTTCAAGTTAAAAAAAATACCCCTTGCGTATCAATTTTAACACGATTGGGGGTATTATGACAAGTGTTGTTTATTGGTATTTTTCTACAGCTTTGATAATTTTTTTGGCGACAGAAATGGTATAGGCCGGTCGTTGGTTGGGGTCAGTTTCTTTGCAAAGCACAATGCCATCGACTTTTTCTAGAATTAATTCAGTCAAATCAGTAATATCGGCTTTGGAGGGGATAGTATTATTGATAGTGCTTTCCAAAATTTGAGTGGAGACTATTAGAGGTTTTTTACAATTTTTTACTTGACGGATAATTTGTTTTTGCAAGATACCGAATTCTTCGTAAGGGAGAGCGTTGGCCATTTTTCCTCGATCAAGCATGACGAAATCATACAGGGGATTGGCGCAAACTTCTTCCAGATTATTTAGACCATTTTTATCATCAATTTTGATAATAATTTTTCGTCCGTGTCTAGTTATTCCTGGCAACTGTTGAATTTTTTCATTGAGTTCTTTATTGAGATATGGCAAAGCTACAAAATCTGGGTCCACCAAAGAAAAAGTGGCTATTTTTTCAGTCAGTTTTTTCAAATATTCTTCAGCGTCAGCAGTAATGCTTAAACTGCGAGCGGCTTGAATAGTGCCATTGTTCAGGGCTTTGACTCTAATATTATTTTCATCAATGATTTCAAGAATTTCTACTACTACTTCGCCGTTACCAATGATAATACTTTGGTTGGGTCGCAAACCTCGGGCAAAATTTTCAGAATTAATGGGTATAAATTCATTACAGTCAGCAGAATAATTGGCGGACTTGAAAATCATTTCTTCACTTTCTTTGATTGGAAAATAATGATCATAAAAATCTCCCAGGCGAATATGGTTGGTGGGTAAATCAGCTAGAATTTTTGTATCAGAATGCAAATCTTCTATTAGTTCATCTACTTTTTGAAGATGTTCTATTTTTTCTTGAGTAAGTTCGTAGCCAAAATTGAAACGCATGATATCAGCGCCGGTGAGGATGGCTTTACGGATTTTCTCTTCAGAAAAATTGTTAAGGTTGATACTGGCGATAATGATCATACCAGATGAAAACACCCTGCTAAAAAACAGGGTGTTAAGTTTTTAGTTATTTTCTACTCTAATGCTTGGTCCCATGGAGCTGGAAAGGAAAAGAGTTTTAATATAAGTGCCTTTGGCCGACTGAGGTTTGGCCTTTTTCAAGGCTTCTACAAAGGCCAGAAAGTTTTCTTGAAGTTGTGTCTCATCAAAACTGACTTTCCCGATTGCCAAATGAACATTGGCACCATCATCATTTTTGAAAGTGACTTTGCCTTTTTTCAATTCTTCCACCATTTTTTTCACATCAGGGCTAACAGTACCGGTCTTGGGATTGGGCATCAGGCCTTTGGGCCCCAAAACTTTGGCAGCGATAGCTAGTTTGGGCATCATTTCCGGAGTGGCGACAGCGATTTCAAATTCTATTTTACCGCTATCTTTAATTTTTTTGATATCCTCTTCACCATAGACAAAATCAGCGCCACCTTCTTTGGCTTTTTTCTCATCATTTGGTCCGACAAAAGCGGCAACGATTTTGGTTTTGCCCGTACCATGAGGTAGGGCTACGGTAGTGCGGATTTGTTGTTCAGTTTTTTTAGGATCAATTCCCAAAACCACATGTACTTCTACACTAGCGTCAAATTTAACATTGCTAGTTTTCTTCACTAGCGCTACAGCCTCGGAAAGAGTGTAGACTTTGTTTTTGTCTACCTGAGCTTTCAGGGCAGAAATTCTTTTGGACATATTTCTTTTTTAGTGGTACGAACCCACGCCGTTTCGGCGGGTCCCACCGATGATTTAATTTGGAATATATTTATACCAAATTATAAAAAAAATGTCAAGGGGATAAATTGTTATCAGCGATTATCGGTCCAAATCCGAGTACAGTTGGCAGTATTTAGGGAAAAATTTGGACAGGAATTGGAAAAATCATGATCAGGATAACAAATCACTCTTCCCAAACTATTGTAGAGTGTGCTATAGCAAGAAGTACAGGTATCAAGTTGCAAATAAGCTGTTTGTCCATTGTAGGAACAACGGTTGATGCGAGTTCGGGGAGACTTGGCTGTTTGTGAAGTGACAAATTTTTTAATCAATTCCAACCAATCAGGATTTTGTTCAATATTTGTGGGTATGTTCGAATTGATAGGGGAAATATTGTTATTTTTTTCGGGTAGGGGAAGACTGGGTTGGGTGACAACTGGTGGAACAGGAGCGCAAACACCAGTTTTGGTGATTTTGATTCCTTGCATCTTGGCCACGCAATCATTGGTGTAGGTGATGCCATCTTCTCCGCAGACTGGATCGTAAGTTTGGATGCAAACTTCAGTGGCATTTACTGTATTTTCTGCTTTATAGGTTTGACTGTTTTGCCCAGGGAGACAGGTGCCAGCTTGATATTCCAAAGCTGGACATTCGGTGGTATCTGGAAAACGACAATAAGCTTTGGAACTCTGGGTTTCTGAATCAAAACGAATAATAATTTCATTGCCGTTTTTTTCACAAAAATCATAAATCGGACTAAGATTTTGTTCAGTAGTTGGTTTACGGATCACTGTGGGTGCAGTTTTTTGTTCTTGGTTTGCTACTGGTTTGGATTGGGAGCAGGCAGCGCCAATCAAAATTAAGAAAAAAGCCAGAGCCAGTATTTTTTTCATAGTTTTTTATTATTTGATTTGATTGAGATATTTTTTGAGAGTGTCGGCTGATTGTTTCAATTTTTTCTTTTCAATAGCGGTTAATTTTAGATCCCAAACTTTTTGTACACCACTTCGGCCAACTACAGCCGGACTGCCGAGACAAATATTATTTACTCCGTTCCAATTATTGAGACGACTGGAGATTGGTAAGATTTTATGTTGGTCATAAATTATGGCTTCGATGATATCAGAAAGAACCAGAGCGATGCCATAAAAAGTGGCGCCTTTTCTGTTGATGATTTCATAGGCCTCATGTTTGACACGGTTTTCTATTTTTTTTCTTGTTTGACTGTTCAGGCTTTTTATATTGTTGGCTGACATGCCACCTATAGTTACTGAGCTCCAGGCCACAAATTCACTGTCCCCATGTTCTCCGAGTACAAAACCATCTACACTCCAAGAACTAACATTTAAAATTTTTCCGATTTCAGAACGTAACCGGGCTGTGTCTAAGGTGGTGCCACTGCCAAAAACTTGGTTTTTGGGCAGACCACTAATCTCTTGGGCTATATAAGTCAAAATATCTACAGGGTTGGCCACCATAATGATAATGGCAGTTTTTTTGAGCTGGCCAATTTTTTGGAAAATTGATTTGAGAATGGCTACATTTTTTTGTACCAGTTGTAAGCGGGTTTCTCCTGGTTTTTGAGGAGCGCCGGCAGTGATCACCACAATATCTGCGTTTCTAGCATCACGAAAACCCGCGCCTTTGATACACCCAGTTTCTACAAAACAAAGTCCGTCAGTAATGTCCATTACTTCACCTGCTTCTTTGGTTTCATTTACATCAATCAGGAGTATTTCTGCTGCTAGGTTTTTTAGTGTGGCCACATAGGCAGTGGTAGAGCCGACAGCCCCAGCGCCAATGATCGCAATTTTGGTTTTGGTGAATTTTGATTCAGACATAAAATTGTATTTTAATTTTTTAAAAATTCTAAGCATATTATAACAAAACTCGCCGGTTCCTTCAATTGCTCTCAGGATAAATTGGCGAGTTTTGGGTTTTTTGGATTTTGACTAGTCTACTCTTCAATCTGCACACCCATCTGTCGGGCAGTGCCAGCCAGGATTTTCATGGCTGCTTCCACATCATTAGCATTCATATCAGGCATTTTCTTTTCAGCGATTTCGCGGAGTTGTTTTTTGGTTAGCTTGCCAACTTTTTCCTTGAGAGCATTGTGGGCTCCAGATTTGATACCGGCGGCTTTTTTGATTAGTTCAGAGGCCGGAGCCACTTTCATAATAAAGTCAAAACTGCGATCTTCGTAAACATTGATAACTACCGGTACCACTTCACCTTTTTTATCTTGGGTTTTATCATTGAATTCTTTGCAAAAACCCTGGATGTTCACACCATGTTGTCCCAAAGCTGGGCCGACTGGTGGTGCTGGATTGGCTGCCCCACCAACTATTTGTAGTTTGATTTGAGTAAGTAATTTTTTAGCCATATACTTGAAATTTTTAATTTATAATTTTTTATTTAAAATTGTTTAGAAGCGCTTTTACAAGCAAACAATTTTGAAAATTGTTTAGATTTTTTTCACTTGTAGGGCATCCAACTCTACCGGAGTTTCGCGACCAAACATATTTACCAAAACTTTGATCTTGCCACGAGCTTCATCTACATTGGATACTTTACCTTCAAAATTTTTGAAAGGACCATCAGAGATTCTTACTGGATCATTTACAGCCACATCAATCTTGTGAGTTGGTTCTTCGGCTGCGGTGCGTTTCATGAGACTTTCCATTTCCTTTTGGTCAATGGGAGTCGGAGTAGTGCCAGAACCAATAAAGCCAGTGACATTGGGAGTGTTTCGGACTACATACCAAGAATCATCGGTTACAATCATTTCAACCAATACATAGCCAGGAAAGATTTTTTCTTCAATAGTATTACGTTTGCCGTTTTTGATTTTAATTTTTTTTTCTTTGGGGACCAAAACATTAAAAATCTTATCTTGCATGTCAAAAGATTCAATACGTTGTTCCAAATTACTTTTTACATTTTCCTCGTACCCAGAGTAGGTATGGAGCACATACCAACGTCGGCCGAGGTTGAGGGTTTGTTTGGCCATAATTATTTAGTGATAAGTTGAGCTAATCCTAAATTGAAAACATAGTCCAAAATACCGAAAAAAAGAGCCACGCCAATACTCATGCTAATGACAATCAAAGTGTAATTAGTAGTTTGTTTTTTGGTGGGCCAGACGACTTTTTTCATTTCTGCCACCGCTTCTTTGAAATAGTTAGTGACTTTATTCATAAAGTTGGACTACGGACTACAGTTTACAGTCTACGGACTCACAGTTTTATTTCTGTTGTCAGTAGTCTGTTGTCTGTGGTCCAATAAATAAGGTTTTTAAAACAGCCCTGGGGCTGATTTTTATGATTTAATAATATCTTATTTTCGAGGATTTGTCAAGCTTTGACAGAAGTGGATAAATATGTTAGGTTAAAAGCGTAGTCTGGGGTGGTCCTAGGCTAACTCAATTGTGGCAAGGCTCCACTTCGTTGGAGTATACGGCCACAAGGTGGTTCGAATGGCGGTCAGGCCCGGAGTCCACTCTCGGGTATCAGCTGCCAGAGGAGTATGGTCATGAAAAGGGACGGAGAAAGCGCGGTTTCTGCTGGTCAGGCCGACGAGTTCGCCAAGGTGATGAAGCTGGTGGCCAAACATGCCCCCCGTGAGGTGGTGCAGGCGGCGATCGACGCCAAGGCTGTCCTCAGGGAGTCCTTGGTGAACTGCGTGGTCAGCGCCGTGCAGGATTGGTGGAAGAGGGATATCTGGGGCGAAAAGTACACCCCCCATTTGCTCTCGGTCGAAGAGGCGCTCAACCTCATTCAGCCGGAATTTGGTCGGAAAGGGGGGCAGGAACTCCAGCAGTTCATCACCGATATCGGAGCGGTGTTTGGGGATGGAGAGATGCCTCTCCTTTTCCATTGCCTTCCGGGCGTGACTGTTCAGGACTTGGTGAAAGCGGCCGGCTTGGAACTGTCTGAGGACCGCAAGTACGAAGTGGGTGAAGATCTCCAGATAGATGCCGAAATGCCCGCGGGGGTTATGGCATTCTATCCAACACTAGCGGACACTATGGGCCATTTCCCGAACCCAACGGCCAAATCCTGGCGCGAGGCCACGAGGTCGCCCATTATGAGTGACTCTCGTCCTCTTGGGGTGGTGCAGGGGGTGGCGATCCTTCTGGCCATCATACGTCACAAGCCGGATCTTTTCCTGCGGATGAAGCAGGCTTTGAACTTGGGAGCAGAGAATTTCAAGATTTGCAGACGTTTGCCTTTCGAAGGGTACGACGTGAGGTGTGTTCAATTCAGGCTGGCTGTGTCCGATGAGAAAACTCTCTGCTATCGCAACTACTGGACTGGACTCGGCTATCCACCTCCACCTGAGATGGTCTGGAAGTTTTTCCCGCTCGGTCAAGAGGACTGATCAGCCGTTCCTTTCCAGCTTGCGGAGGCTGGCGCGCCAAAGGGTGTGATCGTTTATCCGTGTGACAAGGAGGGAGTGAAGTCTGTGGCGCCAGACTTCACATCCCAAATATCTTTTTTAAATTTTAGAAGAGATTGAGGGAAAAACATCCCGGCTTAGCCGGGATGTTTTTATATATATCTATTTTTTATTTTTATATATCCAGATTTTTCATCCGGCTTTACTTCGTTGCGTCGGACAAGCTGCTATATATCCAAATCTTTTACGTTCTTGGCATGAGTCTGGATAAAAGTTTTTCGTGGTGCAACTTCGGATCCCATGAGCACATCAAAGATTTCACTGGCTTTTTCTGCGTCTTCAATTGTCACTTGTTTCAATAAACGATTTTCTGGATTCATGGTAGTTTCCCAAAGTTGTTCAGGATTCATTTCACCAAGACCTTTATAACGTTGGATATTGAGTTTGATAGTAGTTGAATTTTCTTTTTTCTGTTTGGACTTGGTTTCCAAGATTTCAACTGTTGGTTCATCAGAGGCTTCTTCCTCAGTTATTTGCAGGTCTTCTTCTTTTATCCCATTTTCTTTTTTGTATTTTTCCAGAGCTTCTTCATTGTAGATCCATTGTGTATCTTTGCCTTTCTTGATAGAGAAAAGTGGTGGTTGGGCAATGTAGATATGGCCTTGATAAATTAAATCTGGAAAATAACGGAAGAATAATGTCAAAAGCAGAGTGCGAATATGAGCACCATCCACATCAGCATCGGTCATAATAATGATTTTGTGGTATCGGAGTTTGGTGATATCAAACATTTCCCCGATATTCGTACCCATGGCTATGATTAGAGCCTTTAATTCATTGTTGGTAAGGATTTTATCAATACGGGCTTTTTCTACATTCAAAACTTTTCCGCGCAAGGGCAAAATAGCCTGGGTATTACGGTCGCGTCCTTGTTTGGCACTGCCACCAGCAGAATCACCCTCTACAATATAGAGTTCAGAAATACTAGCATCACGAGTTGAACAATCGGCCAGCTTGCCTGGCAAAGTAAATCCTTCTAGAGCACCTTTGCGGAGCACTGTTTCTCGAGCTATGCGGGCGGCATTTCTGGCTTTGGCAGCGAGAATACATTTGCCCAAAATAGCTTCGGCATCTTTGGGGTGCTCTTCTAGAAATATAGCCAAAGCATCGGACAATACAGATTCTACTGCTGGTTTGACTTCTGGATTACCCAGTTTGGATTTGGTTTGTCCTTCAAATTGTGGTTCAGGGATTTTTACAGAAATAATAGCTGTCAAACCTTCGCGTACATCTTCACCGCCAAGATTATCGTCTTTTTCTTTGAGGATGCCTTTGTTGCGAGCATAGGTATTCAAAGTTCTGGTGAGCGCGGCTCGAAAACCAGCTACATGCATACCACCATCAGGATTGGTGATGTTGTTGGCAAAAGCATATAAATATTCTGAATAACTATCTGTGTATTGCAGAGCAATTTCTACATTAACTTTTTCAACTTGTTTTTCTATGTAAAAAATATTTTCGTGTTTGATTTCATTATTTTGATTGAGATGTTTGACATAGCTGGCAATACCCCCTTCAAAATAAAATTGGTATTTATTGATGGGAAAAGGACTGGCGGTTTTGTCACGAGTTTTTTCTTCAATAGTACGTTCATCACAAATAGTGATGTGAACACCCTTGGTCAGATAAGCTTGTTGGCGCAAGTGATCAAGCACAGTCTTCCATTCAAAATCTAGAGTTTCAAAAATACTGGGATCGGGATGAAAAATAATAGTAGTGCCAGTATCTGAGGCTTTACCTACTGGTTTGACAGCTTTTTGCGGTTTACCAAATTGGTATTCTTGTTCCCAGATTTTGCCATCACGGCGAACCAGAGCTTTCATGTTGGTGGAGAGAGCATTGACTACAGAAACACCCACGCCATGAAGACCGCCAGAAACTTTGTAACCGCCATCGCCAAACTTACCTCCGGCATGGAGTTTGGTAAGCACTACTTCCAAAGCACTTTTTTTCTCAGTGGGGTGAATGTCAACTGGAATACCACGACCATTATCAATAACAGAAACCCAGTTATCTGGTAGGAGTTTTACTTCTACATGGGTACAGTAGCCAGCCATGGCTTCGTCAAAAGAATTGTCTACCACTTCCCAAATAAGGTGGTGTAGGCCAGTGACACCAGTAGAGCCAATGTACATGCCCGGACGTTTGCGCACAGCTTCCAGACCTTCGAGCACAGTAATATTTTTGGCGCTGTAGCCACTCTCCACTTTTGTTTTTTTATTATCAGCTTTGGGAGGAGTGCTAACTTTTGGTAAAGAAATTTTGGGAGTAGATATAGTCACTTTGGGAGCAGAGATTTTTTTGCTTGCAGGTTTGGGAGCAGGTTTAGCAACCGGTTTTTTTACAATCGGTTTTTTGGTTTCAATTCTTCCTCGCATTACACGTTTGATAGGCATAAAAGTAATGAGTTTATAAAGTTTAAAGTTTTTAAAGTTATAAAGTACGAGAATATTTTATCATTTTTGAGTAGATAAAGCAATAGGGAAACAATGATTGGCTGTTTAATTATTTTTTGATTTGTTGTATAATATTGATAATATGTTTATCAAAAAAACCGAAGATAAATTGGAAAAATATATTGATCCTACTGGGGAGTTTACCAATAGTCAGTTTAAGTTGTCCCGTTGGTATGTGGAGCATAAACTGCGTTTGCGTCAGATAGGTTTGGGGGCTTTGATTTTGTTTTGTGTCGTTACGGTTGGTTATAGTTTATTTTATTGGGGGTATTATTTTACGACCGGCTATTGGCGAGACCAAGAGATGTTGAATAGTCAGGTTTTGGAAATAGAAAATTATGACAATTTAAAAAGTTTTTACGCGCCTCGTCCATTTATCATTAGCAGTCCTCAGGTTTACCAAACAGTAAGCCCATCTAGTTATGATTTTGTTGTGGATTTGACTAATAATAATGAACGCTGGCTTGCTGGCATTCAATATCAGTTTGTTTTTAGCGGTGGAGAAACCCCTTTGGCGCAGGCAATTGTTTTACCAGGCACGCGACCGCTGGTTTATTTGGGTTTTACCAGTGATTATTTTCCCAGTGGAGCCAGATTGGTTATCAAAAATATCAAGTGGTATCATTTGGATCGTCATATTTACCCGGATATTTCGGGCTACACAGCAGAACGTAATCTTTGGCTAGTAGAAAATTTTGAATTTTCTCCCATCAGTCGCATTAGTGGTAGTCCAGCCAATTTTATTGAATTTGACCTGACCAATAATTCTGCTTATGGTTTTTGGGAAGCCAATTTTTATGTAGAGCTTTTGGACCAGGGCAGTCGAGTGGGCATTCTCTATTTACCAGAGGCAGAATTTACTTCTCGGGAGACTCGCCATGTGGATTTGCGTTCTTATATTGATGGTCTTTATGTGACGGAAATTAGAGTGCATCCACTTATAAATATCTTTGATTCCAGGGAGTATTTGCGGGCAGGAGAAAGGTAAGGTTTTTATGGATTTGTCTAGATTCAAACAATTGGCGCGTAATTTTGATTGGATTTTAGTATTATTGGTGGCGGGTTTGGTGGCCATAAGTTTGGTAGCGATTTACAGTGTAGATTTATCCCGAGGTGCAGAACTTGATTATTTTTCCACCCAGAGCAGTGCGGTTGTCATTGGTCTGGTGTTTTTTTTGTTTGCCAGTTTTTTTCATGTAAGTTTTTATCGTCAAAAGGCCAAGTTTTTTTATTTGTTGGCATTTTTACTTTTGTTGGGAGTTTTAATTTTTGGGGAAACAATTCGTGGCACTCGCGGCTGGTTTCATTTTTTTGGTTTTTCTTTTCAACCAGCTGAATTTGCCAAAGTTGGTCTTATTATTATGCTTGCCTGGTGGTTGGAGAGATTTGGTCGACGTTTTGAAAAATGGCAGTTTGTTTTTACCAGTGCTTTGGTTACTTTATTTTTGGCTGGTTTGATTTTATTGCAACCAGATCTGGGTTCAGCCATTGTTTTGAGCGCCATTTGGTTTGGAATTTTATGTCTTTCAGGAACTAAAAAACGTTATATTTTTGCTTTGGTAATTTTGGCGGTATTGATGGTGATTTTTGCTTGGTTTTTTCTTTTTCAAGATTATCAGCGAGGCAGAATTTTGACTTTTATCAATCCGGAATTGGATCCTTTGGGTTCGGGCTACAATGTGACTCAATCAATGATTGCCATTGGCTCTGGACAGATTGTTGGGCGCGGTTTGGGTTTTGGTTCCCAATCACAACTACATTTTTTACCAGAGGCACAAACAGATTTTATTTTTTCAGTGATTGCTGAAGAGTTGGGGTTTGTGGGTGGTGGTTTGGTGCTTTTATTATATTTTTTATTTTTATGGCGTTTGATCACTATTATTCGGCGGGCCAAAAATGATTTTTCTGCTTTTTTGGTATCCGGGGTTTTGTTATTATTTCTTACACAAATTGTCATCAATTTGGGAGCAGCCATGGGTTTCATGCCAGTAGTTGGGGTGACTTTGCCATTTTTGAGTTATGGTGGCTCTTCGTTGATTATCAACTTATTATTGTTGGGTATGGTGGAAAGTGTGGCGCAAAGTGGCACTATTGCCAAACACGAGTTGTATGAGTCTTGACTTTTTTTTATAATAATGGTAGAGTAATGTCCACCGCAGGTTAACGCGGGGACAGAATAATTTTATGTCTAAATTAGAAAATTCTTTTCCCGACAATCTTCGTTCTTTGCAACATTGTCCGGTTTGTCAAAATCAATATACCAAGGAGCAGTCCCGAGTTTTGGAAGAAAAGGAAAGCGCCAGTTTATTGCATTTGTTTTGTGGCAGTTGTCGGCATGCAGTGGTGGCATTGATGGTTTCCACACCTTTTGGAGCCAGTTCAGTTGGTATGCTTACAGATTTGGATTTTGCCGACGCCAAGAGGTTGTTGGCTAGGGGACCGGTGAGTGAAGAAGAGTTGCTTAATTTTCATCAATTTTTAAAAACTAATCAATTTAATTTTAAATATTAATTTATGACTCTTAGTTTTTCTGTTAAAAAGAGAACTGCCGGACAGGCGGCCGATTTGCGTGCCCAAAGTCAATTGCCCGGTGTGCTCTATGGACCAGGTTTGGAACCGGTTTCTTTGGCTTTTGATTATAATGAGTTTTTGAAACTTTATAATGAAGCTGGTGAAGCTAGTATTATTGATTTAAGTATAGATGGCGGTGCTCCGCTCAAGGTGTTGATTCAGGATTTACAACATGATCCAGTCAAGGGCGTAGTCACTCATGTAGATTTTCGTCAGATCAATATGAATAAAGAAATGGAAGCTACAGTGAAATTGAATTTTGTAGGCGAAGCCCCAGCTGTCAAAGCCCTTGGTGGTACTTTGGTAAAAGCTCAAGATACTCTAGATATCAAATGTTTGCCAAAAGATTTGGTCAATGAAATTGATATTGATTTGGGTGTTTTGGATACTTTTGAAAAAGTTATTCATGTGAAAGATTTGTCATTGCCAGCTGGTATTATTGCCAATGAGGATGCTGGACAAGTTATTGTCAAAGTGGCTGCTCCACTTAGTGAGGATGAACTCAAGGCTATGGAAGAAGCAGCTGCTCCAGCTATTGACCAGATCGAAGTGGAGAAGAAAGGAAAAGAAGAAACTGAAGGTGAAGGCGAGAAAACTGAAGAAAAGAAAGATTAATAAAACTTTATTGAAAAAATACCCCCAAAATCCAGAGGGTATTTTTTTATGTGTAATTATTGACAGTCAAGAATGCTTTTGTTAAGCTTGTCTCTGACAGCTTGTTAGCAAGATGGAGGGAGAAATGGTGGATTATTCTTTGGTTACTGACAGAGACAGGGAGTTACAAATCCAAGTCACCGGGCGTTTGATTTTCGGAGGTTTTGTAAGGGAGGGTCGTGCCTTTTTGGAATTTCCCGGACATCGAGTGATTGCGCCTCTTTTGCAGACTTGGGGTTTCCCCAGTCATCCCAAGGATATTGTTCGGGCACCGCAAGTTCAACAGCAGAGGATTCGTGAACTGACAGATTTGTTTTTTCCAAGGGATCGTTTCGTTCTCTTGGAGGACTATTTCGCAGTGTTTCTTTCGTTCATTGTTGACGAGAGTTTGTACGGAATAGACTTTCCCGATTGGCTGAGCCAAGGATTCCTGAGGGAAAAGAAGAACATGCAATACAGCATGATTCACTCCGGGATCTTTTGGATGGAATTGTCTCAGCTCATCGCTGTCTACATCAAGGATGCTGTTGTCGCTTTGGGAATCGTGCGACAGGAAGCCACAGGGCTTCAGCGTCTTTGGAACTAGGGTTCTCTCTGCCCGTCTCAGGGCAAACAAGCAAGGAGATCCCGACTGTCGCACCGAACAGTCGGGGACAGTCAAAAACAGCCCCGCATATTGCGGGGCGGTTTTTGATTTTTTGATTTTTTTGTAGTATGATGTCAAAGTTATGAAGAATAATTTCAAAAAATTTAAATTTACTCAAGCACAATTTGTCTATCTTTTGGCAGGGTTGGTTTTTTTGGTAGGACTATTTTTATTGGTCTGGTTTGGTTGGCAATATTTCACTGATAAGATTGATAGAATTGCCTTGGTGGATTTGTCAAATTTGGAAGAACAAAAAGATTGCGAATTTCGTCGTTTTTTGGATGGAGTTTGTGTGGAAGAGTCCGATCAAATGAATCCTCGGCTTTTGGCGGTGATGATAGAAAACCATAGTGAAGCACGTCCGCAGGCGGGCTTATCCAAAGCCAGTGTTGTTTATGAAGCGCCGGTAGAAGCCAACTATACTAGATTTTTGGCGATTTATCCAGCTGACTCGGAAGTTGGAAAGATCGGCCCAGTGCGTAGTGCCCGGTCTTATTATCTAGATTGGCTTTCAGAATATGGTACACCGGTTTATATGCATGTCGGTGGTTCACCAGAGGCTTTGGATTTGATTAAAAAATATAAAATAAATGATCTAAATGAATTTTATAATGGGCAATATTATTGGCGAGCGCAGGAAAGAAGCGCTCCGCATAATGTTTATACTTCTAGCGAGTTGGGTAGTAGAGCCTTGAATAGTTATTCAGAAAATTATTTGAATGATGAATATAAAAGCTGGAAATTTGTGACAACTACAAAAGAAGAAATTGAGAAATTAGGAAATTCCGAAATTGTTGGTAGTCTAACTGTCTCATTTCTTCCGCCAGTGTATGAAGCAGTGTGGAAATACAATACTTCCACCAATAAATATGAACGTTATCAGATGGGTCGTCCGCATGTGGATGCCGATGGTATGTCGATCGCGGCCGATGTGGTGATAGTCCAAAAGGTTGAAACTGAAATTTTGGATAGTATTGGGAGACTGGGTATGGAAACTATTGGTTCTGGCGAGGCAGTAGTTTTTCAAAATGGTTTGGATTATACTGGTACTTGGGTGAAGAAAGATAGGGTAGGTCGAACGCGTTTTTATGGGGTCAATGGTGAAGAAATAATTTTTAATCCAGGTAAGATTTGGATTGAAGTGGCAAATCAAAATACCAAAATTAATTATGAATAAATTTTTAAAAACATTTTTTCGTATCACCTCACCAATGTGGGTGGTGTTTTTGCTCAATGAATTTTTGTTCAGATTTTTTAAAGATTTTTTTGTAGAAAATTTTCCTTGGGTAGATTTGCCATTTCATATTATTGGAGGACTGGTGGCTGCTTGGACCGCTTATTTATTTTTGAAATATATAAAAGCAGAATTCAAACCTGTTTGGCTTAAGTATTTTTTATTGGTTGGTTTTGCTTGTTTTGCTGCTGTCGTTTGGGAAGTATATGAATTTTATCATGATTTACTTTTTCAAGGCTGGCGTTATCAAGCAGGAGCACTAGACACTATGGCAGATTTGGCAAATGGTCTTACCGGCGCAGTGTTGTTTTGTGTTGGGTTGTGGTGGAGGAGACAGTGAAACAAAAAATAAAAATATAGGTGGATGTTTGTCATCCCTCTCTTTCCAAGAGAGGGTGGCCCGTAGGCCAGGAGAGTTTGCCGAAGTTTATGACAAAATAATCACTCTTTACTTTTTTGTAACCAAAAAAGTAACAAAAAAGTTTTGGGGCCGCCAAGACTCGCCATACTAATAATATACATATCCATCAAGCACTTCTAGCTCAAACAGGTTGGCGGCCCCAAACCCCAGCCAATTGTCGTTCTAAAAAATAAAAAATCACTTAGATTATTAAGTGATTTTTTATTCTCAACTATTTACAAAATAATTTTTACAAACATTTGATTGGATTGTCCGACCGGGAGAATGCCAAGGAGGCATTAACTCAACCGGTCGGACCCGCTAAAGAACGAAACAATTTGGTTTGCCCTGACTCGGGCGGATGGTCAGTTGGCAATGCTTGCGTAGTGCCCAGTGGACATGAGCGCGGTGAACACTTCGGCCTCTCGTCCGTTGTATTCCCTCATCTTGTGGTTCGAGAATTCGGGTACGTGCTGGTTATGGGTTACGAAATCTTCCGCTATCTTGAGTTCGTCTGGTGCAATACAAGGTCTGAACTGGTCAAACACGTTTCGAACTTGTTGCTTGGAGTAGCAGAGATAGGCTCGGTGCACTTCGTCGCCCCTAAGAATTGACAGGAAGAAAATACTGTACTTTTCCTCCTTGTTCTTTGGAGATAGGATACCGAAGGAAAAAGGACCAGACAAGTGATAATTATTTGCCATTGAGAAAACCTCCTGTAGATGACGAATTTCCTATAACAATATTGGCTTATTTTTGTGTTTTTGTCAATACCCATCTTACCTTTTACAAAAGGGATGACAAACAAAAAAACCGCCTTATCAGCGGATTTTTTATTTTCAACTATTTACAAAATATTTTACAAACACTTGATTACATCGGGGCGCCGACCGGGAGGAGAAGTAAATCTCAACTCAACCGGTCGGCGCCCCTCTAAAGAACGAACAGTGTCTAAGTGGCCACCGTGGCCTTCTTCGCCTCACGAGTGAGGCGGTAGAGCTCCTCGGCGACCATGGCCTCGGCCTCGCTCGGGCCGACGAAGTACTCGAGGATCGCCTCGAGTTTCTGCCGGAGTTCGGCGTCCCTCTTCGAGGGCTTTCTTCCCTTTTCGTAGTGGAAGTTGGCGATGATTACTGCCAGGTCACGAAGGAACTCTTTCTCCCTCTCGTAAATCTCGAGTTCCTTCCTTCCCATCGCCGCTTGAATCAGCTCGTCGATCTCCTTCTGCTTTCGTCTCTCCTCGTCTTGCTGGGCCATGAATCTCTTGCTTTTCCTGGATGCCCTCTTACCCCACAGGTAGGGGACCAGAAAGATGGCGAGAAGGATGCACATAACACCCAAAACAATCCACAACAAGTTTTCGCTGAACCAGGTGTTCCAGCCGAAAAACACTGCCGACCAGATCGTGCTGGTCATGATCGCCGGTACGAAGTAGTACCGACGCGTACCCTCTCCCCATCTCGGAAGAAACGGGGGGTATTTTCTGTTTTCCTTCTTGGGGTAGTAATCCACCCCATTCTTGGACACCCAGCGGGCGAAGATGAGGGTGTTCAAACCCATCAGGATCAGGTTCGCCACTGCCATCGAGCTGGGCATCAGCCACAGGCCACCCAGGAGAATGGCCATGAAGTATGACCAGAGGACCAGCAGACGGGTCCGCTGTCCCACCGGAGAGCGGTCGCTCTCCACTTTCAGGAACTTGTTGGAGAAACTGGGCATGGTACCTCCTCTTGTCCGCCTCGGGCGGAACAGGAAGTCGGGAAAACAGAAACTTGCTGTAATGACCTTCAAAAAGGTCTCGGTAGTTGCCCCCTATACAGGCCACTCCTTCAACAGTAGTTTTTCTGTTCCCTAAGCCTCAAACGGCCTAGACATTAGTCAAAAATTGGCTAATTTATAAGCCGTTTGAAAATTTTCAAAGAACAGGGCATTATAGCTTATTTTTATGGGTTTGTCAAGAGGCGATCCCCTCTGGAGAGGGGTGTATGCCTTCGCCCTGCCCGCCAGTGCCAGGCATGGCAGGCGGGAGGCAGACGGGGTGTGTGACCGTTGTTTTTAATTTTTGCTATTGTAACACACCCCACCCGCTTGAGCGGGCACCCCTCTCTAGAGGGGAATTATCTCCACCACTCTATTTTTTCCAGCCAGATCTTGGTGGAGGGTTATTTTGGCTTGGGGAAGAATTTTTTTAGTAAGGAGTTTTATATTTTTTGTTTGTTCCGGATTTATTTCGCAAAAAACTGTAGTCTGTAGTCTGTAGTCCGAAGTCAATATATTAATTTGTTTAAGAAGTTCTCGGTAGTATTTTAGTCCATCTTTGCCAGCGACGAGGGCGAGGTGAGGTTCGTGTTTTATTGAGGGTTCTTGTTTAAGTTGTTGAGGTGTAAGATAGGGGAGGTTGGCGGTGATGATGATGTCATGCTGAACTTGTTTCAGCATCTTTTCTCCAGATATACTTTTTAGCAGGTTTGATTTTGGGAAAGATCCTGAAATAAATTCAGGATGACAGAGAAATGGTTCAAGCAAGTTGCCGTGAAGGAATTTTATTTTTACATTATGTTTTTTGGCGTTTTTTTTGGCGACAGACAAAGCTGGTTGGGAGATGTCCGTGGCAAAGACGGCGAAACCTCTCCCTTTCCCTCCCCTTGTAGGGGAGGGTAGGGTGGGGTTAATTGTTTTTATGATTGAAATGGGAATACATCCAGTACCAGTTCCAATATCAATTAAAATAATTTCTTGGTTTTTTGAATTCTTGATTTTTTGTAAAACTTTTTCTACCATCAGTTCTGTCTCTGGGCGAGGAATCAAAACATTTTTATTTACTGTAAAATTCAACCCAAAAAATTCTTTTTTGCCAAGTAAATAAGCGAGTGGAATACCACGAGTACGTTTTTTAATCAACTTATTCACTTGTTCACTTGCTAACTTGCTAACTTGGTACTCCGGGTGGGCAATAAAAAATTCGCGTGGTTTTTTCAACACAAATGCTTTAATTAACTCAATTTCACGCTGATCAATTTTTGACATAGTGATAGAGATAATAACGACCGAGAATAGGCAAACGCCAAGCAGGTTGCTCTAAAATATAATTATTTTTTTCCAGTAATTTATTTAAATTGGTCATGTAATCATATTCGCCCTGAATAAGAAAGATTTCTTGATTGGCAAATAAATTATTTTTTGATAGCCAATTTGTTAGCTGTTCTTGGGAGTATTTAATATAAAGATAATTTCTTTTTACTGCCCAATCTTCCCAATTTTTTTCTGATTCTATTACAAAAGGCATGTTTTCTTGTGGCGGTTTCAAGTACTTTTCTATTTGTGGGTCCAATATGTAGTTGTTATAAACCAGAGCTTGTTTTTTGGCTGGATTAAAATTTGTAGTGAGATATTTTTGCAGTGGTTGCCAGTTTGTCAGTGGCAAGAAAGACCATAAAAAAATAAGTCCACTACTACAAAATAATCCCAAGGCTATAAAAATTAATTTTTTGTTTTTCAAAACTTCTGCAAAAGCTCCAGCTACCAATAAGAGCCAAAAAGGCAAACTGACTAGGAAAAATTTGATATGCCAGAGATTTAAGAAAAAAGAAATAAACATCGGTAGGAGAGCGATAGCCAAGATGACAAAAGTTTTTTCTGCTTTTTCTTTAATTTTTTTACTGAGAAAAATAAACAAAATAATTAGTAGGGGAATAATGAAAAGTAAAGTCATTTTTGGTGGGTAGACGCCGAGGAAAATATTAGATAGAGGAGTGAGAAATGTATCTAGATCATGATTCAAATTGAAAAACCACGATTTATTTAGATTAGACATTTTCAACCAAAGCGAAGAGATTAGCCAAGAGCCAGCGAGAATTAGAGGGGTAATATTTATCTGCCACCAGAGTTTGAAATTTGTTTTTTTGTAGAGCAATAACAAAATTTGTGTGAGTATGATTGAGCTAGCGGATAAGTGTGATAATAGTGAGAGTAGGTTGAAAATGGCCAGACCCAAATAATTTTTTCTATTTTTTTCTTCCAGAAAAAATATTTTATAAAAAAAATAAACTGCGCCGGTAGTTAAAAAAATTGTTAGGGTATAAGTCCTGGCAGTAGCTGACCAAAAGATATGGTAAGGATGAAGAGCTAGATAAAAAGCGGTGATATAGCCGGTCATTTTTCCTTGCCAATTTTTTCCCAGTAAATAGACGAGAGGTATGGTGGCGAGAGCAAATAAGAGACTGGGTAATCTGGCGAAAAATTCGCTAGCCGGTAAAAAATAAAACCAAATTTTCAAAAACAACAAGTGCAGAGGCGGGTTGGTTTCATAGAGCCAATAAACAAAACTTTCTGTCCAGGATTTTTGACTAAAAACAAAGCTGAACATTTCGTCATCCCAGAATGAACCATACTTAATTATTACAAAAAGACGGAGTATTAGGCCAAGTAGAATAATGATAAGAAGAGGGTAATATTTTTTGAACCAGTTCATAAAGTTTGTAAAGTTATAAAGTTTATAAAGTTGGTGACTTTAAAGACTTTATGAACTTGATGAACTTTTTAACTATCAAGTCTTTCATAGTCAACCTTTCTCAGTGCATCAATTATTGGATTCAAGTTTCCGTTTAGTATGGTTCCGATATTATTCCAGCTTTCGTGGATGCGATGGTCAGTGATGCGATCTTGGGGATAGTTGTAAGTGCGGATTTTTTCGCTACGATCCCCAGTGCCGATTTGGCTTTTGCGTTTGGCATCAATTTCCGCGGTTTGCTTTTCTCTCTCCATTTCGTAGAGTCGGGCGCGCATCACATTCATGGCTTTTAATTTATTTTGAAGTTGAGATCTTTCATCCTGTGATTGAGTGACGAGGCCGGTAGGAATATGGGTAATGCGGACTGCTGAATAAGTAGTATTGACGCTTTGTCCGCCATGTCCGCCAGCCATGAAAGTGTCAATGCGTAGATCCTTGGGATCGATTTTGAATTCAATCTCATCAATCTCAGGAAGCACTACCACCGAAGCAGTGGAAGTGTGGATGCGTCCAGATTTTTCAGTTTCCGGCACTCTTTGTACGCGATGCACACCCATTTCATATTTCATATCCCGATAAACATTTTTTCCTGATAAAGAAAAAATGACTTCTTTGTAACCGCCAATACCGATTTGATTTTCACTAATGAGACTGGCTTTCCAATCTTTACCTTCTCCATATTTGAGATACATACGCATGAGATCACCAGCAAAGAGAGCCGATTCATCACCACCAGCGCCAGCACGAATTTCTATAATAACATTTTTTTTATCCAATGGATCTTGAGGACGAGTAAGTTCTTCTAACTCTTTTTCCAGCTCTTGTTTTTTAGTTTTCAATTCTTCCACTTCAATTTCTGCCAGCTGTCTCAATTCTTCGTTGTTTTCGTCATTGGCAATGACTTCAGCTTCGCCAAGATTTCTTTCAAGATTTTCCAAAATAGCTATTTTTTCATAAGTATTTTTTAGATCATCATATTCTTGGGAAGTTTTTTTTAATTTTTGTGTATCATTAAGCACAGCTGGGTCTTGTAGTTGTTTTTCGAGTATTAAATATTTTTCTTTGATTTGCTTGTATTTATTATTCATAAATTTAAGTATACCAGTTTAAAAAATAAATAAAAACAGACCGGAAAATTCCAAGTCTGTCTTTTATTTTGTAAAGCTATTTTTTGGTGGTCTTCTTGGCTTTGGTCACAGCTTTTTTCACTTTTTTGCCTTTGCGTACAGCAGCTGCTTGGCCAACTTTATCCATTTTTTCTTTGTATTTTTCCACGCGACGGGCAGTATCTACAAATTTTTGCTTGCCGGTATAAAAAGGGTGGCAGGCATTGCAGAGCTCAACGCGAATTTCCTTTTTGGTGGAGCCAACTTCAAAACTGTTGCCACAAGCGCAAGTGACTTTGGCATTTTCAAAATATTCTGGGTGAATGTCTTTTCTCATATTTATTTATATTAAAGTGCGGTGATTATAGCAAAAGTGGCTTAAGTTGTCAATAGGGGCGTATCCCCCTTGATTTATTTTTGGCCTTGGTGTATA
The DNA here is from genome assembly GCA_964592785.1 of uncultured Gammaproteobacteria bacterium. GTDB lineage: Bacteria > Patescibacteriota > Patescibacteriia > Magasanikbacterales > UBA922 > CAZQHU01. The sequence goes on along the minus strand of CAZQHU010000003.1, from coordinate 33,963 downwards.
ATTGTTTTGTCTTAAAAAATAAATCAGTTAATAGAACCTCGAATAGAGGGGTATTATAATAACATCTATGGATAAAGTTTTGACAGTTTTACAGGCAGTTTTAGCGATTTTATTGACCGTGGCCGTGCTTTTACAACAGCGTGGTTCAGGTTTGGGCAGTGCCTTTGGAGGCGGTGGCAGTGTTTATAATAGCCGTCGTGGAGTTGATAAAGTGCTTTTTCAAGTGACAATTGTTATCTCTATTCTTTTCTTTGCTGTTTCTATTGCCAATTTAATGATATAATAGAGGCAGTGTTTTTCTTCTACTTTCCTCAAGTGGGGAAAGGTTATTATTATGTTATCGTTACTTCGATCCAAGTTTGTCAAATGGAAAATTAAAAAACAAAGGAAAAATCCACGGCCGATTGTTGCCCATCATTATGATACCAAACTTTTACAAAAGGTTCAGGGTCGATATTGGCCTCGTTTTTGTCAGTTGCGTCAGATTGCCAGGATTTTGAGTCCGCGTGAAAAATGGATTTTGAAAATAAGTTTTTTAGTTTTTTTATTTGGTTTTTTTTGGGCGGGTTACAATTGGGTTAGAGTTCATCGGCTTGAAGCCCCCACTGTTGGTGGTATCGTGACCGAGGCGGTAGTGGGCAGTCCCCAGTACATCAACCCGATTTTTGCTGCCAGTAATGAAGTGGATGCGGATATTAGCCGTTTGGTTTTTTCAGGGTTAATGCGTTATGACAAAAAAAATCGTTTGTTGCCAGATTTGGCAGTTAAATATAGTTTAAGTGATGATAAAAAAACCTACACCTTTGTTTTACGCCAGGACATTTATTGGCATGATGGGGAGCGTTTTACGGCCAATGATGTATTATTTACTGTTGAAACTATTCAAAATGTTTTGGCGGCCAGTCCTTTGTATTTGGGTTTTCAAGGAGTTGAGGTGGAAGTACCAGATGAATATACTGTAGTTTTTAGACTCCCCGAAGTTTATGCTTCATTTCTTTCGTCTTTGACAGTGGGTATTTTGCCAGAGCATGTTTGGTTCAATGTTCCTCCTGAACAAATGCGTTTGGCTCAAGCCAATATTCAGCCAGTTGGCACCGGACCTTTTCAGTTTAAAAAGTTTTCCAAAGATTCCAGTGGCAAGATCTATACCTATGAATTGCAAAGATTTGAACGTTTTTATCGCCAGTCAGCTTTTATTGAAGAATTTATTTTCCAATTTTATTCTGCCTATGAAGGAGAGACAGGGGCTGTGCAGGCCATGAGAGAAGGCAAAGTTCAGAGTTTGAGTTTTGTACCCAAAAATTTGCGTGAACGGGTGGAACGTAAACATGTGGCTTTGCGAACTTTACAGTTACCTCAGTATACAGCTTTATTTTTCAATCAGCGCAACAATGAAGTTTTGAAAGACAAGGATGTTCGTTTGGCTTTGGCCCAGGCAGTGGATAAAGATAGAATTTTGCGTGAGGCCTTGAATGGTGAAGGGCAGGTAATTCATAGTCCAGTTTTGCCGGGTTTTCCTGCTTATGACGAAAATTTGGGTAAAATAAATTACAATTTGGATGAGGCTAATAATCTTTTGGATAAAAACTGGCCACGTATTTCAGCCAGTGACTATCAGATCGAAATGGAAAAGAAACTTTTTGAAGAATGGCGAAAAAATAATCCTGAAACAGCCACTACTACTCCAGAACAAGGAAGTGGGGAGATGGCCTCAAGCACGGAAGATTTAGTGAGACAAGAGATTAAAACTCAAGTGGAAGCTGAATTGAATCAAGCTCAAACTTTTTATCGTCGTAATAAAGAAGGAAAAATTTTGGAAGTAAATTTGGTGACCGTGGGTACAGAAGAGTACAAGCAGGCGGCCGGGCTCTTGGCTGGTTTTTGGCAGGGCATTGGTGTCAAAGCCAATGTGCGTTATGTTTCAGCTCGGGATTTTACCAAAGAAGTTTTGCGAACCAGAAATTATGATATTTTATTATATGGTGAAATAGTAGGCAGTGATCCGGATCAGTTTCCTTTTTGGCATTCTAGCCAAGTGGATTATCCGGGTTTGAATTTGGCCGGCTATGTCAATCGCAATGTTGACACTATTTTACAAAAAGCTCGGGAAACCATGGATGAGTTGGAAAAAAATGAACTTTATAAAAAATTTCAAGAAACTTTGATAAGCGAATTGCCAGCGATTTTTCTCTACACTCCGACTTATACCTATGCTTTATCCGACAGCATAAAAGGTATGGATGTCACTCGCATTGCACAGCCAGCTGACAGGTTTGCTGACATTACTTCTTGGTATCTCAAAACTGCCGGTCAATGGAATTTTGGGAAATAGCCTTTTGTGGCCCGTCGTCGCTAAAGCTTTGGCGGGTAAATGAAATTTATAATCTTAGCCGCGATGGCGAAATTGGTAGACGCACTGGCTTCAGGTGTCAGCGGCCGCAAGGCCATGAGAGTTCAAGTCTCTCTCGCGGTACAAATTTTTTCTTCTTTTTAATTTAAATAAAAATAAAATATTTTATGATAGCACAAGAAAAAACACAGCCACGACGCCAGCGGCGTTTTGGCGGTAGTAAGCACCCTCACAAGAAGCCGGGTTTTTCAACATTCAAACGTTTAACGCCAGAAGAAAAGGGTAGTGCCCCAGGAGTTTTGAGAATCATCCCCCTTGGTGGTTGTGAAGAAGTGGGGCGTAATATGACGATGTTTGAATATGAGAATGATATAGTTATTTTGGACATGGGAATTCAATTTCCTGAGGAAGACATGCCCGGGATTGATTACATCATTCCTAATACTAAATATTTACAAGGTAAAGAAAAAAATATTCGCGGAGTAGTTTTTTCTCATGGTCATCTGGATCACATTGGGGCGGCCCCTATTTTACTGGAAAAGTTGGGTAATCCTCTGGTAGTAGGCCGTAACCTGACTTTGGCGCTTATCAAGCATAAGCTGGAAGATTATAAAAAAGGCATGTCCAAGAGTTTGAAGAGTATTCTTATCAAAAGCGTGGGCGATCGTATCCAACTAGGTAAATTTACAATTAAATTTTTTCAAGTTGAACATTCGATCATGGATGCAGTAGGAGTGATCATTGAAACTCCTTCGGGCACAGTGATTCATCCGGGCGATTGGACAATGGAACGTGACAAGAATGGTCAGCCGACTTTGAATTATTCTCAATTACAAAAATTAAATAAACCCACAGTGCTCATGCTTGAGAGTTTGGGTTCCCTAAATGATCGTCATACTGGTAGCTATGAAGAAATGTACAAAAATTTACAAAATATTTTGAACAGTGCTCCTGGGCGGGTGATCATTGGCACTTTTTCTTCGCAAATAGAAAGAATCAAATGGGTTTTGGAAGCGGCAGACAAACTGGGTAAGAAAGTGGCGCTCGATGGCTACTCTATGAAGATGAATATTGAGATTGCCAAAGAACTTGGCTATATCAATATACCCAAAGGTTTGTTAATTGATATCAAAAAAGTGGATGACTATCCTGACAAGCAAATCGTGGTTATCTGTACTGGCGCTCAAGGTGAAGAAAACGCAGTTTTGGTGCGGATTGTTACTGGTGAACACAAGCAGATTCGTTTGCGCAAAAATGATACCGTGATTTTTTCTTCTTCGATTATTCCTGGTAATGAGCGTAGTATTCAACGTCTCAAAGACAATATTTATCGTCAGTGTGACAATGTGATCCACGGTGAGATCATGGACGTGCATGTTTCTGGTCATGCTACCCGCGAAGATATTGTGGAAATGATCAAACAAATTCGGCCTACCTATTTTATCCCCGTTTATGCCAATCACTATTTTCTCAAAGAAGCGAGAAATTTGGCAATTCGAAATGGTTTTGATGCCAATAAGATTTTTGTGCCAGACAATGGTTCAATCATCGAAGTGGGTGAGTTTGGCGCGCGGATGCTGGATAAAAAAGTGCCATCCAACTATGTGTTTGTAGATGGTTTGGGAGTTTCTGATACTCAAAATGTAGTGCTTCGCGATCGTCAAGTTCTGGCTGAAGACGGTATGGTGGTGGTGATTGCTACTATAGATAGTAAGACCGGCAAACTGATTCAAAATCCAGATATTATTTCTCGAGGTTTTATTTTCTTGAAAGATAATAAACAACTAATAGAAGATCTTCGTCACAAAGTAAAGAAGATGGTGATCGAGTCTGATCCTATGAGCTGGGCTGATACCAACCAGATAAAAAATAATATTCGCGATAAAGTTGGACAATTTTTATTTAGCAAAACTGAAAAGCGTCCGATGGTTCTCCCAGTGGTGATTGAGGTGTAAACTAAGTTTATAAAGTAAAATCCCGATATAATCGGGATTTTTTATTCTCAACTATTTACAAAATACTTATAAACACTTGAGTCACCCTGAATCCTCCAGGTTCAGGTGCTCCAACGAAGTTGGAAAAGTGCGATTGGTGTACCCAGTCGAAGATAGGTCACCCCTGATTGGGGTAGACATGGACTTTGAAGAAACGCAGGTCGTGGATATCTCGGCCACATGTGGCCGAGAGAAGAGCTGAGAAATAGCGTTGCATTTCAGATTCTTGCCCTTTTTCCACCTTGACAAGGACAAAGATCGTTGGGTGTACAGGTATGTACGGTTCCTGCACCATCACCTGGGTGACTCCCCGTAACGTCCGCAAGGCCGTCAACATATCCTCTACACCTTCCTTTGGAAATGTGAACGTCATGCCCATGTACATCGTGTTCCTCCTTTTCGAAGCAAGACATAGTTGCACCACCCGGACCATTCCGAGTGTGTTTGTCTAAACTAAATTTAACATAAGTAATTATCTTTTTCAAGGGTGGTGTTTAGCCTTTATTTATATTTATAAAATTTTTTATAAACTTGCTTTTTTATTGGTTATTTAGTAATATTTTTGTAATGGCCAACAGGAGGTGCTCTATGGCCAGCCGTTCCAGCCGCTGCGTGGTGGTGTTGTAGGGCGACGACGTCCCAACCTACCGGCCCGTCGGGGTAGACGAAGAAAAGTGAAGGTATTTAGGGATAAACACCCAGACAATCTTCGTCTCCACCGCCCCTCTGCGAGTAGGGGAACGCAGCGCAAGACTTGGGGTGGACTGGCGCAGCAGTCCACCTCCCCAAAAAAATTCGTATAGGCTCAATTTTATCCCCAGCCGTCGATTGACGGCTGGTTTTTTATTTTATATAATACTTTTGTACTGGTACAGCAGTACGGGGTAGTTTAAAGTTTGTAAAGTTAAAAAGTTTATAAAGTAATAATGTATGGGTTTTGTTCAAGCCAAAAAAGAATTATTAAAAGTTTTAGTAGGTATTAAAGATGAAAAATTGATGGAAGATTTTTTGGCGGATTTACTTACTCCGGCGGAAATAAAAGATGTGGTCATGCGCTTGCAGATTGTGAAACTCCTACATCAAGGTTTGACTCAACGTGAAGTCGCCAAGAAGCTCGCGGTGAGTATTTCCAAAGTAGAGCGAGGAGCGCGAGAGATGTTAGATAAAAAAGGTGGTTTTTATAAGATTTTAAAAAATAAAAGATTTCCGCCGACGCGGGAATGACGAGAATTTATATGAAAAATAGTCAAACTAGACAATTTGCTTGGTGGCAATATCTTCTCTGGCGAAGGGTCTAGTTTGATGGTGTTTTGGTGAACATCGTCCGGCCCTAAGCCGGACGTTTTTTTGTTCGTTCTTTATGGGGAGGCATGACCATGGATCCACGTCCTTACAGCTACGCGATGTTTCTCAAAGTTCTAGAGCAGATGAGGCGGGAGGGTAAGACATTGCTCGGCTGTTAGGGTCGAGTCCTGGTTAGTGGAGCGCCCCGCAGTTGCGGGGGGGGGCCCAGAAAAAAAAAAATAATTTATTAAATTTAAATTTAAAAAAATTAAAAAAAAAAAATTTAATTTATTTAAATCTTTACCAAGTAGTTCTGGTTATTTTGGAGAGTATGGTGGACAACTCGTGCCACCACAATTAAAACCAGCCTTGGACGAAGTAGCGTGTGAATATGAAAAAGCAAAAAATGATCCGGAATTTATTCATGAATACGAAGATTTGTTAAAAAATTATGTGGGTCGTCCTTCGCCACTTTATTTTGCCAAAAATCTGACAGCTAAATTGGGCGGAGCCAAAATTTATTTGAAGCGCGAAGATTTAAATCATACGGGGGCACATAAAATCAATCACACTTTGGGTGAGGCGCTCTTGGCCAAACGTTTGGGCAAGAAAAAACTCTTGGCAGAAACCGGTGCTGGCCAGCATGGTGTGGCTTTGGCCACGGCGGCGGCCATTGTTGGTTTGGAGTGTGAGATTCATATGGGGGCGATTGATGTTGCCAAACAACATCCCAATGTTATTCGCATGAGACTTCTTGGCGCCAAGGTAGTGGAAGTAAATTCTGGTGGGCGTTGTTTGAAAGATGCGGTGGATAGTGCTTTTGGTGCTTATATGCAGGATTATCAAAATACTTTTTTTGGCATTGGTTCGGTCGTTGGGCCTCATCCTTATCCAGGAATGGTGCGAGATTTCCAGTCGGTAGTTGGACGAGAAGCTCGGGAACAAATTTTGACACAAGAAAAAAGATTACCAGATTATTTGATTGCCTGTGTGGGTGGTGGTTCCAATGCGATTGGACTTTTTAATGAATTTTTGGATGATTCCACAGTAAAGATGATTGGTGTAGAGCCAGCCGGCAAGAGTTTTAAACTAGGAGAACATGCAGCCACGCTGACTTTGGGCAAGCCGGGCATTTTGCATGGGATGGTGACTTATTTACTTCAAGATGAATCTGGTGAACCAGCGCCTGTGCATTCTCTTGCTTCAGGTCTTGATTATCCGGGGGTTGGTCCAGAGCATTCATATTTAAAAGATTTGGGTAGGGTAGAGTATAAGACGGCTAATGATACAGAAGCTCTAAACGCTTTTCAAGAATTATCAAGGACAGAAGGTATTATTCCGGCTTTGGAAAGTTCACATGCTTTGGCCGAGGCCATAAAATTGGCGCCAATTTTGGATAAGAGTAAAATCATCATTGTTAATCTTTCTGGTCGAGGCGACAAAGACGTGGATTATGTGGCAGAGAGAATAAACTTGTGATTTTTTGCTAAATTGGGTAAAATATAGGTGTAAATAAATAACAATTTTATGCCTAAAAAACAAGTAATCGTTTCTGGTATTCAACCTACTGGTAGTCTTCATGTAGGTAATTATTTGGGTGCTGTGAAAAACTGGGTGGATTTACAGAATTCGGGCAAATATGAAATGTATATTTTTATTGCCGATTTACATTCTCTTACCGGCAATATGAAATCTGAAGACAGAAGACATCAAATTATGCGTTTGGCAGCAGAGTTATTGGCTGCTGGCATTGATCCAGATAAAACCACTTTTTTTATTCAATCAGATATTACTTCCCACACTGATCTGGCCTGGATTTTGAATTGTGTAACGCCGATCAGCGAGCTTTATCGCATGACACAATTCAAAGACAAGTCAGTTAGGCAAGAAAAAAATATTAATGCCGGTTTGCTTACTTATCCGATTCTTCAGGCCGCGGATATTTTACTTTATCATGGTGATACTGTGCCAGTGGGCCAAGATCAAGTTCAACATGTGGAGCTGACTCGTGATATAGCACGTTGGTTTAATAATCGCTTTGAAAAAAATTATTTTCCTGAAGCCAAAGCCTTGCTTACTGATATTCCCAAAGTTATGAGTCTTCTGGAACCAGAGAAGAAGATGAGTAAGAGTCTGGGAGACAATCACGTGATCAATATTGGCGATGCGCCGGAAATTATTTTGAAGAAAATAAAAAGAGCGGTAACAGCTACCGAAGGTGGAGAAAAGGCTCCGGGTGTTGCTAATCTCTTATTGTTGCTTAAGAATTTTGGCAGTCAGGAAACTTATGAGAAGTTTGTAAGAGCAGAAAAAGCCGGTACTATTCTTTATGGAGATTTGAAAAATGAATTGGCAGAAGCAATCGCGGATCATTTTGCTGAGTTTCGAATGCGACGGGATCAGTTGCTTTCTGATGATTTTGATAAATTGGCAAAAATTTTGCTCCGAGGTAAAGAAAAAGCCAAAATTATTGCTTCGGAAACCATGGAAGAAGTACGGGAACTGGTGGGTATAAGATAAAATTCTTGTCAGTATTTTAAACCGGTATTATAATTATATTATCATTAGGTTTTTATGAAATATTTTCTTGGTCTATTGGGCTTGGCTATAGGAATTTTTTTGGTAGTGAAAACTGAGTGGTTTATTCAAAATTTTGGGAACAGCGCTTGGGCTGAAGAACATTTTGGTACAAGCGGTGGCACTCGCACGCTTTATAAGTTAATCGGCTTGGCAATAATTTTTATTGCCATGATGGGTATGACCGGGCTTTTGGGTGGTTTTATTATGGGCACAGTCGGCCGTTTGTTTACTTTTGGAATTTAAAAATATGACTTATAGCTCTGGCAGTCAATTGATAGATGTAGAAGAACTTTTTCTCAAAGCCAAGCTACATCCGGGTATGCATATAGCTGATTTGGGTTGCGGTCGCGTTGGTCATGTGGTTTTTCCAGCAGCAGCTTTTGTGGGAGAGCGAGGCATTGTTTATGCAGTTGATGTTTTGAAAGATATTTTGGCAGAAATTAAAAAACGAGCTGATATGGAATGTCTGCCGGCAGTACAAACAGTTTGGTCCAATTTGGAAGCAGTGGGGCATACAGCTATTCCTTCACGCAGTTTGGATGCAGCCTTTGTTATCAATGTTCTAAACCAGTCCGACAACCGGCATGCTATTTTGGAAGAAGCTTGGCGTTTATTAAAAGATAAAGCCAGACTCTTGGTGGTTGATTGGTCGAAACGTGGTTTACCTTTTGCGCCGCCAAGCGAGCGCTATGTGGATTTTTCAGATATAAAGCGCTGGTGTACTTTGCACGGCTTCGTAGTTCAGGAAGAGTTTGACATGGGGCCGTATCATCATGGGTTGGTGTTGTTTAAACATGACTGATGTTGAATTTTTAATTTAAAATTTTTAATATTTTAATTTTAAATTATTATTTGTGTGTTCAGTAGATGGAAAAAAGATAGGCCAGTGGGGAGAGAGCCAAGCGTGCTCTTTTTTAATCCGTCAGGGTTATGAGATTTTGGATCGCAATTTTTATGCAGTAGGTGGAGAAATAGATATTGTGGGGAAACAAGGCGAAGCTATCTGTTTTATAGAAGTAAAAACCAGAACTTATTGGGAAGAATTTGCCAATGCCGAACAAGCTACTGACCAGCTGAAGATGAAAAAATTATTTTTTGCCGCTAAACAGTATTGCCAATATAAAAATATAGATATGTATGATACAGAGATGCGTTTTGAACACGTGAGCGTTTATCTTGATCGTGAAGCCAAAACAATTAAATTTAAAAAATATATTTTGGAGCTTGATTAGTATGATTGTTAGTCATAAAATTTACGGAAAATACAATATCAAAGAGACAATTTTGTTGGATCTGATCAATTCTCCCAGTGTGCAAAGATTGAAAGGCATTTCTCAACACGGTTTACCACAAGAATTTGATTCAAAAAAAGGTTTTTCTAGATTTCAACATTCTTTGGGAGTAATGCTCTTACTTCGTCGTCTGGGGGCTAGTATAGAAGAGCAAGTGGCTGGTTTGCTTCATGATGTTTCTCATTCAGCTTTTTCACATATTATAGATTGGGTTCATGATAATAGCCAAAGAGAGGATCATCAGGATAGAGCACATCTTAATTTTTTTAAAAATTCAGAATTGCCTTCTATTTTGAAAAAGTATCACTACGATTGGCGACGTTTGGCAGAAGAAAAAAATTTCACTTTATTGGAAAGTCATTTACCAAGCCTTTGTGTTGATAGAATAGAATATTCTCTTGAGGAAATTTTTTATTGGTTGGCTCCAGGACATATTGAATTGATTTTAAAAAATTTAACAGCCCGTCATGGTCGGGTGGTTTTGAAAAATAAAAAAGCAGCTCAGGTTTTTGCTAAAGATTTTTTGAAATGTCAGCGAGAATATTGGGGAGAACCAAAGCATGTGGTTGTTTATTATTTATTTGCCAAGGCCATTAGGATTGCTTTGGATAAGAAAATTATCAGTTGGCAGGATTTTTGGGGGTTTGATCAAGAAATAATGGGAAAAATTTATCAAGCCAAAGATGCAGATATTGAGTTTATTTTTTCTATGTTATCGGGTAAAAAGAAATTATTTTTTACCGTTGAAGAAAGAAAGAAAATTTTAAGAAAAAAATTTCGTTATCTGGATCCACTATATTTGGAAAATAAAAAATTAAAGCGTTTGAGTTTAAATGATAAAAATTTTGCCGATATTTTGAAGAAAGCAAAAAGATTAGAAGTTAGGGGCGTATTGATAGGAGATTACCAAAACAAAAAGTTGAAAGTTTTTAATCCTTGACAAATAAATTTACTTGTGTTATAATATCTTTGTTAGGTAGCATTATAAATGCTGCTTTTATTTTTAGGTCATTCCGAATCCTGATTCAGGTCGGGGTGAGAAATCCTTCCTAAAATAATTTATTTTTAATTCAATATTTTAATTTTTTTAGAGAGTACGAGGTAATAAAGATTCCTCGCTACGCTCGGAATGAATAATCCTATGTCAGAAATCACCAAAGCCATTCAAGCCATTTGCGCTGAGAAAGGTCTTACTTATGAAGCAGTTTTGGAGTCTATTGAAGCAGCACTCGCAGCCGCCTATCGCAAGGATTTTGGCAATCGTCAGCAAAATATCAAAGTCAAATATGATCCAGAAACTCAGGATATGAAAGCTTGGGATATCAAGGAAATAGTAGAAGATATTGATCCGGAAAAATTGGAACGCGATCAAGAAGAATTAAACGTTCGTAGGGAAAAAGCTCATGCCGAAGGGCGAGAGTTGGAAGAAGAAGAAATGGCCGACTTGGCTCGTTTCAATCCCAAAACCCAGTTGATGATTACCGAAGCCAAAGCTATAGATAAGAAAGTCAAAGTAGGTGAGACTATGGAAATACCCCTTGAAGTTCCTGGGGAATTTGGTCGTATGGCTGCACAAACCGCCAAGCAGGTTATTATCCAGCGCTTGCGTGAAGCTGAACGCAGTACAGTTTATGATGAATTGAAAGAACAAGTGGGCGAGACAATTCAGGGCACGGTGCAACGTCGTGATAAAACTGGTGCAATTATTATTGATCTTGGTAAAACCACGGCTTTGGTGCCAGTAAGTGAACAAATTCAGCGTGAAATGTATCGTCCAGGAGCAAGAATGCGTTTTTATATTTCGGCTGTTAATATGGGCACTCGTGGTTTGGAAATTATTTTATCTCGCGCTACTCCCAAAATGGTGGAAGCTATTTTTGCTCAGGAAATTCCAGAGATTGCTTCTGGTTCAGTGGTGATCAAGGGTATTGCTCGTGAAGCTGGAGTACGCTCCAAAGTGGCAGTAGCCACTGATGATGAGTCTATTGATCCAATCGGTTCTTGTATTGGTCAACGTGGTAGTCGTATCAATACTATTATTGAAGAATTGGGTGGAGAAAAAATAGATATTATTCAATACAGTGAAAAAACAGAAGAATACATCAAACATGCACTTTCTCCTGCCAAGGTGGAAAGTGTGGAATTGGATGAAAAAACACAAGAAGCGACAGTTAATGTTGTTTCCGATCAATTTTCTTTGGCCATTGGTCGTGGTGGCGCCAATGTCCGTTTGGCGGCTGAGCTCACTGGTTGGAAAATCAATGTGGTAGAGCAAGGTAATGAAGAAAAAGTGATAAGTAGTGAAGACGAAGTTGAAAAAGTAGAGGAAGTATTGGAAGAAAAGCCCAGTGAAACTGTAGAGCCAGTTGTGGATGAAGTTGTTGAGGAAAATCCTTCGACTGACGCTCAGGATAAAGAGGAGTAAGTTTTTTAAGTTGACTAAGTAACTAAGTTTAATAAGTTAAAACCGTCCGTGAGGGCGGTTTTATTGTCCCCCTCTTACTAAGAGGTTGGGGGAGTTTTTTGATGGTCATGGTTCCTCCCTTAGTAAAGGGAGGTTAGGAGGGATATTGGTCAACATCCCCCCTCGCCCCCCTTTATTAAGGGGGGTGAGTGGGAATGGCAGAGAGAACGGCCCTGCCAGCCGGGGTGGAGGGCTACGGATTAGTTCTGGTCCTGTCTTTGAAGACCAAAAAGCGACAGTTGGTGTCGAAAGTGTAGTGGAGGAAATAGTAATCAGCTATGCGCCTTCTGAAGATCTTGGATGTACGGAAAATAGGGACTGCCATGTAATCATCAGTTTCGCGTACCGCTCCGATGATTATCAGCTCATGCTTTTCAATTGCTTCGGGCTTCTGTCCGATGTAGAGTAGGCCGTCCCTCATCTCAAGCAGATAATATCCTCCTTTTAGAAGTTGTTCAACGGCTTCATAGCCAGTGACTGGATTGAGGAAGGCATACTCCTCAACATATGGGCGTATGTCTCTTTCGGTGAATTCGCCTTCTTCATCATGGATGGGAAAATATTCTGGATCTATGAAATCAGTTCGGTGGCATCGACAAGCCTTGAACAATTTCAACCACAAAGCCCTTTTTTCTTTTTTGCTTCTTTCTTCTTGAAGCTTTGTTTGGATCTTTTTGAGAAGTTGGTTTCTGTCCATGGTTTCCTCCATGCTTTTTGGTTGCGTTGTAAGGAACGTTTATTCAGCCCTAAGCTGAATAGAAAAGTTTATTAAATTTTTTAAAACTTGTCACTATTTCTGTCTAAATGTTATCAACACTCTTGACAAAATAGCTTGAATATGCTATAATTTATCTATAAAAAAAACGTCGGAAATACCGACAAAATCCCCTCTAGAGAGGGGTGCCCGCTCGAGCGGGCGGGGTGTGTGACCGTGGTTTGCAAAATTATGCCAGTTATTAACTACCAACAATCATTAAAACAAAAGGCCCGGGAACTACGCAAACATTCCACACTAGGCGAAGTAATACTCTGGAAATATTTAAAAAATAAACAAATGTTGGGTTTTGACTTTCATCGTCAAAAATCAATCCACAACTATATTGTAGACTTTTATTGCCCCAAATTAATGTTAGCAATAGAAATAGATGGTTTTGCTAGTCATGATATGAAGTCAGATTACGATAAACAGAGACAAGAGTTTTTAGAAAATAAAGGCCTAAAATTTTTAAGATTTACAGAAACTGAAGTAAGAAAAAATATTGAATCAGTACTTTATACAATAGAAAATTATATCACTAACCAACGGTAACACACCCCGTCTCCGACTGCGACGTCGGAGCCACCCCTCTCTAGAGGGGATTTAAAATATGAACCTGTCTAAAATACTCCAATCCTATGGTTTGTCAGAAAAACAAGCTAAAGTATATTTGGCTTGTTTAGAATTGGGTTCGGCATCGGTGGTAAAAATATCCGCCAAAGCTGGGTTGCCACGTTCCACTGTTTATGAAATTTTGGAACATTTGTCACATGAGGGTTTTGTTTCCACTTTTAATAAAAAGAAAATAAAATATTTTTCAGCCGAGGATCCAGCACAAATAGTACGTTTGGCTGAAAGCAAAGTTAATATTTTACGTGATGTTTTACCGCAGTTAAATGCGATTGCTGGGCAATTTCGCAAAAGACCGACTGTGAGATTTTATCAAGGTAAAGATGAAATGAAATTAATTTTGGAAGAAATTTTGGATGAGGCAGATATTCTTTTGGCATTTGGATCTGCCGACGATTTATTTAGGGAATTGGAATCTTTTCATAAATTTGTAGAAAAAAGAATAAAAAATAAAATTCCTCTACGTGTTATTTTGGAAGAATCCGAACTGGCAAAGAAAAGGCAGGCTCTTGGGCAGAAACATTTACGACAAGTAAAAATTGTTCCATCAGTTTATTCTTTTCATGGTGTGAAATATATTTGGAAAAATAAAGTAGCGATGTTTTCTTTTACTGGTGATTTGGTGTGTGTAGTAATTGAAAGTAAAGAACTAATTGACATGGAAAAAGCAATGTTCAATCATCTTTGGGACCGATCTTGATAATTAATAGCTAATTTGTTATAATTGTTAAACTTAATAAATTTGTTAATTTAAGATGTTATGACCGAATTTTTTACCACCATACTTTATCAGCCGATTTTCAATGCTTTTGTGGCTTTATACAATTTAATTCCCGATGTGGGCGTAGTTATTTTAATAATAACTGTTTTGATCAAGCTTATTCTGTATCCTCTAAACGCCAAGTCTATAAAATCACAAAAGGCTTTGACTGAACTTCAGCCAAAGTTGGAAGAGATAAAAAAGAAACATGCTGGCAATCAACAATTGATTGCTCAAGAAACCATGAAACTTTATAAAGAAAATCAGGTAAATCCTTTTGCTTCTTGTTTGCCTCTTTTGATTCAATTGCCGATTTTGATTGCGCTGTACTATGTTTTACAAAGAGGCTTGACTAGTAATAATTTTGAATTACTCTATCCTTTTGTAAAAAATCCAGAAATGATCAAGACCATGAGTTTGGGTTTTGTAGAACTTGGAAAAGCTAGTATCATTTTGGCAGTTTTGGCTGGCGTGGCCCAATGGTGGCAAGCCAAGATGATGATGAGAAAACAACCCCCCAAAGAAGCGGGAGTTGGCGCTAAAGATGAGGGGATGATGGCCATGATGAATAAACAAATGCTTTATTTTATGCCGGTTTTGACAATTTTTATCGGTGCTCAACTTCCAGCTGGTCTGACCTTGTATTGGTTTTTGTCCACTTTGCTTACTGCTTTACAGCAATTATTAGTGTTCAAAAAGAATGGTGGAAATAAAGTGAAAGATAATACTGTGATTGAGGGGAAGGTGGAGTAGAATGGAAAGTCTATCAAGTTTATAAAGTCCATAAAGTTATAAAGTATGCGAATTAGTTTGGTACATTTGAAAAAGTTGGAGGTACAGACTAAGTCTGGTGTGATTTTGGGAAAAGTTCAGGATTTGATTTTAGAAACAGAAGGACAGAATATTTTACAGTATGAAGTTGGAAAATTAGTAGGAAAAAAATATTTAGTCAGTCGGGAGGAGGTTTTGAATATTAATGAAGAAAAGATGATTGTTGAAGACACTGTCGTTGGAGAGAGTGAGAAAGAAGAAAAAGAAAAAGAGAAAGTGGTAGCTGAGCCAGAACCCTTCGGCGTAGCTCAGGACAAAGTGACAATGATGAGTGAATAAATTCAGAAATTAGGAAATTTAGAAATTTTACAAAGACGCGGATACGCGTCTTTTGTTTTTATTTGATTTGTTATAGAATAGTGAGGTTATGGAACAAGAAAAACTACAAAAATCAATTTTACAAACTTTGGCCTATTGGGATATTTTTGAATATCCTTTGACAAAAGAAGAATTGTGGCGGTTTTTATACACTGATTATACTGATTTTAAATTAGATTATACTGAGTTTTTGATTCAGTTGGACAGCTTGCACGGTGTAGTGGAGCAAAGCCGGGGGTTTTATTTCTTGCCAGGTCAGGAAGAAGTAGTCGCGGTGCGTCAGAATAAAGTAAAATGGATAGAAAAGAAAATGAAGATCGCCAAGCGAGGAATTAAAAAGTTATTTGCTATACCTTTTGTACGTGCGGTTTTTGTTTGCAATACTGTCGCCATGGGGACAGCTGACAAAGATAGTGATATTGATATTTTGATTATTGCAAGAAAAGGGCGGATATTTTTGGTGCGGGTATTGTCGGTTTTAGTCTTAAGTTTGTTCCGTTTACGCCGTACCAAGAAGAAAATAAATAACAAAATTTGTTTGAGTTTTTATTTAGCTGATGATAATTTGAATTTAGAGAAGATCGCCATCAAAGATGACATTTATTTGGTTAATTGGTTGAATAATTTAATTCCAGTCTACGATCCAGATGATTTGCACGAGGATGTTTTGCGAGCTAATGGTTGGGTGAATAAATATTTGGTGAATGGATTGAAAAATGTGGAAAGTGGAAAGTGGAAAGTGGAAAGTGGAAAGTGGTTTAAGGGGTTAATAGAGAAAATGTGGGGTGGAGAATATGGAAATTTACTGGAGAAGCAGGCTAAGGGAGCACAGTTGGCCAAAATGAAACTGAATTATACAAGCGTACAAAATGCTAATGATACACGAGTGGTTGTTTCCGATTCAATACTCAAGTTTCATGAGAAAGACAAAAGGGAAGAGTATAGAGATAAGTGGTTGGAGAAGTGTAAAAAGATTTTTTAATTTTTAATTTGAAATTTTTAAACAATATTTTAATATTTAAAATTGTTTTTAAATTAAAAATTATAAATTTCAAATTAAGTATTGTGTTAGAAAAATTAAATATACAATTAAAATTAGAAAAAATAATACAGTTCTTAACTTACTTATTTCTTTTTGTTTTGCCTTGGCAAACGATTTGGATTTATCGGGAATCTTTTTTGAATGGGGTGAAATGGGAATATGGAACTTTGGGTTTTTGTGGGACGGAGATTTTACTTTGGGTAATTGTTGTTTTGTTTATTGTTTGGTTTTGGAAAGAGAGAAAATTAAGAAATTTGGAAATTAAGAAATTTAGTTTGACGAAAGACAGAATATTTTTATTCACTTGTTTATTATTTATCGTCTATAATTTATTATCTATCGTCTGGTCTAGTGATAAATCTTTGGCTCTCCAACAATCACTGCGTGTGATGGAAGCAATTTTATTATTTTTAATTATTTTTATTGGTCCTTTTGAAAAAGAAAATTTGCTTAAATGGTTTATTTATGGGACGATTTTTCCAGCAATTTTAGGTATTTGGCAGTTTTTATCTCAAACAACTTTTGCCAGCACCCTTTTGGGTTTGGCGGATCATCCTTCTTGGCAAGCAGGGACTTCAATTGTTCAAAGTGAAACTATCGGGCGTTGGCTCCGAGCTTATGGACCTTTTAGTCATCCGAATATTTTCGGTGGGTATTTGGTGGTAGTGATTGTTACATTGTTACATTGTCATATTGTTAATTTGAGGAACGAGGGGCGAGGAATGAGAAATATTTTATTTTTTATTGTTTATTTTTTATCGTTTGTTGCATTATTTTTCACCTTTAGTAGAAGTGCCTGGTTGGCCATAGCGGTTGGATTATTTATTACATATCACATATCACATATCACATATCAAAAAGTCAAGGTTATATGGTATGTGTTTGGCGTTACGTGTTTTGTTATTTTGTCAGTAATTTATTTTCCGTTGGTTCAAACTCGTTTTTCCGGACAATCAATTTCTGAAGTTCGTTCTGCTACTGAGAGAATTTCTGGTTATGATGAAGCCTGGCAATTGTTTAAAAAACAACCGATCTTGGGTGTGGGGGCGGGGAATTATACTCTGTCAGCTTATCTCGCAGACCCTGCTCGCGTTGGTTGGGAATATCAACCAGTACACAATACTTTGGTATTGTTTATAGCTGAAGGGGGGATAGTGGGGATAATCTTGTTAGTTTTTGTGAGTGTATCATTTATCATTTATTTTTTATCAAAAAATCAAGAAAGCGATAAAACAAAAAATCTCCCCGATTTTGTTTTTTTGTTTTTTTGTTTTCTTGTTTTAATGTCTTTTGACCATTATCTTTATTCTTCTTTTGTTGGTTTGGCACTTTCAGCTGTCTTTTGGGGCCTAATTTTGAAGAGTAACCCACAAGAACTCCCCAGTTAATCCACGGTTTATACACTCTTTGGCTAATTTTAGCCAAAATTTTTTGGATAAATATTTTTGACAGTAATTTCTGATAGTGGCATAATGAAGGTACTGTGATACAACTTAGGGACGTCGCCAACTTTAGGTGGGGTTTGGCGACAAAGTGGTAAAAGCCTAAAGTTGGTGGCAGGCGCATAGTGTTCGCCAGCGATTTCGTGCATACTGACAGGCATCACGAAATCATATCTGGACGGCATATTGGGCTTGTCTCCTACTTTGGGCTTTTTTGTTCCAGAGAATTTAACCCTTGAAAAGGAGGGTAAGGGTGAATTATTTTGGACCAAATAGCATTAAAGACGGATCAAGAAAGCCCGCAAGCAGGAGATAAGAAAATAGCCTTTTGGGCTATTTTAGTTTGTGGAAAAGTGGATTTTTTGAGGTCTTGACAAAGTATTTAGTTATAGTAAAATGAGGTAGTTATTTATCACTCCTACATATTGAGTGATAAAAATTATTTTTAATTTTTTTAATCCTATGAATATAAAACCACTGGGTGACCGAGTCTTGGTCAAACCAATCAAGGAGGAAGAAGTGACTGCGTCTGGGATTGTTCTCCCTGATACAGTCGATAAACAAAAAAAAGCCGAAGGTGAAATCGTGGCTATTGGTCCGGGTAAATTATTAGAGTCTGGTGAGCGTGCTACTATGGAAGTAAAAGTTGGTGATCGAGTTTTATTTGAAAAATGGGGAGGGGAGGAAGTTAAAGTTGAGGGTGAAGAATATAAAATACTTGAGAGTGAGAAGATATTAGCTATTATTGAATAACTCAAAACTCAAATATCAAAAATCAAAACTACAACTAAAAACTAAAAAGTTTTGAGTTATGAAGTTTAAATTTTGCATTTTGAGTTTTGAACTTTGAGTTTAATAAATTTTAATTTATTATTATGCCTAAACAAATCAAATTTAACGACGATGCTCGTCAAGCGTTGGTACGAGGAGTGGATATTCTTGCCAATACTGTAAAAGTGACTTTGGGTCCCAAAGGACGCAATGTTGTTTTGGACAAAGGCTATGGCGCTCCCACAATCACCAAAGATGGAGTAAGTGTGGCCAAAGAAATTGAATTGCCAGATAAATTTGAAAATCTAGGGGTGGACCTGGTCAAGGAAGCTGCCACCAAAACCAATGATGATGTAGGTGATGGCACTACCACTGCTACTGTTTTGGCGCAAGCAATCGTCAAAGAAGGAATGAAAAATGTGACCGCTGGTGTCAATGCTGTAGCTCTCAATCGTGGGTTACATAAAGCTGCCGAAGCAGTGGTCAAAGAACTTAAAGAAAAAATTTCTAAAAAAGTTGAAGAAGATGAAATTGCCAATGTGGCGGCTATCTCTGCCAATGATCGGGAAATAGGAGCCAAGATTGCCGAAGCCATGAAAGCCGTAGGTGAAGATGGAGTGATCACTGTAGAAGAATCACAATCTTTTGGTATGGAGATTGAGACAGTCAAAGGTATGCGGTTTGATAAAGGTTATGTTTCTCATTATATGGTGACTAATCCTGAACGTATGGAAGCTGAATATGAAGACGCTTATATTTTGATTACTGATAAAAAAGTTTCTAGTGTAGAAGAAATATTACCACTCTTGGAAAAAGTAGCTCAAAGTGGCAAAAAAGAATTAGTAATTATTGCTGAAGATGTAGATGGTCAAGCACTAGCTACTTTTGTGGTCAATAAATTGCGGGGTACTTTCAATGTTTTGGCAGTAAAAGCTCCTGGTTTTGGCGATAGAAGAAAAGAAATGTTACAAGATATTGCTATTCTTACTGGTGGCAAAGTGATTACTGAAGATCTGGGTTTGAAATTGGAAAATGTGGTTTTGGATGATTTGGGTCAAGCACGAAAAATAACAGCTACTAAAGAATATACTACCATTGTAGAAGGTAAAGGTGATGAAGAAGCAGTAAAAAATCGTGTAGTTCAAATCCGTAAAGAGATTGAGCAATCCACTTCTGAATTTGATAAAGAAAAATTGCAAGAACGTTTGGCTAAATTAGCCGGAGGTGTAGCGGTGATTCGTGTGGGGGCAGCCACAGAAACAGAAATGAAAGAAGTTAAACATCGCATTGAAGATGCAGTCGGCGCCACCAAAGCAGCGGTAGAAGAAGGTGTAGTTCCTGGTGGTGGTGTGGCTTTGGTTCGGGCTAGTAGAGCGTTGGATGATTTGAATTTGGATGATGAAGAAATGATGGCTGTAAAAATTTTGCGTCAGGCATTGGTGGAACCTTTGCGACTTATTGCTCAAAATGCTGGTTATGAAGGTGCAGTAGTTTTGGAAGAGGTCAAGAAAAATAAAGGAAATTTTGGTTTTAACGCCGCCACTGGAAATTATGAAGATATGGTGGCAGCCGGTATTATTGATCCTACCAAAGTTACTCGTTCAGCACTTCAAAATGCTGTTTCTGTAGCTGGAATGTTCCTTACCACCGAAGCAGCGGTGACTGATTTGCCAGAAAAAGATAAGCCAGAAATGCCAATGGGTGGAGGTATGGGTGGTGGTATGGGGATGTACTAAAATGTCATGCTGAACTTGTTTCAGCATCTCCCTTAAAAATAAAAGATCCTGAAATAAATTCAGGATGACAATCAAAAAACGATCGGAGAATATCCGGTCGTTTTTATATGTTCCTCCAGTTTTTTCCAAAATTTTGAATAAATTCAAGACTCTGGGGAAGGAACTGGAGGGTTGGAGGCGGGAAAGAACGGAGAGTCAGGATTTCTTGGTGGGCTGGGAGTGTCCGGGGGGAGGGAACATGGTGGAGTCAAACCCCACCTCGATCTTGGCGCTTCGACGGAAAATCCTTCGAAGCCAGTCCTTGAAATCCAGGAGCCTTTCCTTCCAGAACATGTGGGACTCCTTCTCTTAGGCATTTTTATGCTAACATAGAATAGTTTTGTTGTCAATATTCTTAAAATAAGCTAAAATATAGTTAGATAAATTTAATTTTTAAGAAAAATATATGGATCAACAGTCAAATCAACCTGTCCAGCCAGTTCAAGTTAAATCAGGACCTCAGGATATTCAAGAAAATAAAATTTTGGCAATGATTAGTTATCTGGGTATTCTTTGTTTGATCCCATTGCTTCTCAAAAAAGATAGTCAATATGCCCAATATCATGGTAAACAAGGTTTGGTATTACTCATCGCTTGGGTAATAGTAAATGCTGTGATGATTGTTCCTGTTCTTGGTTGGATAGCCGGCTTTGTGGGTAATATCGCCTGTCTGGTTCTCATGATTGTAGGTATTGTCAATGCTGCTCAAGGACAAATGAAAGAATTACCTTGGATTGGTCAGTATGCTGGGAAGATAAATTTGTAGATTTATTATGGAAATGCATGAACTTGTTCAATCTTTGGAAAGGTTAAATAAAAAACTTGTAGATTTACAAGTGATGTTAAAATTGGAACAAAAAAAGCAAGAAATAAAAAATTTGGAAGAAAAAATGAATATTCCTGATTTTTGGAATGATCAAGAAAATGCAGCCAAGATAAGCAAGCAACTTAGTTATTTACAAAGTGAACAAAATAATTGGTTAAAATTGTCTCAACAAATAAATGATTTATTAGAAATGGCGAGATTTGATGAGGCAGACAAGGATGTAAATTTACGGGAAGAGATTGAGAAACAATATGAATTGGCAAGCGAACAAGTTGAAAAGTTGGAATTTACAACATTGATGAGTGAAAAATATGATGATCACGGTGCTATTGTCGCGATTCATGCTGGCTCGGGTGGGACCGAAGCCCAAGATTGGGCAGAGATGCTTAGTCGTATGTATTTTCGTTATTGTGAAAAAAAGGACTGGCAAGTTTTTATTCTGGATGAAACCAGAGGGCAGGAAGCTGGGTTTAAATCAATTATTTTTCGGGTTGAGGGGGATCATGCGTATGGACATTTGAAATCAGAACACGGCACGCATCGTTTGGTGCGGATTTCACCTTTTGATGCCGAGAAAATGCGCCATACTTCTTTTGCTTTAGTGGAAGTTATTCCAGAGCTTGATGAATCTGAAACAATTCAGATTGATTCCAAAGATTTACGTATAGACACTTTTATGAGTGGTGGCAAGGGTGGGCAATCCGTGAATACTACTTATTCAGCAGTGAGGATTGTTCATCTGCCGACCGGTATTACTGTACAATGCCAAAATGAAAGATCACAACAACAAAATAAAGAAGTGGCGATGAAGATTTTATTATCCAAATTACAAAAAATAAAAGACGAGGAAGAAGAAGCGGAAAAACAAAAATTACGTGGTGAATACAAATCTCCAGAATGGGGGAGCCAGATTCGTTCTTATGTACTTCATCCTTATCATTTGGTAAAAGATTTGCGAACTGATCACGAAACGACTGATGATGAAGGAGTTTTGAATGGAGATCTGGATGGGTTTGTAGAAAGTTATTTGAGATGGCGAAAGTCACTGAATCACTAAGTCATTACATCACAACATCACTAAATTATACAATGATTATGCTTGAAAAAACGATGACGCCATTTCAGAATAAATTAAAAAAATTAATGCATGAATTTGTAAAATATACTTACAAAATAACAGAAGATTTTCCAAAACAAGAAATGTATTCATCAGTTTCTCAATTGCGCAGGACATCATTGTCAGTTATTTTAAATTATGTAGAAGGATATTGTAGAAGAAGGCCGAAAGTTAAGTTAAATTTTTATGAAATGTCCTATGGTTCGCTTGGAGAATCAAGATATTTATATTATTTTGCTTTAGATACAGACTGGATAAAAAATGAACAATACAAACATGCGATAAAATTGGGTGAGGAAATTGGCGCTATGCTTTGGTCAGAAATTAAATTAGCAGAAAAATTGTCACAAGGTGATTTTGTGATGTAGTATAAAAGTGATGTAGTTTTATGAAATTTATTAGTCAAACTGAAGCTTTAGATTATCTCCAAAGTGGTAAAATAATAATTTTTCCTACGGAGACATCATACGGTCTTGGTTGTGATGCTTGTGATCAAAAAGCTGTGGACAAAATTTTTCAAATCAAAGGACGGAGACCAGATAAACCACTCTTGGTTGTGGTACCGACTGTGGAGATGGCAAAAGAATATCTTGTTTGGAATGATAAATTGGAGAAGTTAAGTAAGTTGTGGCCCGGAGCTTTGACAGTGGTGAGCAAGTTAAAAGTGAAAAGTGAAAAGGTAAAAGTTAGTGAATTGGCAAAAGGAGTAGTTGGCACTGATGGGACAGTGGCAGTTCGTGTTACGAATGCAGAAATACCAAAATATCTTTCAGAACAACTGGGCAGGCCAGTGGTGGCAACTTCGGCCAATCTTGCTGATGCAGGAGATATTTATGATTCTCAGGAATTAATCAAGATGTATGAAGACCGAGAATTTCAACCCGATGCAATTATTGACGCCGGTGTTTTGCCCCACAATCCTCCCAGCACTATTGTCAGTGTGGTAAATGATGAGTTGAAAGTTTTACGGCAAGGAAAATTGGAAATTGAAAAATTGAGAAATTGAGGAATTGTTTCTTAGTTTCTTATTTTTTTAATTTTATGTCCAACCATCCTCGTTTATTTTTAATTTTTATAATGATCATCGGAATGATGGCTTTTTTGTTGATTGGTTGGCAATGGGTTGGGACTACACGAGCGCAAGAGTTGGCGATCGTTTCTCAAGATAATTCATCCTACAATCTTCAGCCCAAGCGAGAAAAAAACAATTTACAAACAGTCAAAGGGATTTATTTGACCGCATATTCAGCCGGTAATGCTAAAAAAATGGAGCAAATAATTGATCTTATAAATAAAACTGAATTGAATGCTGTGGTCATTGATATCAAGGATTATTCTGGCAAGGTTTTGTATGATAGTAATTTGCTTTGGGTAGAAGAGTTTGGGGCGGAGTACAATCAATTGGGAGATCTGAAAGCTTTACTGAAAAAATTACATGAAAATAATATTTATACTATTGCTCGTCAGACTGTTTTTCAGGATCCTTTACTGGCCAATAAAAAACCTGAGTGGGCCATCAAATCAAAAAATGGCGGTCTGTGGCGAGATAACAAAGGCTTGTCTTGGGTAGATCCGACACGAGTGGAAGTTTGGAATTATAATGTGGCGATTGCCAAAGAAGTTATTCGTCTAGGGTTTGATGAAATAAATTTTGATTATGTGCGTTTTCCTTCGGACGGCAACATGAGTTTGGTGGTTTATAATATTGGTGATGAATCGCGTCAAGAAGTGATGCATCGTTTTTATTCTTATCTGCGCCATAAACTTGATCG
Source organism: uncultured Gammaproteobacteria bacterium (assembly GCA_964592785.1). Classification (GTDB taxonomy): domain Bacteria; phylum Patescibacteriota; class Patescibacteriia; order Magasanikbacterales; family UBA922; genus CAZQHU01. The sequence goes on along the minus strand of CAZQHU010000003.1, from coordinate 9,958 downwards.
CGAACCAGCCTGGATATCGCTCGATATGTTTGGCTATGTGATGGAGAGAACCGATGATATGCGTATCGGTCAGCGCTTGGTAGATGCAGTAGACTCGGCAGATTTTATTTGTCCGATGATGTATCCTTCACACTATGCTTGGAATTCATTAGGTCACGATAACCCAGCTGAAATCGCCGGACGGATTATTGAAAATGGCATGAAAAAAGGTTTGCCAACTTTTGAAGGTAAAAGAGCCAAAGTTCGTCCTTGGCTTCAAGCATTTGACATGGGGGCGATTTATTCAGATGGTATACGCATTAGAGAGCAGATAGATATGGTGGAGAAATATAGTGATGCCGGGTGGTTACTGTGGAATGCTTCCAACAGATACACGAGTGCAGGACTGAAGACCGAGTAATAATTTTTAATTTAAAATTTTTAATTTTTAAACAATTTTAAATTAATTAATTTTAAAATTATAAATTGTTTTTAAATTCTAAATTAAAAATCTCAAATTCTTTCTGTCTATGTCCCTTACTCCTACAATCCTCAAATCTCTTTGTAGTAAATACGACCTTACTCCCAGCAAGAAGTATGGTCAAAATTATCTTATTCAAGATTGGCCGATAAAAAAAATGATTGAGGCGGCGGGAGTGGCTAAGACTGATACAGTGATCGAGATCGGGCCGGGTTTTGGGGTGCTTACTTTTGCCCTGGCAGAAAAGGCGAGGCAAGTAGTAGCATTTGAAATTGAGAAAAAGTTGAGGGAGTATTGGCAAGAAGAAATAGAAATCAAGAAATTAAAAAATTTAGAAATCATTTGGGGAAATGCACTCACTCAAATTTCAAATTTCAAATTTCAAATTATAAATTACAAAGTTGTAGCCAATCTTCCTTATCAAATTACTTCCAATGTTTTACGCGCTCTTTTAGAATTGGAAAATAAACCAGAATCAATTACTATTATGGTACAAAAAGAAGTGGCCGAACGGATTTGTTCAAAACCTGGCGATATGAGTTTACTGGCAGTTTCAGTTCAATATTATAGTGAGCCCAAAATTGTGGATATTGTTTCACGAGGAAATTTTTGGCCCAGTCCGAAAGTGGATAGTGCGATTTTACACATTAAAACATTAAAACATGAAAACAATAAAGCAAAACCCATCCCTTCCCTCCCCTACGAGGGGAGGGAAAAGATTAGTGATGAGGAGTTTTTTAGAGTAGTGAGAGCTGGATTTGCAAACAAGAGGAAACAGTTGCATAAAAATTTATCAGTTGGATTGAAAATTGAGAATGAAAAAGTAAAAAATGTTTTAAAAGATGTTTTGAATAATGAAAAAATCAGGGCTGAAGAATTGGCTGTAGATGATTGGAAAAGAATCATAGAGAAATTGAAAAACTTGGGAATCAAGTGAATAAAATTTATTGAGAATTGGAAATTGGTGATTGAAAATTTAAGCTTTGTCATAATATAGTCTATGTTATCCCCAGTTTTAACAAAAAAATTGCTCAAAAGTGATTTTTTTGTTATAATGGGATCATAATTGGTTATCTATTTATGCTTGATAGCCGGAAGAAAGACGGTCTTACAAATACACAAAAGACAGGTTTTGTCTTATTGTTAGTTTTTGGTTTATTGGCGGTTAGTTTGGGAGTCTTACAGATGCGTAATACTATTTATAATCCTTTTGCTATTCATCTTTCGGACAATAGTGGTTTGTCTGAACTTTTGGACAATCAAGAAGCTCGTCTGCAAAGTATTGATACTGATCACGATGGCTTGAATGATTGGGAAGAATTAAATTTTTATTTTACCAGCCCCTATTTACCAGATTCAGATTCAGATGGTATGAGTGATAAAGAAGAAATAACATCTGGTTCTGATCCTCTTTGTCCCAAGGGCCAAGTTTGTGAAAGTGCTCAATCTATCCCCAATCTTCCAGTGGAACCTATGACTTCTCCAGTGGCTTCTGGTTTTGTAACTCCAGTGGATGTCTTGTCTCAAGCCGGGCTTACTGGTGTAGAAAATGATGATATTTCCAATGTTTTGTACACTTTGTCAGATCCAGCCAAGGTCAGACAACTCCTGATTGATTCTGGTGGCATTTCTGAAAGTGAATTGAGCAAGATTGATGATGAAACTTTGATGAAAATGGTTGGTGAACTTTTGTCAGAACAAACCGGTGGACAAGTTGGAGGAGAGCAGATTTTGGATTCAGCTTCAGCCTTGGAATCAGGAGTGGATTATCTCAAAGAAACCACTCCCTCTGGTTCAACCCAATAAAAAATTAGCAAATTATGTTCAATTTTACTAGGACAAAAAAAAGATTTTTCGGACTAATGGTAGCGATCTTTATTTTTGTTCAGTTATTTGGAATTTTAGCTTTTGCCAAACCAGCTCAAGCCCAGATGGATGCGGCGATTACAGCGGCTTTTACTGGTAAAGTTTCGGCTGACCAGATTTTGAAATCTCTAGAGTCAGCTGCTTTGTCAGCCTTGCTTCAAGCAGCTTCTTATTTTATGCGCAAATTGGCTTATGACGCGGCCATGGCGGTAGTCTCTGGTTCCAAAGGTCAAAAGCCGTTAGTTTTTGATCAAGATGCTGGCACTTATTTCAAAGGAGTGGCTCTAGACAGCGCGGCCAGCGCCATTGAACAGTTGGGTACAGAGTTTGGTTTGAATCTTTGTCAGACTCCAGATATTCGTTTGAATACTTTTTTGCAAGTAGGTTTGCGTAATCTTTATTCAGATCCAACAGTAAAACAAGCCGGCACCGGTCCACAGTCTTCTTGTAATTGGCAAAAACTTTCCAATGCTTGGAGTGCGGATTCTTTTGAAGAAAGATATGGGGCTGGGGCCAGTAAATTTTTATCACAAACTTTTGCCAACTCCATCCGCATAGAAGAAAGTGATTTTGGTATTGCTCTTGGGGCTATGGGTAGGATCGATCGTATAAATGCTAATGCCATTGCCGGGGCCAATACTTCTCGGCTTGAGGGTGGTGGATTTAAAGCTGTCACTGATCTTATTAGTGGCAAAATAAAAACTCCTGCTGAGGTGGTGAAAAAAGAAACTGAATCAATTTCTTCTAAACAAAGTTCAGAATTAAGCACCAGCCAGATTGCCGGCGTTTATGGTTCTGGTTCATTACAACTTTTACCAATGGCCGCCTCTGTTTTTCTCAATACTTTGACCTCTCAACTTTTGAAAAGTTTGACCAGCTGGGCTTCTGGACTTTTGAGCGGTGACAAAAGCGGTTCATCTGGTAATAATGTGATAGATTTTTATTCCCAGCAAGTGGCTAACAATCGCAAACAAGCTGAACAAACTTTTGGATTTTTGATTGCTTCTGTTTCTACACAACAGCTACAAAATTATGTTCCAAGCGATGAATTTGCCGCTTGTCCTGATAATCCTGGATTAAATAATTGTGTTATTGATACTGGTTTACAGGATGCTCTGCAACGAGCTCGCACTAATCAACCGGTAACCATAGCGCAAGCTCTGACAGATGGGATGCTTCATGCTGACTGGCCACTTATTTCGCCACGTCGAGTGACAGATAATACAGATGTTGCAGGTTGTTTTTTACGAGGGTATTGTTATTCCAATTTACAAAAATTACGCAAGGCCCGAGTATTGCCGATTGGTTTTGAATTGGCAGCTTTGAAAGCCAGCCCAGACAATCCACAGGATTGGACTTTGGGTAAAGTGGTGCAAGGTTTTGATGATTGTGATTATGAAGATACCAATAATAGTGGCAGGTTGGGTGATACAGTTAATGGTGTTTCAGACAAAGCCAAACCTAGCACAGCGCATCCCTTTTGTCATCTTATTGACCCCAACTGGATTATCAAGAGTCCTGAAGCTCGTTGCGAGACCAAAGTAGTAGGACCAATTCTTACAAATAGCGAATCGGCCCAAAGGCAAGAAGTTTGTGTGGATATTTCTACTCGCATAGTAGAAGAAGAAAATCCTGAAAATCTGGGCTATTTTAGTTATTGTTTGAAAGAAAAAAATATTTGGGATATTGGTGGTACTAGTTGTGAACCTTATTATAATACCTGTACTACTTTTAGTGATCGTAATGGCCGATTGACTTCTTATTTGGCCAGGACTCTGGATTATGGAGTTTGTAATAGTGAGTCAGTGGGTTGTCGGGCTTATTCTTTGGAAAAAAATAATGGTCAATGGATAAATAGCGAACAAATAGATGACGATCCTGATTGGCAAGATCGCAAAGAGTTGGGTCGTACGCAAGTTTTATTTTTGAATGACAAAGTCAAGAACTACACTTGTTCTTCGGGTGCTGATGGTTGTAGTTTATTTAGTGGCATTACTGACGATGGACAACTAGCAGGTGATGTATATTTACGTCGGGCCCCGGATTATTTGGGTTGTTATGATATAGACTTGACCGATGATGAAATAGATTGGCCAGGGACCACAGTCGAGCTGGCATCTTTGGCCGATCGTCCGGCAGAATGTAAAAATTTTGCTCAGGTCTGTTTGGCCGATGAAGTGGGTTGTGAAAATTATCGGCCAACTGCTGGCGGAGTGACAATACCTGGCATAGTGGGAGAGAATAGTTGCAGTCAAGAATGTGTTGGTTATGATACTTATAAACAAGAAAAAACCAACTTTTCTCCAGTGGTTTTCCCAATGTATTTCAATCCTTTGGATGGTCGAGCTTGTGAACCACAGTATGCTGGTTGTGATGAATTTACCAATATTGATGAATTGAACAAAGGTGGAGAAGGATTGGAATATTATACTGATCTTCGTTATTGTGAACGACCGACAACTAATAACCAAAAAACTTACTACTCTTGGGAAGGGGATGCCAATCAAGGTTATGTTTTGAAAACTCATCGCTTGATGCCGGTAGATAGTGAAGAGGCAAATTATTTACAAAGTCCTGGTTTGGGTCTTAGCCCAGAAATGCAAAATGAACTGGCAGTGGGACCAGCTTATGTGGATGATAATAAACAAACTTTGGAGTTTAATTATACTTATTGTAATGCCAGTGCTTATGCTCTGTTGCTCCAAAGCCCAGCTTTGGTTGGAGCGGCTCTACAAGATTGCCGGGCGCTCTATGATGACCAAGGTCAAGTTTATTATCGTTTACTCAAAGAAACTGTGACTGTGGACCAAAGTTGTCATCCACTCCGAAAAACAGTCTCAGAATTTTATGTGGATGATAGTATTAGTGATCCAGCTATTTGTTCAAACAGAGGCGGGGTAATGCAAAATGGAGAATGTAACCGTTGTTATCGCGGGGGAACTTATGAGAATGGTTCTTGTGTTTATTGGACTATTTCTCGGACCGGAGAATCCACTTCTTGTCCAGCCATTGCCAATGGCTGTCGCGCCTATATTGGTAATGCTGGCAATAATATCAAACAAATTTTAACTTTTGCTTTTGAACCGACCGGTACTTCTAGCGATGCTCTCAATGAGGCCATGGAGGGTTGGTCTAGTCTCACTGATAATGTAAATCTTAGAGTTCGCCCCGAATCGATCGTCGTCGGGCAATATTCTTTGAACGTTCAAGCTCAAGTGGCCGGAGAAGCTGGAGCTTTTGAATATGTTTTTGCCACCAATACTTTGGAAAGGAATGATTGGTATGAAATAAGTTTTTGGGCCAGAGGCACAGGTAGTTCAGAGACAGTGATTAGTAATATTTATTTTGAAGAAAATGGAGTTCAGGGGCGCTTTACTTCCAGTGATATTCAAGGTGATTTTAGTGTGAGTATTGGCACTGGTTGGCAACAATACAAACTTGGTCCAGTACAGTTTACTGGGGATGGTAGCCAAGTAGCCAAATTACGTTTTGTTATTTCTCAAGGAACACAACCAGTCAGTTATTTCTTTGATAATATACAAATTACTCGTTTGGATGATCACCTATATAGGGTCAAAGATTCTTGGAAAACTTCAGCCGGTTATGATGTGCCTCTAGCTTGTGATGATAATCCGAGTGATGCTTTCCCAGGTGCGGCCTTGGGTTGTAAAGCTTACACCAATTCTCGAGGAGTATCGGTCTATGCTACTGGTTTTGAAAAACTTTGTCGTCCCGAGGCAGTAGGCTGTGAAGATTTGGTGGATACGAGAAATACTCGGGATGAAATTGGTGCCACTGCTTACAAAGTTTGGTGTCAAGGAAGTTTGAATGAAAATTGCAGTTTAAAATATAGTGAAGAGACTTTGGATAATTGTGTAATTGGTGGTCAGACAGGGGAGTGCACTTGTGTACCAGAGCTGAACGCCAGTGGCTGTTATATTGATAAAGTGGTTTTGCCAGAAAATGTTTATTCTCTTGAATATATTCAAAATTCTGAAATCAAACCAGATACAGTGTTTATTCCAGCTGATACTTCCACTTCCACGCCGATTTATCTTACCAATAGGGAAGAATTCAATCGCTATTGTAATGAAAGTAATCTGGGTTGCCAAAAAATGGCTTTGGAAAGCTTTGATCTCAAAGGTGGTACAGGTGAGACAGCTTATGATTTTAGTGAAACTTATTATTTAAACAATCCAAAACATTTTACAACTACTCTTTGTCAACAAGAAACTCTGGGTTGTGAACAATATAAAGGCAATAATAATGTAGTCTTTTTCAAAGATCCTTCTATTACTGGTAATTCTTTGTGCACTTATAGGACTTTGGCAGAGAATAAGTCTGGCATCAAGGTTTCCGGTTGGTTTCGAGAAGGCGTGGGTAAGTGTGCTAGCAATGGAAATCTTTGTTCCAGTGATGCGGATTGTGACACTGGAGTTAAATGTGATTTGACTGATCTGGTCGCATGTTATCCAAGTTATCGTTTACAAGATGGCACTTATGGTATTTGGTCACAGTCCAGTGACAATTATCAAGGCATGGTAGGAGCTTGTCCTTCGGAAAAAAATGGTTGTACTGAGCTGGTAGATCGAGCTGATTCTGCATCCGGGCAAGTTCCACAAGATGGTTCAGAAGGTAAACCCTATTATGTTATTTATAATGATCTTTTGCGCACCAGTGCTGGTGAATGCCAGGGTAAAGTAAGTTTGAAAGATGGTTGTGTGCTTTTTGATAAGACTGACCAACCAAACAAGATTTATGATTCAGAGGCCATTTATGAAAAAAGCGCCAATGCTGAACCTAAGTACAGTTCAGTAAACACTGATACTCCAGGCAGTAGTGACTATGATAGTAATATCATCCTCAAAGTTGATCGCAATCGCCAATGTAGTGAATGGTTGGCTTGTAAGAGTTCTATGACAGTTTGGGGTAGTGACAATCGTCCACGTGAAGTTTGCCAAGAGTTGGGAGTTTGTCGCGAACTGGGTCCAGCCGGACAATGCGTGAAGTGGGTGGATAGCACTTTGGCGGCAAGTGGTGCCAATCCTTTACCGATTTTGAATGAAGCTTATTATGTTGGTCGTGATGTTTCTTGGTATGGTGAAGAATATTCAGGTTATTCCTTGATAAATCAGGCTGGAATTAGCGAGACTACTCCTCTTATTTTTCCAGGTGACAATACCTTGTATTTGGGTTATTCCAGTGATCTTCAAAATAATTTATGTTTGACTAGAGCAGATGGCGAGACTTGTGGTAGTGGTGGTACTGGTCGTTGTTACAATAGAAAATGTGTGTATCCTTTGAATAGTGAATATCCGACTGCTGTAGATACGGCAGATGAAGTGAAACAATATTTAGAAGCCGCTTCTTGTAAAGCTCATCCTGAGCTTACCAGTCCTTATCCAGATTATCTGGCAGTGGAACAAAAAGGTGAACAGATTTTCAATGCATTCAAGACCAAATACCGTTATGAATTTACCACCAAGAAGAATGAATATTCTGGGGCCAATGTTTGCCAAGAAGGAAATTGTTCTTGTGAATATCAAAAAGTGGAATATAAGAACGGCAAGATTGATTATTGGCCAGTCACCCAAATGAATAAGATCCCCGCAGGTATTTGTGAAGACAGCGGACCTCTGGCTGGCGCGCCTTGTAACCAAGATGCCGACTGCAATGAAGTAGCTTCTTGTAATAATGGCAAATGCCAAGGCGGACCGCGCAATGGACTAAACTGCAATAGCGAAACAGAATGTGTTTCCAATTTGGGGCGCTGTAGTCTTATCAAAGCTGAAAGCACTCGTTATGGACAGCGTGGTTTTTGTTTACAACCAGACTTGAGTCGTCCCTTGGGCACAGCCACCGATGGTCAAAAGCTCTATGCCTGTCTCACTTGGTTGCCAATGGATAGTAATGCTTCACTTATTGATAGCTATAACTATGATCAAAGCGCTGGTTATTTACCGGCTTTGGATGCTAGTGGTGCACCGGGTGAGGTTTATTGTACCAATGCGGCAGGGAGATCGGACGTGACAAATCAAAATATCATTAATTCTGTAAGTTTTTATGATATTTTTAAGACTTTGTTTGGGGATGCAATGCCTCGATCTAGACCAGCAAATGGGAGTTTTGAGGATTATCTTGTGTGGAAAAATTTACCACCTGCTTTTGGCGATCTTTGTTTTAAAACTTGGGCTTATAATCCTTTTGATTTTTTTGTGTCTTGCAACGTTCTCGGTGCTTTTCCCAAGTTTAGCACTAGTATGTGGTATACATATTTACAAATGTATGGTTGGTATAAAAATTACAGTTATTTAGATTCAGAACTTGAATCTTTATCCGAACCTGTGGGTGAGACAGATTTTAACAATGTAGTTTGGTATATAAGCAAATGGGATTTTAGAAACGTTAGTGAGGATGTTTTATTGAAAGGTATATCTCTCGATATGGGTTCAGTTTATGATACAGTATATTTGAGTGATTTCTATGCTGATGACATTGCAAGTATTATTTTTGTACCTTTTCAATATAAACGTATTGGTGGTGAATACGATGGGAGGAATTATTTAATTGAAAATTTAATTATTAATTTTGATGATTTGGCAAAAGAAAAGGAAATAACAAAAGGTAGTACTAAATTTAAAATTAAACAATACAGAAGAAGATTTGAAATAAAGGATGGGAATTTTGTTGAATTTGCCTATTATACTTACATGGGTAAAATTGATTGGAGTAATTCAAATTATAATACGAGTGATGTTTCCAGTTGGAAGAATGGGAAAATAGTTTATGGTATAGCTGTGGATATGACCGATAATGAAATTTCAGCTAGTGAAATTCAGGAACAGGTAGCTTGGTGGCTTGATCACAACACAACCATAAATTGGAATCCAGCGGGTGTGGCACAGGCTTCTAAAAGAGCGATGGTAGGAACGCAACTTTTCTTTGATGGTGAGACCAAGAGGTTCATATCTCAAGATGATTGGGGTGTAACTCTCACTGGGACTGGTGCTTATGCTGAAGACATAGCAAATTCTGGAGGGGGATTTCCAACTCTCGGAGCAATTGTTGAATTTAGACCACGCTGTACAGAGTTCACCAGTGTTTATAATGATGCCTATATCCCATCAGAAAAATTTGGTGGAACCAATAAAGCTTGGACTGACAGAGTTTGGAAATATTCAAGTCTGGATAATTATGACTATAGTACTGGCCGATCAATTGATCGAGAAGTTTTGAGTACTAGTCCATATGGTCCTGCTACTTTATCCAGTAGCCAACTAACTACAGATAATAAAGATATTTTGCGTAAGTATTATTATCAAGATAGCGCAGATGGTAAGGCCATAGATGGCTTTCCTTATCTGTGTAGTGCGGCTGTTTGGTTGGGACAAAATTTAGCCCAAGGACCGGGTTTATTACCGACTATATTTGATCCGAAAGTTTATGTTTGTCCAGCTCTCAAAAAAGTTAGTGTTACTTATAAATTAATACTTGATGGATTCCCTTATGTGACTAATAGTGCGGATTTAGATTATTCTTCTCCGGAGACTTTTGCTACTGAAGGACGAATTTTTCTCAATGAATTTTTTGTCAAAGCTTATAAAGTTATTGCTCCGGAAAATAATAATGATA
>CAZQHU010000002.1:0-90205 GCA_964592785.1 uncultured Gammaproteobacteria bacterium | reverse complement strand
ACAAAAAATTAACACTATATTCATGCACGGGTCGCTCCTTAGATTCTGGTGTTGGATAAAAATGCTTTTCGTTTTCCATAAAAATTTTGAATAATATTTCGCCTAACGTTTGCGTATATCTGATGTTTTGCGAACTTCTTGGATTATTATTTTATGTGCGCGAAATATGGGTGGGCAATCAATAAATTTTATTCTCCGTCTATAATTGAAATAAATCTGTTTATTGCCTCAACAACATTGGTTGCATGTCTCCAACAAAGCGGATCTACTCCTTTATCACATTCTTCTATATCTTTTTCATATTTTGCTTTAATTTCTAATAGCCTTTCTTTTTCACCAGCTAAATATCTTCTCGCGAGATTTTCTAAATCATCTTTTTCTTGTGATTCAACTAGACCCGCTTCTTTATAAGCAAAATTAAGCTCTCGTATAGCCTCCATTATTTGTGCTTGTCTTAGTTGTTCAGGTGTGGTTACTTCTGACATATAAAAATAAAATTTTATTTAGCTTGCGAACCAGATATACCGTGTTAGGCGATGTTGGCTTTTACTCTTGCTTAATTTTAAATAAATCACCATTAATAATTATAGGTTGCATTGCCTTTAGCTCATCAGTATAATTCATTGCAGGTATTTCATTAAGCAAGTAGATCGGTCTCTTCAAAATATGTGCAAAACCCATTTCTAGAAAAGTATTGCCTCCGATATAGTTTTTAATACCACGTTTATCAAAGTTTGCAACTAAAATTGCAGATGAATTATTGATTATATCCCAGTAGGCACGTATTGAATCGTATTTAATAATACGCTCAGAAAACTCATCATTTTTCTTTTCTTCAATAATTTTTTCCAAAGTAACTTCTCCGTTTAAAATCCTTGTAGAACTAAGTGGAATATCGACTTCAAAATTCAATTTCAATAATTCATCTGCAATTTTCTTAATTTCATAGGTAAAGTCCAAACTGCCGCAGATTGCTATTTTCATAATGGTGATTTATTTAAAATTACTCATCAATGGGGTAGTAAAAGCCAATTTCGCCTAATGTACGCGTGTATCTGATGTCCCGAGAATACGGGATATGGGTGAAGGTTCTGCAAGAGCCGGAACCAGATACACGCTGTTATGTGTTGTACGTTTTTCCTTTTATCTGTTAAGAACACTTTTTTATTATAAAACGAATTTGATTTTTTTATCTCGGTGATGTAGTAGAAAAATTAGGTATATACCCGAAAACCATAAATTCACAAACATTTTTTACGTCTGCTGTATTGCCCAGATCTGGGAATTCATTTCCCAAATTATGTTTGTTTACAGGTTCGTCATCCGGAATAAAATCACAAAATTTTGCATCATTTAATTTATCAGCTAAGTGTATTAAAGCAGAATAAATGTAACCTGGGTATGCAAAATCAAATAATTGTATGCCTTCTTTAGTTCTGGTACATTCTGACATTGTTTCACTAGTACAATACTTTTCTGTGTAATATTGTACAGCTTTTATGTAGTTGAAACATTCAGTTTTATTTTTTTGACTAACATATTCACATGAGGTAGGGTTATTGTTCAATCGTGCTAATCTATAATAACAATTATCATCTCCTGTGGGACAGTAGTTGGGATTGTTTGTTTTCTGTGCTAATGAATTAGCAACTGAGTTTTTACATGACAGGCGTTGTTCTTTTGTATCCCGAAAAGAAACTAAAAGATTAAACTTAATTATTTTATTACACAATTCCGGATTTCCCTTTTCGATTGCTAGATCAGTCCATTTATAATGATTATTTGGTTCAATGTTTGAGTAAGTAATAACAAAGTACATCGCTGTACTTATTAAAAGAATAAATAAAACTATATTCAAAATTAAAATTTTTGAAGATTTTTTTTGTATTGCAATTTTAAAAGAAGCGATAAATAAAGAACTAACAGTAAAATGAATAAATAATATTGCAAAAATTGGAATTAATAAAAATACACCCAATGCAGCTTCTGGCTCTGGGTTAGTAAAGATAAGAATAGAAATAAAGAGCAATATAGAGGTCACAATGACTATTGCCGAAGATACTGCTGGTACAAGAAAAGAGGAATATCCTTTTTTTATACACAAAACTGTTCCTAAGATAATTAAGCCCACATATATAATTATTCCTACTATTCCTAAAGTTATTGTAAGCATATTGAATTATTTTTATTTAAAAATTATTTTTTAAATATATCAACCATTCAATCACCAATTTACAAAAAATCAAATTCGTTATTATAAAAAAGTGTAAATTGTTTCGCAACAATTAAAATGAAAAACGTATTACACATAAATGGGCGCGTATGATCCGACGTGTCTGGAAGCCAGCTTGCTGGCTGACAGACATGTTGGATATACGCTGTTATCCGATGTCACGAGCGGAGCGAGTGATGAGGAGAACAGCGATACAGACGCGCCCATTTATCCGAAATACACGAGCGAAGCGAAGTGATTTCGGATAATGTTTCGGTATATCTGATGTCCGCCTTAGGCGGATATGGGTTGAGGCTCTGCAAGAGCCGAACCAGATATACCGTGTTATCTGACCCGAGCCCTGACACCTTATTTATTATATGTAAAGAAGGGTGAGAGTGCAACGGGGCAAGCCCCCCAAGGGCGCAGCGTACATTTTATAAACTCGAATTTAAAGACTTAATAGCTTCTTCATAAAATGGCTGAGCAATTTGTTTCGCTTTTTCGGATGTTATTCGATTAAACATCCAGTCGAATTTTTGCTTAACTTTTTCTTTGCCGACTTCTAGTGATTTTTTGTCGAGAAAAAGCGAAACGTTGTTTTCGAAAAAGCTCACGCTGTCAGCATCTTTTAATAGGTTTTGGTCGTCATTACCGCCCTCCTCATGTCGGGAAACTAACATTTTGACTCTTTCAATAAAATCGGCATCAACGTTAAGATGTTTTAGAAAATCCCCGATAATTTCAGCGCCACGCTCTTCATGTGGACGCAAAAAATCTAAGTCAGTATAACCGACAGTATGTTTCTTTTCTAAAACATCTTTTTGGCGGAACCCTCGTTCGATGTCGTGTGCAATCGCTGCAACAAGTAAAGCTTCGTCGGCATCGGGAGATAATACTTTCAACCAATGTACAGTCCTAATAAAATGCTCTAGTTGATTAGATTTATCAATTTTATTGAAAGAGTCAAAAACAAATTGCTCAGTCTGATTGTAGATGGGTAAATCCATAGGTTTTAGTTAAGTTTATAAAATGTATGTCCAGATAACGTTTAAGAATATCCGAAGTCCCGCGCCCATATTATGAGCGTAAAACTTATTCTATTCTCAAAGCTATTTAAGTTGCTATTGGCTTAATTTCACACCGCGCGGGATTTGGGTCGAGAAAATTTTTCTTACCTTGAAAATATATTTGTGAAAAATTTTTGAGCCGGATATTCTTTGTTAGGCGATGTTGAAAATCATCCTTTTAAAATACCTCTGTCATAATTCGCAACTTCTATTAAATTACCCTCGGTGTCTTCGCACTGAAAACATTTATAGTGATAATCGGTGTATGGTAATTCTTCTAGTTGCGAAATTATTTTAACATTGTATTTTTTGACTTTTTCAAAAATTTCGTCGACATCATCAGCGAAGAAAACAGGGACAGTATTATTTCCTACAATTCTTTTATTTCCAACATACTTAGGATTTATTAGCCCGAAATACACTCCATTTCCCAAATCAAAATCTGCCCACGTATCTTCCTCTAAATGCGTGATTTTTTGAGCTAATAAATCCTCATAGAAAGAAATAGCTCGTTCCATATTTTCTACGGAAACATAGACATGATCAAGTTTCATTTTTGCCATATTTTTGAAAAAGTCAAAAAACTTTTAAAAGGGTGATTTTCAATTTCGCCTAACAAGTTATATCGGAACTAGCTGATTTTTTAGCTAAGTTGTGATATAATCTAAATATTAACTTCCATTCACAAATAGGTTATGAACGGAAATAAGTATCCGAGTAAAGATCCTATGGAGCAATTGAAACAGGAAATGAAACTCCGTGGGTTTAGTCAAAAAACTATCAAAAGTTATATTCATTATATCAGCGAAGTGCTTAGATTTGCAAGTGTTGGGCCACGAGAAATAAAAACCACAGATATCAGAGATTATTTAGAGTTCTTGGCTACTTCTGGCAAATCTGCGTCAACTCTAAATACTGCCTATAGCGCTTTTAAGTTTTATTTTGAATCAGTCATGAAACGTGGCTTTTTTGTAAATATTCCGCGGGCCAAGAATAAGAAGAGATTGCCGACTGTTTTGTCTAAATTAGAAATAAATAAAATGCTTGAGATGACTATTAATCCCAAACACCATTGTATTATCAGTATTATGTATGGCTGTGGCTTACGAGTAAGTGAAGTGGTAAATATTAAAATGCTTGATATAGATTTGGACCGAAAAATGCTTCGAGTTTATAGGGGAAAAGGGGATAAGGATAGGTATGTAGTATTGCCAGAAAAATTGTTGCTAGTTTTAAGAAAACAAATGAAGTTGAAACAAAAAAATGATTTTCTTTTTACCAATCCGCAAAATGGGAAGATGAATACGCGTAGCATTGACAAAATAGTTAAAAATTCTGTAAGCTTGGCAAATATTAGTAAGAAAGCTTCTTGCCACACTTTGCGTCATAGTTATGCGACGCATCTGTTGGAATCAGGGGTGGATATTCGTTATATTCAAGATTTACTTGGTCATGTGCGTTTGGAAACTACACAGATTTATACTCACGTAGCGAAGAATGATTTAGCGGGGATTGAAAGTCCGCTGGATAATTGAGTGTACAAGTGTGTAAGCATGTAAGTGATCAAGTACTTACACACTTACAAACTTGTATACTTGTAAACTTAAATATGTCTTGGTTAACCAAAAAACCCATCATCGCGCTTGCTCCAATGGCTGACATGACTGACAGTCCGTTTTGTCGTGTGTGCAGAGAAGTGACACAAGGCGTCATCCTGAACGAAGTGAAGGATCCCAGTGATATCAAGAGATCCTTCGACTCGGCTAAAGACCTCTCTCAGGATGACAATTTTCAGCCTTTTGTAATCTTTCGCGAGATGGTCTCTGCCGAGGCAATTGTGAGAGGAAATGAAAAAACTTTGAAAATGTGTGAATTTGAGGAGATTGAACGGCCAATTGTTTTACAGTTGTTTGGGAGTAATGCCAAGGCGATTGTTGGGGCGGCGGAGGTTTTGATGGCTAAGAGATCCTTCGATTCGACCAAAGGTCTTACTCAGGATGACGCCTTGCCTGCAGGAATAGATATCAACATGGGTTGTCCGGTGCCGAAGATTGCAGGGAGAGCTGATAGTGGTGCGGCACTTATGAAAGACCACAAAAGGGCTGTGGAAATTGTGGAAGCTCTTAAAAACGCAAATTTAGGCGTTTCCGTGAGTGTAAAAACTAGATTGGGATGGAGTAGAGATGATGAAATTTTGGAGTTTGCCCAAAAACTGGAAGACGCCGGCGTGGATGCTATTTCTATTCATGGTCGAACCAAAGTGCAGGGTTATACTGGCAAAGCAAATTGGGAGCGAATTGCTGAAGTGAAAAAATTAGTTAGTATTCCTATTATTGCCAATGGGGATATTACTTCGCAAGAAGATATCCAGCGTTGTTTAGAAATAACTGGCGCTGATGGGGTGATGATTGGTCGAGGAGCTCTCGGAAATCCGTGGATTTTTCAAAATATTCCTCCCCCTCGTAGGGGGAGGCAGGAGGGAGTTACTGAAAAAACAAATAACCCCACCCAACCCTCACCTACGAGGGTAGGGAATATTGAAGAAGTCAAGCGTGTGGTTCTTCGTCATGCGGAGTTGCATTTGGCGAGATATGGAGAAGGGAGTATGACTACTTTTCGTAAACATCTTTTGTATTATTTCAAGAGAATGCCGAATGTAAAAGAATTGCGTATGAAATTGGCGCGGGTGAGTAGTTTGGAAGAATTAGAAAAGATGCTATCTATTTGTGGATAAAATATTTGTTTTTTTATTTTTTTATGATATGATAAAGATCTCTTTCAACGGGGACTGATCATGTCCAAGGTCACTGGTACCAAAAAGGAAATCGTTGACCGTGAAGGTCAGCGATACACAGAGACCAAGGTGGTCCACACCGAGGGCGGTGGCAAATATATTGCCACCCAAGACCATGACGCCAGTTGGACTGGCGTCCTCCATTCAAGCCTCTTCGGAGGCTCTTCCGTCCAAATAAAAGACGGAAGCGGAAAAGTTGTTGGTCAAGTGAATGATATTTCAGAAGTTGAAGATTGGGTCAAGAATCGTTGAAAGGTGTTGTAAAATAGCGTAGTAATACGCTGTTTACACAGTCAAGCCATCCTCAAGTAGGATGGTTCTTCGTTTTTAAAAAAGAAAATCTTAATTTAAAAATTGTAATAAAAAATTCTAGAATGTCTTTTTTATTTAGTTTGGATTGGCCTGCTTGTCTATCTACAAAAATTACTGGAATTTCCAGAATTTTGAAATCAGCTTTTTCAGTGCGATAAAGCATTTCTTCTTGAAAAGCGTAGCCATTGCTGGTTATTTTATCCAAATCTATTTTTTCCAAGACTTCCCGACGAAAACAGCGAAAGCCGGCGGTTACATCGCGGGTTTGGAGATTTAATAAAATTCGTGAAAACCACATAGCACCATTGCTCATGAATTTTCTCCACCAGTTCCAGCCAATTATTTTTCCGCCAGGGATTTTTCGTGAGCCGATGACCAGGTCAGCATTTTGGATCGCTTCTAACATACGAGGGATATCTTGTGGGTTGTGTGAAAAATCCGCATCCATTTCAAAAATATAATCCGCACCTAGTTTGAGCGCTTTTTTGAAGCCCGCGATGTAAGCACTACCAAGACCTAATTTACTTGTACGTTTAATTAAGTGTAATTTGTAATTTGTAATTTGTAATTTGTTAATTATTTCAGAGGTGCCATCTGGTGAATTGTCATCTACAATTAAAATCTCTAAACCTGGCAAGTTTAGAGAAAAAATTTGCTGGATTAATTTTTCAATATTATCCGCTTCATTATAAGTGGGGATGACGACGATTGATTTCATAACATTTCAGAGTATTTTTGAGTAGCAAGGAAACAGTGATTGGCCCCACTCCACCTGGCACAGGAGTGATCCAACTGGCTTTGTTTTTTACTTTTTCAAAATCCACATCGCCTTTCATTTTTTTATTAACAAAAACAATACCAGTATCAATTACAATTGTTCCTTTTTTTACCATGTCTGTCGTTAAAATCTTATTTTTACCCACAGCCGTGACAATGATATCAGCTTGTAGGCATTTATTTTTGATATTTTTTGTTTGGCTGTTACAGGCGATGACAGTGGCGCCGGCATTATTCAGCATGGCCACAAGTGGTTTGCCCACGAGACGTCCAGTACCGAGGACAGTGATGGTTTTGCCTTTGGGATTTATCTTAATAAATTTCAATATTTCCAGCACCGCTCCGGGTGTCGGTGGTTCTAGATAAGCTTTGTTCATGAGCAGTTTCCCTTGGTTGGTGTCAGTCAGACAATCAACATCAATAGCCGGATCGACTGCATTCAAAACTTCTGGGGTCCAGAGTGGTTCTGGCAAGGGTAGTTGTACTATTAACCCGGAAGGTTTTTCTTTTTTTTGAATTTGTTTTATTTGATTTATCAGTTCTTGTTTGGTAACAGTGGCAGGAAATTTTTTCAAAACAAAATCAATACCAACTCTCAGAGCAGCCTCTTGTTTTCGTTTAATATAAGTTTGAGAAGGGGAGTCACTGCCAACAAAAACCACCACAAGCTTGGGGTGCAGTTTTTTTTGAAGGATTTGTTTTTTGATTTTTCCTTCAATGTTTTTGGCAATTTTCTTGCCGTCGATGATCTCTGACATGCTCGGCGGGGGGGATTCGAACCCACGACCAATTGGTTAACAGCCAACTGCTCTACCACTGAGCTACCGCCGAATATAAATTGTATTATGTGTCTGCAAATAAATTTGTAAACACATTAGACATCTTATTTGTTCATTTGTTTGAATCGAAAACATTATAACAAGAATTAAAAAAACTGTCAACAAGCTCGGAGCTTGGTTTCTACTCTTTTTCATGATAAGATTAACTAGTATTTAACCTTTTTATTATGAGCAAAAATAAACAATTTTTGTTGGTAATTATTTTAATTATTGTCGGCATTATTTTGGGTTGGTATGGACGCGGGTATTTTTTAAAATTAAATCTGCTACAGACCACTTTGCCAGAGGAGCAAATTACTGAAGAAATAGGTAATAATCTTCAACAAAAAATAATTTTGGAAACTCCCCAAGCCGAAGAGCAGATTGAGAGCCCTTTGTTGGTTCGTGGCCAGGCGCGCGGTAATTGGTTTTTTGAAGGTAGTTTCCCAGTTATTTTGACCAATTGGGATGGACTGATCATAGCACAAGGTGTGGCTCAGGCAGAAGGGGAATGGATGACGGAGGATTTTGTGCCTTTTGTGGCTACTTTGGAATTTGTGGCTGATACTCGTGTGAGCAAGCGCGGAGCATTGATACTCAAAAAAGACAATCCTTCTGGTCTGGCAGAACATGATGAGGCTTTGGAAATTACAGTATTTTTTAAATAAGATAAATTTTTATTTTGGCAAGAAATAAAAATATGCCAAAGTTGGGAAACAAAATATTATTTTTGACAGTTTTTAATTTACTGGCATTTTTTATATTTTCTCCAATATTAGTTTTTGCATCTCGCACCGATTTACAAAATCAATTGGAACAAGAATTGAAGCAAGTAGAACAGCAGATTATTGAATTACAAAAACAGCTATCAGTGGCCACTAGCCAAAAAAATACTTTGGCTAATAAAATTAGACAATTACAAATCAAACAACAAGAATTGACAGCCCAAATTAGACAAACCAGTTTGCGAATAAGTAGTTTGGACAATGAAATAGCTAGTGCGGAAACAGATTTGGCTTTGGCGATAGCTAGAAGTGAACGTTTGAAAAATGAATTGTCTCTTACCCTTCGTCTTTTACAACAAAAAGACTTTCGAACGATTATTGTCTTGGCGGCCGGTGAAGGCCTATCCAGCGCTTGGCGGGAAGCATTCAATTATTTCAAACTTAGTTTTGCTTTGCGACGTTTGAACAATTTGATTACTCAAGTTAAAAAAGAAATTGAAGATAAAAAAAATTCTTTGGCAGATCAAAAAGAAGAAGCTGAAAATTTGTTACAGCTAAAATCGGCCCAACAAACAGCCTTGTCCGGTTCTTTGACTGAACAGGGCACTCTTCTGGCCAAGACCAAGGGTTTGGAAAAAAATTATAGTGAAGCTTTGTCTGATACCAAGAAAAAAGCAGCGGAAATTCGAGGAAGGATTTATGAGCTCTTTAATACTGGCAGTCAAATTACTTTTGGCGAGGCTGTGGAGATCGCCAACTATGCTGGCAAGCTTACAGGACTGCGTCCAGCTTTTCTTTTGGCGATTCTTTCTCAAGAATCAAATTTGGGGAAAAATGTAGGTACTTGTAATCGTAAGGGTGACCCACCAGAAAAAAGTTGGAAAGTTATTATGAAACCAACACGTGACCAGGAACCTTTCCAAGAAATTACTGCTGAATTGGGTTTGGATATTGATACCACTCCAGTTTCCTGTCCTATGCGGGATAAAAATGGAGAGCAAATTGGTTGGGGTGGGGCTATGGGCCCGGCCCAGTTTATTCCTTCTACTTGGTTGGCTTATAAAAATAAAGTGAGCGCGATCACTGGCAAGAGTCCGGCGGATCCTTGGGATATTCGTGACGCTTTCATTGCATCTGCTATCAAACTCAAGGCTGGTGGAGCTGATGGTACAGACAGCGGAGATTGGAAAGCCGCTATGATTTATTTTTCTGGTTCCACCAATCCTGCCTATAGTTTTTATGGTGACAGTGTTATCAATTTGACTCGCAAATATCAAGAAGATATTGATGCTTTGTAATATATGAAAAAATTAAATTACTTGTGGTATTTATTTATTGGTGTTTTTTTCATTATTTTTATTGTTTTATTGATTCTGGTTATTTGGCAGATGACGAACTTTCAATATGGTCCGGTAGGTTTAGCCAAAAATAAGCTTAAACCACTGTCTTTGCCACAAGACGTTAATACTGTTTTTCCCCAAGAACAAGAATTGAATTTATTAGCTGTAGGCGATATCATGCTTGATCGTTCGGTTTTTTTGAAGACTCAAAAAGCGCTTGATTATAATTTTCCATTTTTAAAAATTACTGATTGGTTGCAGGATTTTGATTTACGGATAGGAAATTTGGAAGGGCCAATCACTGATTTTCAATCAGTAGCCAATGGTACAGGCGCCAATCGTTTAATTTTTACTTTTTCTCCACAATTTTTACAACCTTTGAAAACCAATTTTGATTTTTTTTCTTTGGCCAATAATCACACCAAGAATTTTGGTCTTCGCGGTTTGGAACAAACTAGAAATTATTTAGTACAAGAGAGGATTGGTTATTTTGGTGATCCGGAAAATACAGAAGATTATTTGAGCACTACCACAGAAAAAAATGGGTTTCGTTTAGCTTTTGTGGGTTATCATGGATTGGTGGAAAACGGCTTGCCAGAAGTTTTAACAGAAATCAAAAAATTGCGTGAACAAAATGATTTTATAATTGTTTATCCACATTGGGGAGTGGAATATGAAACGACTAAAATTAGCTCACGACAACGATCAGAAGCTCATCAGCTCATAGAGGGGGGAGCTGATTTGATTATTGGCACCCACCCTCACGTGGTACAACCAGAAGAAGAATATTTGGGCAAGAAGATTTTTTATAGTTTGGGTAATTTTATTTTTGATCAATATTTCTCAGCTGAAACTATGCAGGGCTTGGCAGTAAGTGTTTATTTGAAAAAAAATTACTCAGGGGAAGTAAGTGTAGATTATCAGACTTATAAGATAAAAATAAATTATGATAGCCAGCCAGAATTGTCGGTCTTGGAATAAAATAATTTTTATGCTAAAATATTCTGACTATGTCAAAAGAAATTGTTTTGGATATTGAAACTATTGGTGATATACAAGATTTCAAAAATCTGCGAGTGACCGTGGTTTCTATTTATGAATATGAAAATAATAAATATACCAGTTTTTTGGAATCTGAATTGGGATTATTATGGCCGTTGCTGGAAAAAGCTGAACGCATTATTGGTTATAATAGTGAACATTTTGATTTGCCGGTTTTGAATAAATATTATGCTGGTGATCTGTTGGCTTTTACCAATTTGGATATTCTCAAAGTCATCAAAGAAAGCACTGGTTCTCGTTTCAAACTCAATGATATTGCCAAAGCCACTCTACAGATAGAAAAAAGCGCCGATGGTTTGCAAGCTCAAAAATGGTGGGAAGAAGGTAAAGTGGAAGAAATAAAAAAATATTGTGAACAGGACGTGCGAGTGACCAAAGAGATTTATGAATTTGGTAGAAAAAATAAAATGCTTTATTATCCCAAACTTACTGGCGAGCTTCAGCCCTTTGTGGTGAATTTTGAACCACCTTTAGTTTCTCCACAACAAAATCAGTTGGGTAAAAATATCAACCTCACCTTACCTTTTTAATTTGACAACTCATACTGTTATAGTATACTATCAGTAATTATTACTGTGATATGCTACAGTTTAATAAAGAAGTAGATTATGCCTTGCAATGGCTCCTGGCTTTGGCAAATACCAAAGATCAGGAGTTTTTGAGTTTACGTCTCTTTGCCAAAGATAGCCATATTTCTTTTTTATTTTTACAACGTATTGCCAAAAAATTACGCGAAGCGGAAATTATTACAGCTGTCAAAGGTGCTCAAGGTGGTTATCGTCTCTCCCGTTCTGCTTCAAAAATTACTTTCAAAGAAATTTTGTCTGCTTTGGAAGGACAGTGCGCTCTCATGCATTGTTTGCGTGTCGGCAAAGTTTGCCCTAAACAAAAAATCTGTCGTGTTCATCCAATTTTTTTAGATATTAATAATTATTTAGTAAATTATTTGGACAAATTGACTTTGGCTGAACTTTTGAAATATGAAAAATAAAAAAATAGTTTATTTGGATCACGCCGCCACGACCTATATGAATTCAAAAGTAAAGAAGGCGATGGATCCTTTTTGTTTAGGATATTTTGCCAATCCTTCGGCTCTCTATGCTTCGGCTTTGGAAGTCAATGGTTTTTTGAATGAAGCCAGAAGAAAAGTAGCAGAGATTTTGGGGGCTTTGTCAGATAATATTATTTTTACCGGTGGCGGTACAGAATCAGACAATCTGGCTTTGCTTGGGGTGGCGCGGGCCAATGTCGGACATGGCAAACATCTTATTACTACAAAAATTGAGCATCACGCTGTGCTTCATGCTTGCGAACAGTTGCAGAAAGAAGGATTTGAGATTACTTATTTAGATGTAGATTCACAAGGTTTTGTCTCCCCCAAAAAAGTAAGTGCCGCGATTCGTCCTGATACGATTCTTGTTTCTATCATGTATGCCAATAATGAGATTGGTACAGTTGAACCTATCGCTGATGTTGGCAAAGAAATTTTGAAATATCGCAAGAATAATAATTCTGTTTTTCCTTATTTTCATACCGATGCTTGTCAGGCAGCTGGAGTTTTGGATTTGAATGTGGAAAAATTACATGTGGATTTAATGACGATTAATGGCAGTAAAATTTATGGACCCAAAGGGGTTGGTGTACTTTACAAGAGAAGAGGAGTAAAAATTCAACCTTTGATGTTTGGTGGCGGGCAAGAGTTTAATTTGCGTTCGGGTACAGAAAATGTTGCTGGTATAGTAGGTTTGGCCAAGGCTTTGGAATTGATGCAAGAAAATCGTCAAGAAGAAAATATGCGGTTGATTGATTTGCGTAATTACTTTTGGCAGGAAGTTCAGAAAAAAATTTCCAAAGTTCGACTCAATGGTCCAGATTTACTTGGTAATGAAAATAGTAGATTGCCCAATAATTTAAATTTTTCCATTTTGGATATTGAGGGTGAAGCCCTGCTTCTTTATCTCGATGCTTATGGAATCTGTTGTTCTACTGGTTCGGCTTGCACTTCTCATTCACTAGAACCTTCGCATGTACTGACTGCTTGTGGTTTGCCTTATGAATATGCCCATGGCAGTTTGCGTTTTTCATTGGGGCATTGTAATAAAAAAGCAGATATTGACTATGTAATGAAATATTTGCCAGGGGTTGTAGAAAAGTTAAGAGCGATTAGCCCGGTAAATTTGGCTTATAGTCCAAAAGATAATACACATGCGAAAATACATCAGCGTTAGTTAATGCCTCATTCCTGCTTTCGCGGGGATGATGTAGTAGAAATTATGAAAAAAATAGATGGTCGCGATAATCAAGGACATCCTTGGCTCTACACAGATATTGTGAAAGATCATTTTTTTAATCCTCAAAATTTACTCATGTATGGACAAGAAGAGGATTATGAAGCCGATGGTATGGGTCGAGTGGGGTCTCCAGCTTGTGGTGATGAGATGGTGATCTGGATAAAAGTAGATAAGAAAAATGATAAGATAATAGATTGCAAATGGCAAACTTTTGGTTGTGGCAGTGCCATTGCTTCCACTTCCATGCTTTCGGTGATAATAACTGAAAACAAAGGTATGAAAATTGATGAAGCCTTGAAAATTAAACCTCAAGATATCATGGCCCGCTTGGGCGGCCTTCCAGCTAGAAAAGTTCATTGCTCTGTTCTTGGTGATAAGGCCTTGAGAGCAGCAGTAAATGATTACTTTCGTAAAACCGGTCAACATGATAGAATAATTACCGAAGGCGCCAGAGTTATTGATCAAAAATTAAAAATTACTGATCAGGATATTGAAGAAGCAGTTTTGGAAGGTGCACAGACTCTAGAAGATGTACAGAAAAAACTAAAAGTTGGTGTGGGGGATCCAGAAGCTATTCCAGCAATTGAAGAATTAATTAGATTTTATAAAGAAAAATATTATGGTTAAAGTAAAAGTAAATAAAGATCTTTGTATTGGTTGTGGTACTTGCCCTATTTTGGCATCTGGAAGTTTTAAAATAGAAGATGATGGTAAGGCTGTGGGGATCAATCCACCCGGTGATAGCGAACAAGCTTTGAATGACGCTCGGGACAATTGTCCAGTTGGAGCAATTATATTGGAGTAGTTTTCCTCTTTTACTTTTAAAAAGAAGAGGATAAAAATACCCGCCCCGGAATATGTGGGGCGGGTTTATTTTTGGAAGTGCCGGCGCGTGGATAGCTGGCCGGCGAATGGTTCAAGCGGCTTGGCGCCACTTGTCTTGGAGAAGGGCGACGAGGTCGAAGAGGCCATCCAGAAGGATAGCCAGGCAGTTGAACGGCGTGTAGCCACTTTCCCTGCGTAGCGGTAGGTGCTGTCTTTCTTCGAAGATAGGTCTCCTTTGACAAGATAAAGTTATTTTACCACATATTTTATTATTATCAAGTTTGCTTTTTTAGCCAATTTTCGATAGAATATTGTTATGTCAGAACTAGGCAAACTCTACATAGTGGCTACACCAATTGGAAATCTTGGTGATGTTACTTTGCGTGCTTTGGAAATTTTAAAGGACGTGGATTTTATTTTATGCGAGGATACCAGGAATACCCAAAAACTTTTGAATCATTTTAATATAAAAACCAAAACAATTTCTTATCATCAACATAGCGAGACTGGGAAATTAATGGAAATTGAGAAATTATTAGAAAGTGGTAAGAATCTGGCCTTGGTAACTGATGCCGGTACACCAGGGATTAGTGATCCGGGGAATGAACTTGTTAGCGTCATATTGAGCGAAGCCCGAAGGGCAAAGTCGAAATATCTCGTTGAGGAAAGAGATCCTTCGGCTATCGCTCAGGATGACGTGGTAGTGCCAATCCCAGGTCCAAGCGCAGTTATAACTGCATTATCTATATCAGGGTTTGATACGAATAAATTTTTATTTCTCGGTTTTCCTCCACACAAAAAAGGCCGACAAACATTTTTTAAAGAAGTGGTTAAAGCAGAATATACTGTGGCCTTTTATGAATCATCACATAGGATCAAGAAATGTTTGGGCGAATTGGCCGAAGTTTTGGATAAAAAACGACAGATTTGCGTTTGTCGTGAGTTGACCAAAAAATTTGAAACTGTTTATCGAGGAACAATTCAAGAAATTTTAAAAATGAATATTAGTGAAAAAGGGGAATTTGTGGTGGTGGTTAGTAAGTAGTAATTAGTAAATAGTAACTAGTAACTTTTTTATGATGAATTTTTATGATCTAGATGCTTGGAAGAAGGGTCATTTGCTAGTATTAGAAATTTATAAGATGACAAATGATTTGCCAAGAGAAGAATTATATGGAATTATTAGTCAGTTACGAAGAGCTTCTAGTTCCATAACTGCCAATATTGCTGAAGGTTTTGCTAGATATCATTTTAAGGATAAAATAAGATTTTATTATCAAGCTAGGGGTTCAGTGGCAGAAGTCCAAAATTTTATTTTATTAGCTAAAGATTTAAATTTTATTGATGGTATAATAAGTCGGAAATTAGGTGAACAAAGTATTGAAATTGCAAAGTTAATTAATGGTTTAATTCGATCTACAGAATCTAACCTATCCTAATTTCTATTTACTAATTACTACTTACTAAGTTATGAAAAACTATTATATTACAACCACCTTGCCATATGTAAACGCTGAACCTCACATCGGTTTTGCTTTGGAAATTATTCAAGCTGATGTTCTCGCTCGTTATCACAAATTATTGGGTGAAGAAGTAATTTTTAATACTGGTACGGATGAACACGGCCTAAAGATTTTTCGCAAAGCCACAGAGTTGGGAATTGACCCACAAAAATATTGTGATGAATATGCTGCTAAATTTGATTCTTTGAAGCAAGCTTTGAATTTAAGTTATACCAATTTTATTCGCACCACTGATAAACATCACATAGAAGCTGCTCAGGAATTTTGGAAATTATGTGAAAAAAATGGTGATATTTATAAAAAGAATTATAGTGTTAAATATTGTGTAGGTTGTGAATTGGAAAAAACGGATTCAGAGCTAGTTGATGGTAAATGTCCAGTTCACCCCAATTTGGAATTGGAATTAATTGAAGAAGAAAATTATTTTTTTAAATTTTCTAAATACCAAAAACCTTTATTAAAATTATACGAAAAAAATTCAAATTTTGTTATACCTCAAAATAGACAGCTAGAAATTAAAAACTTTGTTGAGCGAGGTTTGGAAGATTTTAGTATTTCTAGATTGGCTGAAAAAATGCCTTGGGGTATTCCTGTACCAGGAGATGAAACGCAAGTAATGTATGTCTGGTTTGATGCTTTGATAAACTATATTTCCACACTCGGTTGGCCCGGCTTCGCCAAGGCTACGCCGGACAAGCCCATCTACGCTAAAGCTTCGGCGGGTAAACCCGACTTATATACAGAGTTTTGGCCGGGAGTACAAGTAGCTGGTAAAGACAATTTACGTCAGCAGACTGCTATGTGGCAAGCAATGCTCATGTCAGCTGGTTTACCAAACTCAAAACAAGTGTTTATTCATGGATTTATTACTTCTGAAGGACAAAAGATGAGTAAATCTCTTGGTAATGTAGTGGAACCTTATAAAGTAGTTGAAAAATATGGTACAGATGCAGTACGTTATTTTTTGCTTGGAGGCATGCCAGCTTATGATGATGGTGATTTTAGTATTACTCGTTTTGAAGAATTTTATACCGCACATCTTGTAAATGGAGTAGGGAATTTGACTAGTAGGATTTTAACAATGGTTGAAAAATATTCGGAATCAAAGATTCCTCAAGTGGAAAGTGGAAAGTGGAAAGTGGAAAGTTTTTGGACAGAGTATAATAAATATTTAGGTGAATATAAATTTGAAGAAGTTGTTAATTTAATAAATAAGTTTGTTGCAGGATTAGACGGTTTCATTTCTGAACAAGAACCTTGGAAAAAAGCCAAAGCTGGTGAAGACATTTCTGGTTTGTTATATCAGCTAGCTGAAGGTTTGCGTCATATTGCTGTGGCTTTATTTCCGATTATTCCCGAGACTGCGGAAAAGATATTGAATCAATTAAATACAAGTGATAAAGTAGTAACATGGGGCGCGCTTAGGGGGGGATCTCTCATAGGCGCAAAGGAAATTCTTTTTCCACGGCTCGAAAAATAGGGGGTTTGCCAATGGCTACTTCAGCGGAAAAGACTCTATGGTGGGGCAAGGGGGTCGGTGTTGTCAAGATGGATACCAAGCCGCTTACGGTTAGGCAGCGGTATTGGTACATTTCCGGTCTTGTCTGGAGACACACTGCTTACTACTTCGTTGTGGGTTGGCAGTGGCTGACTCGAGGACAAAGTGTTGAAAAGATGTCGTGAGGATCAGAATCTGCCGGACGGAAGCAAAAAACCAAGCTTCCGTCCGGCAGGGGTCAATAAAAATTAAAAATTTTAATTTTAAAATTAATCTATATGGGCCTGTTTGACATCATTCTCCTCATTATCATTGCTGGTTTTGGAATGTTTGGGTTTTGGTTTGGACTTATCCATACTCTAGGTTCTCTTTTGGGAACAATATTTGGGGTTTATTTGGCTACTCGCTACTATGGCCCGATGGCTGATTGGCTTATCGGAGTTACTGGTTGGGGAGACAATTTTTCCAAAGTGCTCATGTTCATTATTGCTTTTGTGGTGATCAACCGTTTAGTTGGTTTTGTTTTTTGGATAATAGAAAAGACTACCAATGTTATTACTTATTTGCCTTTCATTAGAGGTATCAATCGCTTTTTGGGTTTAATTTTTGGACTTTTGGAAGGTCTTATTAGTTTGGGGATAGTTTTTTATTTTATTGAAAGAATACCACTTTCCGAGCGTTTTATGGGCTGGATGGCTGGTTCAGTAGTCGTACCTTATACAGTATCTATTGCAGCGATATTATTACCTTTTGTACCAGAAGCTTTGAAACTTTTGAGATCTTCAGTTGACTATATGGAAGATGTACTGGCAGATAATTTATGATGATTGATACTCATTGTCATATTCAGTTTCAAGGATATCAAGACGACCGCGAGGCCGTCTTGTCGCGTTGTCGTCAGAAAGGTGTGGTTATGAATGCTGTTGGTACACAAATGGACACCAGTAAAAAAGCTGTGGAAATGGCAGAAAAATATGAAAATATTTATGCGACAATTGGTCTTCATCCAATTCACCTTCATGCCAAACAAGTAGACGAGGAAGAATCCAGTTTTTTATCGCACGAAGAAGATTTTGATGAAAAATTTTATGATGAATTGGCACAGTCAAAAAAAGTGATAGCAGTAGGGGAGTGTGGGCTGGAACTTTTTCATCTTCCGGAAGAGTTAGATAAAGAAAAAGTTTTAGAGAAACAAAGAGAAATTTTTATTAAGCAATATAATTTTGCGCAAAAGCATAATTTACCTCTTGTTATTCACATTCGCGATGCTTACGATGAGATGTTTCCACTCATTTCGAGACTAAAAGGCGAGAAATCTTTCGGAGAAGATAACTTTGGGGTACACAATTCTAATGTAATTCAACAGGTTCTTACTTCGAAAGATTCCTCACTCCGCTTGAGCGGGATTCGGAATGAACCTTGGGGCGTAGTCCACTGCTATGGCGGTAATTGGCAACAAGCAGAAAAATTCCTTACTTTGGGACTCTATATTGGTTTCACTGGTGTCATCACTTTTCCTGCACGTAAAACTGATCCTCAACCAACATTGGATTTATTGGAAGTTGTGGAAAAATGTCCTTTGGATAGAATTTTGGTGGAAACCGATGCGCCATATCTGGCCCCTCAAGCTTATCGCGGGCAAAAATGTGAACCTTGGATGGTGGAAGAAGTGGTGAAGAAAATTGCGGGGATTAGGCATTTATCTGTTGAGGAAGTGGAGAAAATTACTTTGGAAAATGCTTTACGACTTTTCAATAAAATAAAAGTATAATTTAATTCCTCCCTTTGCGAAAGGAGGAAAAATAAAAAACAACCTTAAAATTTAAAGTTGTTTTTATTTTTCTTCACTCACTCCGGTTTTTTTCATTTATTACCTTCTAGAGATAATAACTGGGGTGTGCCGGAGTGGTGGGAAAGAACGATGCCGGCACTGGTGGGGTGGTTGCGTGCCGGGCATGCTGGAGGCATTCGTGATGATTGAGACTCGCTCAGCCAGCGCGCTTGTAGAGTTCACCGATGTAGTAGGACTCTTCGGAGCATTTTCCACTCTTCATCATCGCAATGATGAAGCCGGCGAACGATCGCGCCTGGTATTTCGCGATCATTTCCAGGTGTCGCGGTGTGGCCTCATGCGCGGTGGAGATCTCCTGGGGGTCGTAGCCCATGCCATTCATCAGTCTCAGGATGTCTTCTCGAGTTGGCCCTGCGAACGCAGCAATCCTACGCCCTCTCTTTCTGATGACCATGATCAGGAACGAGGTGCTGTGAACGGACAGTGAAAAATGCATGGTGTTCCTCCTTCAAGGAGGGGTCCCCGATTGGACCGCTAAATATAGCAAAAGTTTTGAAAATTGTCAAGTCTTATTGTGGATATTAAAATTGAGTTGTTTTTCATCCACATTCTAACTAAAAAATACACTTGACGGGGGTTTTGAAATAGGGTAAAATAGCGGCACTTTAAAAAAGTGCTTTTTCTTTTCAATCTGCCTTCGCTTGCCACTCAGCAAGCTACGGCGAGACTAGTGTATGAGCCTTTTGCCGTCTGATCCAAACGACCGGAAGTATATGTTAATGGGATTACGTATCGCCGGAGATTTTGGGGCAACCATTGCGGTGCCAATAATCATTTTTGTTATTATTGGGCAGTGGTTGGACGGCAAATATGAAAAGAGTCCATGGTTTACAGTTTTGGCTTTTGTCTTGGCAGTATTACTTTCTGGCAAGATGATTTATAAGAAAGCCAAAGCTTACGGAAAAGAATATCAAAATATTGAAAAGGGAAGCAATGACAAAAAAGAATAGTTATGTCAGGACAAATTCACATTCCTACCCTTGCACCAGATGTTTTGTTTCATATTGGTAGTATTAGCATCACCAATACTATGGTGAATGCCTGGATTGCAATTTTGATTTTCTTGGGGTTGGGGATTGCTTTGCGCCGTAGAGTGAGTCTCAAACCAAGTAAATTACAAAATGTTTGTGAATATTTTTTAGAAAGTATCTTAGGTTATTTTGATCAAGTGACAGGAGATAGAAAAAAGACTATAAAGTTTTTACCAATAGTCGGATCTATCTTCTTTTTTATTTTATTATCAAATTGGTTGGGTCTCCTTCCAGGTACTGGCAGTCTGACTCTTGGGCACACTTTTGTTTTACGACCGGCCAATACTGATTTGAATTTGACTTTGGCTATGGCTTTGATATCTGTGCTGGCTTCTCATGTTTATGCTTTTTTTGCCATTGGTTTTTTTACTCATCTTGGTAAGTTTGTTCAGCTTGGCAATATTGTCAAGAGTATTAAAAAAGGACCGATTGCTATTTTTACTGCTTTGATTGAATTTATGGTTGGAATTATTGAAATTGCTTCGGAAGTGGCTAAAATTTTATCCCTGTCTCTCCGTCTTTTCGGTAATATTTTTGCTGGTGAAGTGCTTATTTCCGTTATTTCTGCACTAGTGGCTGCTTTTGTACCAACACCATTTATGTTATTAGAATTATTAGTTGGTCTTATTCAGGCGGCAGTATTTTCTATGTTGACAATTGTTTACTTAACAGTAGCAAGTTCAGAACCTCATGGGTCAGAGGAACATTAAAATAATTAATTAAATATCAACGGTGAGGCAAAATTTTATTCACAAAAACAAGTCCCACGCCGAAGATAATATATAAATATATGGAAGGTCTAGCACATGAATCTATCGTAGTGATGGCCAAAGCTTTCACTATGGCAGTTGGTGGTATTTTCCCAGCCTTGGCTATCGGTAAATTGGTTGCCAAAGCTATGGAATCTATTGGTCGTAATCCAGAATCAGCTGGCAAACTATTCGTCCCAATGTTATTGGGTGCTGCTTTTGCTGAAGCTATCGCCATTTACGCCCTTGTAGTTGTATTTACTTTGAAGTAATTTTATTTACCGGATCAATTTGGTCCGGTAGAATGAAATTATTTAAAATTAAAAATTATGAATTTAGTTAATATTGCATATGCCTCTGAAGAGGCAACCATAGAACACACTACTGAATCAGCCGGAAATGAGAGTGTTGCTGCTTCTCTTGGTTTAAACGGCCAACTATTTGCTTTTCAACTTCTCAATTTT
The DNA here is from genome assembly GCA_964592785.1 of uncultured Gammaproteobacteria bacterium. Classification (GTDB taxonomy): domain Bacteria; phylum Patescibacteriota; class Patescibacteriia; order Magasanikbacterales; family UBA922; genus CAZQHU01. The sequence continues at coordinate 68,862 of CAZQHU010000002.1, read as the reverse complement.
GCTATTGTGGCAGCGATTGTTTGGTTTCTTATTTTGAAACCTTTGACCAGTAAACTTGAAGAACGCAAGAAGATAATTGATGAGAGTCTAGACAAAGCCAAAGAAGTGGAAGCAAATTTAGTGATGAGTAATCAAAAGTTTCAAGAAAAAATGGAAGAAGCCAAAGCAGAATATAATAAAATTTTGGAGCGTGCTGGAGCCGACGGAGAACGTTTGACAGCTGACATGAAAGCCAAGGCCAAGACTGAAATTGAAAATTTAGTAGAACAAGCTAGAGGAAAAATTAAAGACGAAAAAGAAGAAGTAATGCGTGGTATTAAAGTTGAGACTGCTAATTTGGTGGTAGCAGCTGTAGAGAAAATTTTGGAAGAGAAGTTGGATGAGAAGAAAGATATTTTACTTATTCAAAATTCATTAAAAAAGTTAGATAAATAGCACACGGATTGAACGGATTTAACGAATTAAAACGAATCCGTTCAAATCCGTTTGATCCGTTAGATCCGTGTTCCAATCTGTATATTAGTTTATGCGTCGTAAAATTTCGAACAAACAATTTGCCAAAGCCTTGTATGAAGCGACAAGAGATTTGAAAGGCGAGAAATTGCATCAAGCTTTGAAGCAGTTTGTTGTAGTTTTGGTACGTAATAATAAATTGAAAAAAGCGGATAAAATTATAGCCGAATACGTTTCTTATTATAAAAAACAAGAGGGGATTGTGACGATGACAGTGTCTTCGGCCCGAAAGTTGGAGAAACATACTTTGGATTTAATTAATAAAGCTTTTGGAGGTAAAACCGAAATGACTGAAGATCTTGATCTAGCTCTATTGGGTGGAGTGAAAATAAAAACTGAAGACAAGATTTTTGATGGGAGCATAAAGAAACAACTTAAAAAACTACATCAAAAAATATCTAATTAATATTTGGTTAGTATTTTTCTAGTATTTAGCTAATATTTTATAAATACTAAACAAATATTAAAAAAATATTATTAACAACTAAATTTATTTTTTATGTCAAGTAATCAGATCGTTGAAGAATTAAAAAAACACATTGCCGAATTTGAAAAGTCAGTTGAAGTTGAGGAAGTCGGCACAGTCATTGAAGTGGGCGATGGTATTGCTCGTATGACCGGACTTTCCAATTGTCAATACCAAGAAATGTTGGAATTTACTGGTGGGGTTTTTGGCGTGGCTTTGAACTTGGAAGAAGAAACTGTTGGTGCGGTTATTTTGGGTGATTATAAAGGTATTAAAGAAGGTGATAGTGTAAAGCGTACCGGTCGTATTTTGTCAGTTCCAGTTGGAAAAAATGTTGTAGGGCGTGTAGTGAATGCTCTTGGCCAAGCTATTGATGGCAAAGGTGAAATAAAAGCTGACAAATTTTATCCAGTAGAAAAGATTGCTCCAGGCGTCATGACTCGCCAGGGCGTGCACGAACCAGTGCAAACTGGTATCAAAGCGATTGATGCTATGATTCCGATTGGTCGTGGTCAGCGCGAACTTATTATTGGTGACCGCCAAACTGGTAAAACTGCTATTGCTGTTGACACTATCATCAATCAAAAAGGCCAAAACATGAAATGTATTTATGTGGCTGTTGGTCAAAAAGAATCCAAAGTGGCTCGCATTGTTGCCAAGCTAGAAGAAGCTGGCGCTATGGAATACACTACAGTAGTTGTGGCTGGCGCTTCTGATCCAGCTGCTATGTCCTTTATTGCTCCTTATGCTGGGGTAGCCATGGCAGAATATTTTGCTGATCAAGGCGAAGATGTACTCATTATTTATGATGATCTTACCAAACAAGCTTGGGCTTATCGTGAAATATCCCTCTTACTTCGTCGTCCGCCAGGGCGTGAAGCTTATCCAGGAGACGTGTTTTATTTACACTCAAGACTTTTGGAACGTGCCTGCAAGCTTAATGAAAAATATGGCGGTGGTTCTATTACAGCATTACCAATCATTGAAACTCAGGCAGGGGACGTGACTGCTTATATTCCAACCAATGTTATTTCCATTACTGATGGCCAAATTTTCTTGGAAACAGATTTGTTCTATCGTGGTATTCGTCCTGCTTTGAATGTTGGTATTTCAGTTTCTCGTGTTGGTGGTTCAGCACAAATCAAATCTATGAAAAAAGTTGCCGGTAAATTAAAATTGGCTATGGCCCAGTTTCGTGAACTAGAAGCTTTTGCCCAGTTATCTTCTGATCTTGATCCGGAAACCAAGAAACAAATTGATCTTGGTCAGCGCATGACAGAACTTTTAAAACAACCTCAATACAGTCCAATGGCGGTAGAAGATCAAGTAGCAGTTATTTATGCTGTATCCAATGAGTATTTCAATAAATTTGGAGTTAAAGAAGTTTCAGAAGCTGAGAAGAAGTTTATTGATTTCATGCACAAAACCAAAAAAACATTATTAGATAAGCTTGCTAAGGGTGAATGGGATGAAAACGTGGAGAACGAATTGAAAGAAGCTTGTGGGGAGTTTGTGCGTTAGTCATTCCGAATCTCGGCTCAAGTCGAGTGAGGAATCTTTCTTAAGATATAATATGAAGAAAGGTAATCCAATTTTATTGGCTATGATATTAGTAGGAATGATTTTATTGACGTACTATGTAATAATATTTATTGTTCATACACAAGAAACTGAAAGTATGAATAAAAAATTAGAATTTTATAATCAATAATTTATTTTCTAAGAGAGTACGAGGTAAGAAAGATTCCTCGCTTCGCTCGGAATGAACCTGTATGCCCGTAAATACCAAGGCAATTAAAAGAAGAATCAAATCTGTCGGCTCGACCAAGAAGATTACTCGCGCCATGGAAATGATTTCAGCAGTCAAGATGCGGAAAGCGACCGAAGCTGCTGTTAATACGCGCACTTATGCGACGCTGGCTTGGGATTTGCTCGTAAAATTATCCAAAGTACAAAAAGAACAATTTTCATTGTTAGAAGTTCGTCCTGTTAAAAAATTATTAGTTATTCTTATTACTTCCAATCGTGGGTTGTGTGGCAGTTTCAATGCCAATATTATCAAAAAAACTGCTGCTCAATTGGCAGATCCTAAGAATATCAGCCGTCAGAGAGTGCAGGATGGTTTTATAGAACCTTCAGAAAATATTCAAGTTGATGTGGTTGGAGTAGGGAAAAAAGGCGCTGATTTTGCCAAAAAAATGGGCTATAATCTCATTGCCAGTTTTTCCGAAATGTCTGATACACCGAAGTTGAATGATATTCTGCCTATTTCCCGGTTAGTGATAGATGAATACCAGAAGAAAACTTATGATAAAGTAGTTGTTGCTTACACAGATTTTAAGTCAACTGTAAATCAAGTAGCTAAATTACGACAAGTTTTACCTATTTCACAAATAGATTTGGAAAAAATGATCGGTGAATTGGGAGAGGATGTTACAGAAATGAAGAAAAAAATAAAAGATTTAAATGTTGAAGAAGCAGAAATAGAATTGGATAATTATATTTTTGAACCAACCCAAGATAATGTTTTGGAAATAATTTTACCCCGTTTGGTGGAAACACAAGTTTACCAAGCAGCTCTTGAATCTGCTGCTTCGGAGCATTCTGCTCGGATGATGGCTATGAGGAATGCATCTGATGCTGCTTCAGACATGATTAAAGAATTAACTTTAACCTTTAATAAAGCACGCCAGGCTGGTATTACACAAGAAATTGCAGAAATTGCTGGTGGAGCGGCAGCGTTGGAGTAGTAATATCATCCCGAATCCCCGATAGGGGTGAGGGATCCCTTTTCAAGGGTTTAAAAGATGCTTTATATAATAATTTATTAAATAATTTTACTAAAAAATTAATAATATAAATCGAGTGTTCGAGACTTGTAAAGGGATTCCTCGCTTCGCTCGGAATGACAAAAAAATATGACAGCACACAACAAAGGAACAGTATCACAAATTATTGGTGTCGTGGTCGATGTAAATTTTCCCGACAAACTTCCAGAAATTTATAATGCTCTGGAAACTAAAATGCCTGATGGCAAGACCTTGGTCTTGGAAGTTTCTCAGCATTTGGGTGGCAACTCTGTGCGTACCATCGCTATGAGTACTACCGACGGTTTACAAAGAGGCAATGAAGTGGTGGATACAGGCGCACCAATTTCTGTTCCAGTCGGGCCAGAGACTCTTGGACGTATGTATGATGTGGTTGGTAATACTATTGATGAAAAAGGTGAAAGCAAAACCAAGAAAAAATATCCAATCCATCGTCCTGCTCCAAGTTTCAAAGAACAATCTACCAAAGCCGAAGTTTTGGAAACTGGTATCAAAGTTATTGATCTTTTTTGTCCATTTTTAAAAGGTGGAAAAGTAGGTCTTTTCGGTGGTGCTGGTGTAGGAAAAACTGTGGTTATTCAAGAACTTATTCGTAATATTGCTCAGGAACATGGCGGTTATTCCATGTTTGCTGGTGTTGGTGAACGTACTCGTGAAGGTAATGATCTTTATGGTGAAATGAGAGATTCCGGCGTATTGGACAAGACAGCTCTAGTTTTTGGTCAAATGAATGAACCGCCAGGGGCACGTGCTCGCGTAGCTCTTACTGCTCTGGCTATGGCTGAGTATTTCCGTGATGAAGAGGGTAGAGATTTGTTGCTTTTCGTAGATAATATCTTTCGTTTCACTCAAGCTGGTTCAGAAGTATCTGCTCTTCTCGGTCGTATGCCTAGCGCTGTAGGTTACCAACCAACACTCGCAACTGAAATGGGAGCTCTTCAAGAACGTATTACTTCCACTAGCAAAGGTTCTATTACTTCAGTACAAGCAGTTTATGTGCCAGCCGATGACCTTACTGATCCAGCTCCAGCAACCACTTTCGCTCACTTGGATTCTACGGTGGTGCTTTCTCGTTCATTATCAGAACTTGGTATTTATCCAGCGGTTGATCCACTAGATTCTTCTTCGACCATTTTGGATCCAATAATTCTTGGTGAGGAACACTATAATACTGCACGTGAAGTGCAGAGAGTTTTACAGAAATATAAAGATTTGCAAGATATTATTGCTATCCTTGGTATGGAAGAATTGTCGGATGAAGATAAATTGACAGTTTCTCGTGCTAGAAAATTACAAAAATTCTTATCTCAACCATTCCATGTGGCTGAACAGTTTACCGGTCGTGAGGGTAAATATGTCAAATTGGCTGATACTGTTCGCGGTTTCCGTGAAATTCTTGATGGTAAGCATGATGACAAACCAGAACAGGCTTTTTATATGAAAGGTTCTATTGATGAGGTGACCGCGTAGGAATTGTCATGCTGAACTTGTTTCAGCATCTTTCCGTCATATTATCAATTAAGTAAATATTATTTTAAGAAAGATCCTGAAATAAATTCAGGATGACAGACGTTTATGTCAGTGTCAACAATCCACTTCAAAATCGCTACACCAGAAAAAGTTGTTTATGAAGACGATGTTCTTCAAGTTTCCATTCCAACAACTACTGGTGAAATTACTGTTTTACCGCATCATTCGCCACTTGTTTCAATTTTACAAGCTGGTGAACTTAAAATTGTAGATAAAGAAGGTGAGCATATCATCGCTGTTTCTGGTGGTTTTTTGGAGGTTCGTGCCAACAATGAAATAGTTATTCTTGCTGATAATGCTGAACGTGCGGAGATAATTGATATTGACCGCGCTGAAGAAGCGAGAAGGCGTGCTGAAGAAGAAATGGCCAAAGTTAAAGGACAAGAAAATGTGGATTATGCCAAGTTGCAAGCAGTGATTGATCGTGAAATGAATCGAGTGAGAGTAGGGAAGAAATATAAGAAGATTAATATTAAAGAATAAAATTATGTCAGATACACAAGAAAGTTCTACAAAAAATAGAGAAATTGAATTTAACGAAATTGCTAAAAATAATTTTTCTCGTTGGGGTGAAGCTTTGTTAACACGTGATCCTAAAGTTGTTGCTGATTTATATACACCAGAGGCCACATTTTTACCAACCGTTTCTTCTGAATTTAAAAAAGGTCAGTCTGGGGCAGAGAGTTATTTTCATCATTTTTTGAAAAAAAATCCTAATGGTGAAATAGTGCAGGATGAAGTTCAAGTTTTGGGGCAGGATGTTTATCTCCATTCTGGAATGTATAATTTTGAAGTTGGTCCGGAATCAAATAGACAGGTAGTTGAAGCTAGATTTTCATTTGTGTGGCAAAAAAATGACCAAGGAGAATGGAAAATTATTCATCATCATTCATCAGTCAAACCGAGAGAATAATAAAATAAAATATTTTTTAAAACAGCCATTATTCGGCTGTTTTTTTGTCTTGACTTTTTTAAGATTTTTTGATATAAGTTCTAGCAACACCCTTCCTCGGCGGAAAGGGAACCGTACCGGCGGAAACCGGTAATAAACAAAGAAAAGTGAGGTGTCAGATGCCCGAAGTTACTTCAGTTATGGTTGATGTGGTCAAGTTGAGTGAACTGTTGATTCCGGAGGGTGCACGCGTGCTTTTTGCCGTGTGTTCAGATGATCGATTTTCCGTGAAACTGATGATGGGGATCGACTGTGCTGCCGGCTCCAAGGGCTGGGATAAGCACGTCGTGGCTACTCCCGGTACCATTCTCGGGCTGGCAGAAGGGTCGCCATTCAACAACCGTGAGTTGTTGGAGCGGGCGGTGAGGATCTTCCAGCCTACACACTTCGTGGGGATCACCCACATCGGACGGGGTTCGGTGGTCGGTTGCCACGCTGCTGCCGATGGCGGTTTGGGTGATCTGGAGAACATTCAGACCGCTCATGATGGTCTGCAGTGGTTCCAGCAGAGATTCGGAATCCCCGCCTACGGGTTGGTGCTCGAACCTCTTGGGACCGATGATCTCAGGTACCGTTTCCGTTTCTTGGTCTTCTAGGCCGACCTGCCGAGGCCCCCGCGCCGGAATTTCTGCCAAGTCTTTTTAAGACAAGGTAAGATCCGGCGCGGGGTGGGGGAATAAAATATTTTTTAAAAAATAACCGAAATTACTGGTTATTTTTTTATCCACAAATAATATTGAAAAGTATTTATATTTAGAGTATACTATTGCCGGTTAAAACAATTTTATTAATTAATTTATTGTATGCAAAAATTAAGATCTTTGCTGACGTTGATTATAGAAGTTTTGGTCATCTCAGTAGGTTTGCACTATTTGCGGGCTGCTCTAGAAGCCTCACACAGTCATGAGATTAGCGTGATTATGGTGATGCTTATAGATATCGCTTTTTTGGCTGTTTATGCCTCGTTTGGCGGTCGTTTGGCCAAATTACTTGGCTTTGCACCTATGGCTGGTAAAATTATCATGGGTATAGTAGCCGGCCCAGCAGTATTGGGGATTTTACAACCATATTCCGAAGGTGTGGAATTGGCTCGTTTAGCTGGTGTTTTATTTATTCTTTTTGAAGCCGGTCTTCATTTTGACATGGAATTACTCAAGAAAAATTGGTTTATTTCCACAGTCATTGCTTGTGTAGGTGTTTTGGTTCCTCTGGTAACTGTGGCTTTATTGGGACATTACGTTTTTGCTTTGGCTTGGATGCCAGCAATATTTTTGGGCGGTGTTTTTACTGCCACCTCTGTTGGTCTTTCAGTTGAGGCTTTGAAGAGAGCAGGTAAATTGGAAAGTGATGTGGGTAATAAAATTGTGGGAGCTGCGGTCATTGATGATATTTTAGGCGTTTTGGTTTTGACTATTTTGGCTAAGTTATCAGGAGGACAACTTGAAGCCATGAGTATTGTTTGGATTTTTGTAGCGGTAATCGCTTTCTTTGGTGGGGCTTATGTACTTTGGATGTGGGGTGTGGCTGACAAAATTGCCAAGTACTTGGAAAAACATTATCAAGAAAATTCTGAAGCAGTCACCGGGCCTTTTACTAGATTTTTCTTCGGGGCACTCATGTTGGCCGGTGCTTTGGCTGGGGTTATTGGTCTTGAACCAGTTCTAGGTGCTTTTGGTATCGGGGTGGTATTATCCAAAGTTGATAATGAACTTAAGCACGAAACTTGGGAAAAAGTTGAAGGGTATATGCACATTTTTGTTGGTGGATTTTTGGTCAGTATTGGTACGATGTTACCTCGGGAATCTTTATTAGCTCCCAAGGCTTGGCTTTGGGCGATCATTCTCACTGCTTTAGCTTTTGTAGGTAAGTATCTTACTCGTTATCTTTTGAAAGATAAAGAAGATGGTAAATTGGTGGGTTTGGCTATGTCAATCCGTGGCGAAGTGGGATTGGTGTTTATTGCTGTGGCTTTGGCCAATCATGCTTTGGATGAAATCACCGCAGCGGCCGGTCTTTTGGCTGTAATCTTGGTTACAGTTTTGGGTGCCATTCTTTTTGAAAAAGAAGTAATGAAACAAAGTGGAATGAAAATGGAAAAACCAGGGGAGGCTATCTAGTTGTGGATGAATTTCTGGACGAAAATATTATAGATGTGGGATAATATAGACATACAATAATCATTAATATTTTATATGGAGTGTCCACAATGTGGTATGCCCATGGATGAGGATATTGCTTGTCCAAAGTGCGACGCTTGCGACAATTGTTGCGAGTGCTATTCCGAAGAGAGTGATGAAGAAGATCTCTCTGATGAAGAAATGTAATTCTTACAAAAGCGGTCAAAAAACCGCTTTTGTTTTTGGGTACTGTCAATTTATAAAAAATAATGTTAAAATAAATCAGTCTTAATTATTTTTTAGATAATTTATTATGTGGTTATTTTATGCTTTTCTTTCAGCAGCTTTTGCCGCAGCTGTGGCTATTTTTGGTAAATTGGGTCTAAAGACCGTAGATTCTACCTTGGCGACTACCATTCGCTCTATTATCATGGCGATTTTTTTGTTTTCTCTAGCTTTGGCCATGAAAAAGTTTAATGGTTTCAATTTTAATGATTTAAGTGGTAAAGATTGGCTCTTGATCACCTTGTCTGGTATTGCCGGGGCTCTATCTTGGTTATTTTATTTTTTTGCTCTTAAATATGGTATTGCTGGTAAGGTAGTAGCGATTGATCGATTGAGTATTGTTTTTGTGATTTTATTGGCAGCGATGTTTCTTGGTGAAGGTTTAACTTGGCGAAGTTTACTAGGTTCGGCTATGATTGCTGGTGGAGCAATTTTGATTAGTTTAAAATAATTTCAAATGTCAGAAAAAATTTTGAACAAACAACAGCAGGAGGCAGTGGATTACATCAGTGGTCCACTTTTGATCGTGGCCGGAGCTGGTACAGGCAAAACTACTGTTATTAGCGAAAAAATAAATTATTTAATAAATAAAAAATTAGCTAAACCTGAAGAAATTTTGGCTTTGACTTTTACTGAAAAAGCCGCTGGAGAAATGGAAGAAAGAGTAGATCAACAATTGACAATTGGCTATAGTGAGATGCAAATTTCCACTTTTCATGCTTTTGGCCAAAAACTTTTAGAAAATTATGGTTTGGATATTGGTTTACCCAATCATTTTAAACTTCTCACCAATATCGATGCCTGGCTCTTGGTAAGGGAAAATTTAGATAAATTTAATTTGAATTATTATCGCCCTATTGGCAATCCTGCACGGCATATTCATGAATTGATCAAGCATTTTTCCAAATGTAAAGATGAATTGATTTCAACGGATGATTATCTTTCTTATGTAGAAAATTTAAAATTGGATAGCGATCAAATAAATAGTGACGAAAAAACTCGCTTGGAAGAGGTGGCCAATGCCTATCATGTTTATAATCAATTGCTCTTGGATAATAATGCCCTGGATTTTGGAGATTTAATTTTCTATAGTTTAAAGTTACTCAAAGAAAGACAAAATATTTTAGAACAATTGCGTTCACAATTCAGATTTATTTTAGTAGATGAATTTCAAGATGTAAATTTTGCTCAATATGAACTAGTCAGACTTTTGGCCAAGAATAGTCAACTGACAGTCGTGGGTGATGATGACCAAAGTATTTATGCTTTTCGGGGTGCCAGTGTTTCCAATATTTTACGTTTCAAAGATGATTATCCAGAAGCCAAAGAAATTGTTTTGACAGAAAATTATCGTTCGGGGCAGAAGATTTTGGATTTGGCATATCATTCAATACAGAATAACAATCCGGATCGCTTGGAAGTTAAATTAAACATTGTTAAAAAATTGGATGCTAAAAATAATCAAATAAATTCACAAATTTTACAAGTTCAAGAAAAAACAATAGAAGCAGAAGTGGATTGGGTATTACAAAAAATTTTTGAATTAAAAAATCAAGGTGCGGTTTGGAGTGATTTTGTTATTTTGATTAGAGCCAATGCACAGGCCGATCCTTTTATAAATGCTTTGGAAAAAGCCAAAATCCCTTATGAATTTTTAGCTTCTTCTGGGCTCTATCGTCAACCTATTATTTTAGATGTTCTGAATTTTTTGAAAGTTATTGATCATTATCATGAGTCAACAGCGATTTATCGGCTTCTACTACTGCCTTTTTGGGGGTTATCCGAAGAAGATTTACAACAATTAATTCATTTTTCAAAGAAAAAATCATTAAGTTATTTTGAAGTTTTAAAAATCATTCCAGAAATTGGTCTGAGCCAAAAAGGTGAAAATATTTGTCAGCATCTGTATTCTTTAATAATCGAAGGAGTAAAAAAAGCGCGTACAGAAAAACCCACAGTTGTTCTATTGGATTTTTTGGAAAACAGTGGTTATTTGGCTTATTTAACGAAAAAAGAAACAGAGGGTGATGAAAGAATCATTAAACAAATCCATCATTTACGTGATTTCTTTTCTGAACTTGCAAAATTTGAAGAAAATTTGTCAGGAGCCAAAGTTTCTGATTTTGTAAATCATTACCAATATCTTATGGAAGCAGGGGATGAAGGTTCTCTGCATCACCCTGATGATTTTTTTGATTCACTAAAGATAATGACTATCCATGGTGCCAAAGGCTTGGAATTTAGGTATGTTTTTATGGTTAATTTGGTAGAGGATAGGTTTCCCAGTCGTAGACGTTCAGAAGCTATTGAATTACCACTGGCTTTGATCAAGGAAAGATTACCTGAAGGAGATTTTCATATCCAAGAAGAAAGAAGACTTTTTTATGTGGGTGTAACTCGAGCTAAAGAAAAGTTATTTTTAACTTCAGCCCTGAATTATGGTGGTGTTCGCCAGAAAAAATTAAGTAGATTTTTGACAGAATTATCCGAGGATTTGTTTACAGAAGAAATTCAAAAAAATAATTCTTCTATTTTTTCCAAACCTTTGGTAAATACTTCGATAGAAAAAGAAAATAGTTACCCAACTCCAGATAAATTTTCTTATTCACAAATAAATTCTTATCAAAAATGTCCTTATCAATACAAATTGGCTCATATTCTCCATATACCAACCAAAGGTTCTGCTAGTTTTAGTTTTGGACAAAGTGTCCACAATACTTTACAAAAATTTTATGAAAAGATAATAGAATTGAACAGTCTCAAACAAAATTCTCTTTTTTCTTTGCCAACTATTGAAAACACCTCAAAAGAATTAATAAAAGCTCCTTCACTTCAAGATTTGTTAGATTTGTTTGAAACTTGTTGGATTGCCGATTGGTATGAAAGCGAAAAACAGCGTGAAGCTTATTATAAAAAAGGTAGAGAAATTTTAAAAATTTTTTATCAAGCAGAAGATGGCCAATGGCAGATACCAGTCTCTTTGGAAGGCTGGTTCAAAATAAAAGTGGGTGATTATTTTTTGCAAGGCAGAATGGATAGAATAGACCGATCGACAGAAGGCAATTTACGAATAATTGATTATAAAACAGGTAAGGCCAAAGAAAAACTTTTGGCTGATGATAAAGATCAACTTTTAATTTACCAATTGGCAGTGGAAACTCTACCGGAATACAAAAATTTAGGCCCAGTTGAACAATTAGTTTTTTATTATTTAGAAGAAAATATTAAGTTGGAATTTATAGGCACTGATCAGGAACTTTTAAAAATTAAAGAAAAAGTTCTGGAAACAATTGAAAATATCAAAAAAAATGATTTTACCCCAACTCCCAATCATTTTCTTTGTGCTCATTGTGATTTCAGGGATATTTGTGAGTTTAGAGAATTGTAGTATGTTTATCATTGAAATAATTATAAGTTTATCTTCTTTTTTTCTACTGTTTTTAATTGTGATATTTTTGTTTTACATATTTTATTCATTTTACACAGGCGCTCCCTTTGTACCCACTGATAAAAAGAGAACAGATAAGATGATTTATTTATCAAATTTGAAGTCAGGTGAAAAAGCGTTGGATCTTGGTTCTGGTGATGGTCGTATAGTTTTTACTGCTGCCAAAACTGGCGCTGACTGCTTAGGGATTGAGATAAATCCGATACTTTGTTATTGGTCAAAGTTAAACGCTTTTGTTAGAGGTGTAAAAAATGTTAGTTTTCAATGCACTAATTTTTGGCAATATGATTTAGATCATATTGATGTTTTGTTTATGTATTTTATAAACACCAAAATGCAAGAGATGTCTAAAAAAATTAAAAAAGAAATGAGACCAGGTAGTCGAGTGATTTCTCATGGTTTTACTTTTCCAGATTGGCAATATAAAGAAAAAAATGATAATATATATTTGTATATAGTATGACTTTTAATAATTCCAACAATTTTCCAAAAAAAAATAAAAACAATGGGACAAGTAATAAAAAATTGGATGTCTCTGATTTGGTCGTGAAAAAAGCTGAGGACAGTATCAAGGAAATTTTCGGCGAAGATCGAGTCTTGGATTTCAGGCCTTTATTTTTGAAAAATAGGACCTTGACCATAGCTTGCGTCAAAGCCGAACTGGCTGCTGAACTTATGGCCCATCAAGTTCAGATACTTGAAAAAATCAATGAAAAATTAGGCAAAAAAGATGTGGACAGGATTCGTTATTTGCTTTGAGAAGAAGTCTTGCTAAAATTGGCCAAAAAGGGTAAACTATAGAATAGTATAAGCTATTTTATTTTTTTATTATGTCTCTTAGACAGTATCTTTTGATTATGACCTTGGGGGCCATTTTATGCTGGGTGGCTTGGGGTATGGTTATAATGAATGTTGATCCATTTCAAGAGGCTTTGATGGGTTTTGTTTTTTTCTATTTTAGTTTATTTTTAGCTCTTTTGGGTACTTTTTCTTTGTTTAGTTTTTTATTTTATTATTATTTTTCGTCTACAGAAATACTTTTATTTAAAGCTGTGGAAAGAAGTTTTGTTTGGGCTTTTTTGATTTCTTTTATTCTAGTTTTTTTATTATTTTTACAAGGTCAGGGTTATTTACGTTGGTGGAATTTTGGTATTTTTATGGGTTTGATATTTTTCATGGCACTGTTAAAATTTTCTAAAAAAAAGTTTAATAATAATGATCAATTAATAAATTAAGATTATATGCGTCAATCACAATTATTTATCAAAACTAGGCGAGAAGTTCCAGCTGATGAGACCGCCCAAAATGCTCAGTTTTTGATCCGAGGCGGTTTTGTTTTCAAAGAAATGGCTGGTGTTTATTCTTTATTACCTTTGGGATTGAGAGTAATTAAAAAAATTGAAAAAATTATAAGAGAGGAGATGAATGCCATTGGGGGAATAGAAATGAAAACTTCAGTTTTACAAAGCAAAGAAGTTTGGATGAAATCTAATAGATGGGATGATTCTTTGGTTGATAATTGGTTTAAAACAAAATTTAAAAATGGCACAGAAGTTGGTTTATCTTTTACTAATGAAGAAGCTTACTCAAATATTTTAAAACAATATATTAATTCATATAAAGATTTACCGGCTTACCCTTATGATTTTAAAGAGATTTTTAGAAATGAAGCTCGGAGTAAATCAGGTCTTTTAAGAGGTAGGGAATTTTTTTGGAAAGCTTTATATTCATTTTCCAAAAATGAATCTGAACATTTATCTTTTTATAACCAAGCTTCAGAGGCTTACAAAAAAATATTTAATCGTGTCGGTATAGCGAAACAAACTTATTTGACCTTCGCTTCGGGTGGAACTTTTTCTCGTTATAGTCATGAGTTTCAAACTATTTGTGAAGCAGGGGAAGATATTATTTATTTAGATGAAGAAAAAAAATTGGCAGTTAACAAAGAAGTCTACAACGACCAAGTTTTGAAAGATTTAAACTTAGAAAAAGAAAACCTAAAAGAAGCAAAGGCCATTGAGGTTGGTAATATATTTACTTTGGGTACAAGATTTTCCGAGCCGTTTGATTTCAAATACAAAAATGAAAAAGGTGAAGAAAGCCTGGTTTTTATGGGTTCGTATGGCATAGGCTTGGGTCGGCTTATGGGCACTATTGTAGAAATCTTGTCTGATGAAAAGGGTATCGTCTGGCCTGAAGAGGTTGCACCGTTTGAAATTCATTTGGTTTCTTTGGCCAAAATTTCCACAGAAAAAGAGCAAGCTGAAAAATTATATAAAAAATTATTGGCTTCTGGCAAAGAAGTTTTATTTGACGATCGAGAAGAAGTAACTCCTGGGCAAAAATTTGCTGATAGCGATTTAATTGGCATACCTTATCGTTATATTATTAGCGCCAAAACTTTAGAAAAAGAAAGTGTAGAAGTGATTGATCGGAAAAGTGGGGAAACCAACTTGGTATTATTGAATAAAATTTAAATTATGATATTTAAAAATTTTTTTGAAAAATTTAACAAGGACATCGGCATTGATTTAGGTACTGCTAACACTTTGGTCTATGTTAAAGGCAAGGGGATTGTTATTGATGAACCTTCGGTAGTTGCTGTGAACACCCGTACCGAACAAATATTGGCTGTAGGTAATGAAGCCAAAAGTATGCTAGGTAAAACACCCCCTCACATTACGGTTACTCGTCCCTTAACCAAGGGAGTAATATCAGATTATGAGGTTACAGAAAAAATGTTAAGGTATTTTATTGATAAAATTCAAGATGATGCTTGGAATTTTTTGAATCGACCAAGAGTTATTATTTGTGTACCTTTGGAAGTTACTGAAGTAGAAACCAAAGCTGTGGAAGATGCCACTCTATCAGCTGGAGCCAAAGAAGTCTTTGTGGTTCAAGAACCAATGGCAGCGGCGATTGGGGCGCGTATGCCAATTCAAGACCCGGTAGGTAATTTAATTGTGGATATTGGAGGAGGTAATACAGAAGTAGCAGTTATTTCTTTACACGGGATAGTCGCTTGGAAATCCACACCAGTAGCAGGTGATGAAATGAACCGCAATATTATGCAATATGCACGTGAAGTTTTTAATCTTTTTATTGGTGAGACACAAGCAGAACAAATAAAAATTAAAGTTGGCTCAGCCATGGATACGGGCGGAACTACTGAATTTGCCATGAAAGGAAGAGATGTTATTACTGGTTTGCCCCGGGAAGTGACTGTGACTGACGTTCAAATTCGTGAAGCTTTGGAACGTTCTGTGAATACTATAGTAGAACATATAAAAATGACTTTGGAAATAACTCCTCCGGAATTGACTGCCGACATCCACGAGAGAGGATTACTTCTGACTGGGGGTGGTTCACTTCTCAAAGGTCTTGATCGAGTGATAGCCGAAGCTACCGAAATTCCCGTCCGTTTGGCTGATGACTCTTTGAGTGCTGTGGTACGAGGTACGGGAATTCTTTTGGATCAACCCGACCTTTTGAAAGAAATAGTTTTACCTTCCGCTCGCATTAATAAGAAATAGCCCTTATGAATAAAAAAATGAGAACTTTAGTATCTATAGTTTTTGTTATTTTTTTAACAATTTTTTTTCATTATTTAGGTTGGCTTTCAGGATTGGAAAATTTTTTACGATCAATTATTACCCCAGTTTCACAGGAAATGTATGATTGGAATATAAATATCCAAAATCGAGAACAACAATTTTCCACTTTGGAGGAGTGGCGAGAAGCTTATTTTACTTTGAAAGAAGAATTTTTAAAAAATAAAATTGACAGCACTCAAAAAAAATTATTGGAAGATGAAAATAACGAATTGCGGGAACAGTTAAGTTTTTTACAAAAAAAATCTTGGCAAACTGTCGGAGCGGAAGTAATTGGTAAAAATATTGATACTCTGGGAAACACCATAATCATCAATCGTGGTGAAGATAGTGACCTCCAGGTTGGCAACCCAGTCATAGTCAATCAGGGAATATTGGTCGGCACAATAGCCAAAGTTCAAGAAAAAACTTCTGTTATCCGTTTAATTAATGATAACCAAAGTAAAATTGCTGCTACGGTGATAAACAAAGATAAAAGTCTAGGTCTTGTAGAAGGTGGCTATGGTATAAGCGTTTATTTAAATTATATTCCACAAAATGAAATTATCAACGTGGGGGACTCAGTGGTTTCATCTGGTTTGGAAGAAAAAATTCCCAAAGGTCTTTTGATTGGTAGGGTGGAAACTGTAGAAAAAGAAGCTTATCAGCCTTTTCAAAATGCTATTCTTACGCCTTTTTTTGATTTGAACAAAATTTTTATGGTTAGCGTTATTATCTCTAATTAATATGCGCATTCTGTTTCGTTTTATAGCCATTTTTTTTATCTTAATTTTCTTCACTGCTTTACATCTTGGTTTAACATATCTTTTACCTTTTCCTTTTTCTAAATTTAATTTTCTTTTTGCCTTTTTTATTTTATGGCTTTTGTGGTCTGACTCTGGGATGGTTGTCTGGCTAGTCTTTTTTTCTCATTTTCTTTTGGAACTTTTCAATGCCAGTCCTTTTGGTTTGGTTTTGTTTTCAAGTACCTGTGCTTTTTTGGTTAGTTTTTGGCTTTATCGTAATATTTTTACCAACCGTTCCTGGTATGCCTCCACAGTTTTGGCTATTTTTACCGTCACTTTTTTTAGATTATTATATTTATTGGGAATTTTAATTTTATATATTTTAAATATAATCGATTTTATTTTTTGGGATTTACTATTTGTTACCTGGTTTTGGGAAACATTTTTTACAGCTTTAGTAGTTTTATTTTTTTATTTGATTATGTCGCGCTTTTCTAGAAGATTGAGCGCTGCCATTATCGAAGGTGGTATTTATGGAAGAAGTTAAAAAAGATCTATTCAAATCAGGCGGAGAAATTTCAGTAGGAAAATTTTCCGAAAATTTTCACGAAGACTGGGTTGAAGAGTCTTTTTATTTTGAAAAAGCTTACGGTAAACAAAAAAAATTTTCCAACTACACTAGAGAATATTTGGGCAATAGTTTCACTGCTCGACGGTTATTTTTTTTATTTTTATCTGTATTCATAATTTTCCTTTTTATTTTTTTACGACTTTTTTATTTACAAATTATTCAGGGTACTGATAATCGAGTTCTGGCTGAAAATAATCGCCAACGCATTGTACCTATTCCAGCTGAACGAGGATTAATCTATGACCGCAACGGTTTATCTTTGACCAAGAATATCCCAAATTTTTCTTTGGCTATAATTCCTCAATCCTTGCCTCGATCAGTGGAATTGAGAGAAAATATTATTTCAAAACTTTCTTCATTGACTGGTATTTCCGTGGAAGAAATCCGTGCTTTATTGGAAGAATACAAGGATTACACTTATGAATCTATAGTTATCAAAGAAAATTTAGAATATGATACAGCTCTGTCTATTTTAATTGCCCTGGGAGATGATTTGCCTGGTATTCAAATTCAACGCGGTAGCAAACGTCTTTATTTAAATACCCAAACAGAAGAAATTACCACCTCAACACCCAATTCTTTATCACATGTGGTTGGCTATATTGGTAAATTAAACAAAGACGAATTGAAAAGTCTATATTCAGAAGGTTATTATCCTTCAGATTTAATTGGTAAAACTGGGATTGAAAAAAGTTATGAAACTTTTCTTAGAGGTACCTATGGTCGTAAAAGAATAGAAGTGGATGCTGCTGGTCGTGAACAAACTGTTTTGGCTGAAGAAGCACCAGTTCCTGGTTTTTATTTAGAATTAAGTATAGATAAAATCATACAAAATAAATTGGAAGAGATAATTTTGTCTTATTTAAAAAATTCCAATTTACGCCGGGTTAGCGCTATTGTTCTTGATCCTAATAATGGTCAAGTGTTAGCCTTGGTTAGTTTACCAACTTTTGATAATAATGATTTTTCTGGCGGTATCAAAAAAGAAATTTACAATAATTATTTAAATGATCCTGATCAACCTCTTTTTAGTCGAGCTTACAGCGGAATTTTTCCTTCGGGATCAACTATCAAACCAGCAATTGCTGCAGCAGCCATGGAGGAGAGGATTATTAATGCTAAAACAGTTTTTTTGAGTACTGGTGGCCTGCAAGTAGGGCAATGGTTTTTTCCAGATTGGCAAGCCGGTGGCCATGGCTCCACAGATGTCAGAAGAGCGCTGGCTTGGTCGGTCAATACCTTCTTTTATTATATTGGTGGTGGTTATAATAACTTTATGGGTTTGGGAGTAGAAAAAATCACAGAGTATTTAAAAAAATTTGGTTTTGGAAAAATTTTAGGATTGGATCTACCAGGTGAAGAAAAAGGATTTTTGCCATCTAAAGAATGGAAGGAAAGGGTTAAAAATGAAAGATGGTATGTAGGTGATACTTATAATCTTTCAATCGGACAAGGGGATCTCCTGGTTACACCTTTACAAGTAGCAGCCATGACCGCTGTTTTTGCCAATGGTGGAACTCTTTACAAACCAGAAATCATTAAAGCAGTTATTGATCCAATCACCAAAGAAGAGCAACCCGTAGAAAGTTCCATTTTGAATGAAAACTTTATTAATCCAGACAATATTAAAACTATTAGGATGGGCATGAAAGATTGTGTAGATTATGGTTCCTGTAGACGTTTGTCGCTCTTGCCAATTTCGGTTGCCGGAAAAACTGGAACTGCACAATGGAATAGTAAAAAACCAAATCATGCTTGGTTTACCTCTTTTGCACCATTTGAAAATCCCGAAATTACTCTCACCATTTTGGTGGAGGAAGGAGGAGAAGGAAGTGCCACAGCTGCGCCAATTGCTTATGATTTTTATAAGTGGTGGAGTTTTTATCGTAATATTCAAGAATAAAACATATCCACAGGTATTGGGTTGTACTTTGTTTTTTTAAAGTCTATACTTAAGTGGTCCGCCTCAAGCGGAATATTTTTGTTAATTTTTGTTTATATGTCAGAACAAACACAATACATGTCCCAAGAAAAAATTGATGAGTTAAAAACAGAATTATCTGATTTAAAAAATAATAAAGCTCCTCAACTACGTAAACGCATCGATGAAGCGAGACAAATGGGTGATTTGAGCGAAAACGCTGAATATCATGCCGCTCGTGAAGAATTAGCTTGGGTCCAATCAAGAATTGGAGAAATACAAATAATTTTAGATAATGCCCAAATTATTCAGACAGGTCAGGATGAAAGTGGAAAAGTAACTATCGGGGCCACTGTCAAAGTTGAAACTCACGGAAAAGAAAAAGAATTTACAATTGTTGGTGCCCAAGAGGCCAATCCTTTGGAAGGGAAAATTTCCAATGAGTCTCCTTTGGGCAGCGCCCTCCTGGGTAAAAAGAAGGGAGAAAAAGTGGAAGTGGAAATACCTGCTGGCACCCAGGTGTATAAGATTTTGAAAATAAGCTAAAATAAGCCAAAATTTTAATCAAATACCTCACGTGTTGAGGTATTTGTATTTTTTTTGATTTTTTGGTAAAATTATCTTACAAATAAGCCAAATTATTATGAACAAAAAAAATCTAAATATCAACGACGAACGTCAGGTACGTTTGGAAAAACTTAAAGATTTGAAAGAATTGGGGGTTAATCCTTTTCCAGCTAGCTGTCCACCAAGAGAAACGACCATTAGTGCTCTAGGTAAAAAGTCAGGTGAAATTGTAGCTGTAGCTGGCAGAATTGTTTTGAAGAGGGAAATAGGCAAATTGACCTTTTGTACAATCCTTGATAATAGCGGTAAAATACAGCTGGCTTTTAAAGATGAAAATTTAGAAAAAGAAAATTATAAATTGTTTGTTAAAAAAATAGACACTGGTGATATTATTTATGTAAAAGGAGAACGTTTTACTACTCACACTGGTGAAGAGTCTATTTTGGTGAAAGAGTGGCTCCTGCTCACCAAAGCTCTTCTCCCTTTGCCAGATAAATTTCATGGCCTTCAAGATGAAGAAATTCGTTTACGTAAACGTTATTTAGAAATTTTAACAGACTCCGAAATCAAACAAATTTTTGTGCGTAAGAGTAGATTTTGGAATAGTACACGTCAATTTTTGTTGAAAGAAGGATTTTTGGAAGTAGAAACTCCAGCTTTGGAAACTACAGCTGGTGGCGCCAGTGCCACACCCTTTGTTACTCATCATAATGCTTTGGATATAGATGTTTACCTGCGAATTTCTATGGGCGAGCTTTGGCAAAAAAGACTCATGGTCTCTGGTTTTGAAAAAACTTTTGAGATTGGTCGTCAATTTAGAAATGAGGGCATGAGTCGTGAGCATCTACAAGATTATACACAAATGGAATTTTATTGGGCTTACGCCAATTATGAGATGGGTATGGATTTAGTGGAAAGGATGGTCAAACATATTGCACAAGAAACTTATGAAACTTTAAGATTTACTATTGGTGAATTTGGGGAGATTGATCTTGGCCAAAAGTGGGAAAGATATGATTATGTTTCCACTATCAAAGAAAAAACAGGGGTGGATGTCTTACAAGCTAGTGACGAAGAGCTAAAACAAGAACTGAAAAAATTAGAAGTCAAATATGAAGAAACTGAGGGGCGTAGCAGTCTGATCGACGCCATTTGGAAATATTGTCGACGTTCTCTCAAAGGTCCGGGATTTCTGATTAATGTTCCTGTTATGGTTTCACCTTTGGCCAAACGCAGAGTTGATAACCCAAATTTGACTGAACGTTTTCAAATTATTATTGCCGGTTCAGAATTAGGGAATGGTTATTCAGAATTAAATGATCCAATTGATCAAGCTGGAAGATTCCAAGAACAAGCTGCCATGCGTGAGGCAGGGGATAGTGAAGCTCAAATGCACGATTATGACTTTGTAGAAGCTCTGGAACATGGTATGCCGCCAACCTGCGGTTTTGGTTTTTCCGAAAGATTATTTTCTTTTTTGGAAAACAAACCGATTAGAGAATGTGTAATATTTCCACTAGTTAAACCTAATGATAAATAATAAAATATAAACTATGAACAGAATGGAAATGGAGGGCATGTTACCAAGAATCGAGGGCAGACTACCGAGAGTGGATTCCAGAGATCAATATGATAATAATTCTAAAAATATTTTAGAATTGTTAAGTGTGCTGGAAAGAGAACAAATAGAATTACCACCAGGAATAATAGAGCGATTAAAACTTTTGGATACACCTAGATGTAGCAATGGAAATTGTCTTTCTTCTGATAATAAGACTTATGAAGCCGAAGACGCCGAAGGCAATATTGTTGTAAAAAAGAATGAAACTCATCTTGAACACAGTTTGAAACTAGCAGAAATTTTAAAAATTTTGTTGCCACATTTTTTACGCGAAAAACCTGGCAGTTCAGATTATCAAGTTTTGGAAAGAAAAGTTATTACTGCCGCTTTACTTCATGACATTGGTAAAACTGGTCCAGAAATGGTTGATGGTCAAAAAATTCCAACTGAAATGAATGACGATTTTGTTTTACTTTTCAGTATTTTTGAAAAAAATAAAAAAGAAGGTAGTAGTTTACCAGAATGCTCTATAGCTCAGGCTATAGAAAATCATATCCCTCTGGATAGAAAGGAAGGGGTTACCAAGACGATGAAATCCTTAGGTCTTTTGGATAAAAAAATGAAAGATTTGTTTGGTTCACATCTTCAATATTCTTTGGATGTTTTACAAGCTTATCAAGAAAGAAGTGAGATGCCGGTTGATCCTGTTTTGATTTTTTTGGTTGGTAATCATCATCGTTGGATGCATAATTATTCTTACAATCCAAATGGTCATTTGCTTGAAAATCTTCCTGACAATCCAGAAATTCATGCCTTAGCAGATAGACTGGCTACCCTGGTAGAACTGGCAGATATGTACCAGGCTATTAGTTCTCGAGGTGAACAAAAAAGACCTTCTGAAACTTTAAAAAAAATTAAAGAAGATTTTCAAAAATTCATGACACAACCAGGTAATTCTTCACAAATTCCAGAAGAAGTGCAACGAATAATAAAAAAATTAATGACCAATAAATCAATAATTAGACGATTGGACGCACTTTATGAAGAACAGAACCAAATATGAAGACAGTCATGATCTTTGGGACTTTTGATATCGTACATGCTGGGCATTTACACATGTTTCGTGAGGCCAAAGAGTACGGGGACAGATTAATTGCTGTGGTAGCGCGTGATGCTAATACTGAAAAGGTAAAAGGTATTGGACCACTACACGATGAAAATGAACGTCTAGATTTTTTAAAAAATATTAAATTATTGGATGAGGTCATTTTGGGCGACGAAACTGATGTTTATAAAGTAATAAGAGAAATAAAGCCAGATATTATTGCTCTTGGTTATGATCAAAAAGTTTATGTTGATAAACTAGAAGGTGCCATTACTGCTGCTGATTTAAAAATTCCGATTGTTCGTCTATCTCCTTATCAAGAAAATAAATTTAAAACTAGTAAAATTAGAAAATACATAGAAAGATTGGTATGAAGAAACAAAAAATTTTGATCGCCACTACCAATCAGGGAAAATTTAAAGAGATGTTACATTTTTTGGCTGATTTGCCATTTGAGTATTTGAATTTGAGTGATTTAAAAAAGAAAATAAAAGAACCATATGAAAATGGAGAAAGCCTAGAACAAAATGCTATTCTCAAAGCCACTTATTATGGAGAAAAATCCGGACTAATAACCTTGAGCGAAGATTCAGGATTATTTATAAAAGCTTTAAAAAATTATCCAGGAGTACATTCAGCCAGAATTGGCAGGACTGACCAGGAAAGAAGAAGCATAATTTTGAAAAATTTAAAAAATAAAAAAAATAGAAAAGCAATTTTTGCCAATGTCAGCGCTCTTTATAATCCAACTAACAAAGATCTGTACTTGTCTTTGGGTCAAACTAACGGCAAAATTACTTTGAAAGAAATAAACAAAAATGGCGGTTTTACTTATGATCCGATTTTTTATGTAGATGAGCTAAAAAAAACTTTTAGCCAGATGAATATACAAGAAAAAAATTCTTGTTCACATCGTGGTAAGGCTCTTATTAAAATAAAATATTATTTACAAAATCAGTACGGTGCCAAGCATATTGTGGTACCGATTGCTCTGATAATAAAAAATGGCAAATTGTTAATTACTCTTCGTAATGATCCTCACAGAAAAGAAAATCACAGAAAATGGGAGTTGCCCGGCGGTATTGTGGATTTTGGACAGAATACCGAATCCACAGTGGTAAAAGAAGTCCAAGAAGAAGTGGGCTATAAAGTAAAAATAATAAAACAATTACAAGGTATTTCTGTTAAAAATCTTAGTTTTCCTAGTTTTTCTTACCAGGTTTATTTAGTACCTTTTGTTTGTAAGATTGTGGGAGGAAAACTATCCTTGAATGATGCTGAGGTCTTGGACGCAAAGTGGATAAATCCGGAAGAACACAGAAAATTTAAGTTTTTATATGAGGATAATAAAATGTTGGATAAGTTTTTACCAGAATTAAGACAAGTTATTGATAATCATAAACTATGAACGATTTTGAAACAGATCTTGAGGCAGAAAAGTTGTCATACATTTTTACAGTTGAATCTCCTACAAGTTCTGGCATACTCCGTACTCTTTATGATGCCGGTAAGAGATTGAGTTGGTCGATTTTTAATGGAACAATAAAACTATGGTGTACAGATTTCGATGGGTTTGATCATGAGGCTATGGACACTTATGTGGGAGAAGATGAGGCTGTCAAGACAGGTTATTTATTAAAAGAAGGGATTAGAGTGCAGGATAGTAGACAATTTACTGCTGTTGAAAAAGAGGCGATTCGCAAGGCTTTAAATAGATATTTAAAAATTAATTAGTATTTATGTTGGATATTAAATTTATTCGTGAAAATTTAGAATTGGTAAAAAATAATTGTACCAATCGCCGAGTCAAAGTTGATTTAGATAAATTAATTTCTTTGGATGAAAAAAGGAAAGGCATAATAAAAAGAATCGAAGATCTTAGAGCGACTAGAAATGAAAAATCAAAAGGTAAACCAAATGAAGAAGAAATTGCCAAGATGCGTTTGGTAGGAGAGGGGATTAAATCTTTGGAAGTTGAGTTGCAAGCAATTGAGATTGAATATTTTTCTTTATTAAAACAAGTGCCAAACTTAACTCATCCAACTTCGCCAATTGGTGGAGAAGAAGATTTCAAAATTGTATCCACTGGTGGAAAAGTGCCTAAGTTTGATTTTGAAACAAAAGATCATGAAACTCTGTTAACAAATTTGGATTTGATAGATTTTGAACGAGGAGCCAAAGTTTCTGGAGCCAAATTTTACTTTGTAAAAAATGACTTAGTAAGGCTAAATATGGCTTTAATCAGCTACGGAATAGAGGTTGTGAACAAATATGGCTACACCTTGATAGAAACCCCGGATTTGGCCAAAAATGAGGTTTTGGAGGGTATTGGCTTCAATCCCAGAGGGGCAGAAACCCAGGTTTATAGTCTGGAAAATACAGATCTAAGTCTTATTGGTACAGCGGAGATTACTGTTGGTGGCTATCATATGAATGAAATTTTGGATTTATCAGCTGGGCCAAAAAAATATGTTGCTTTATCTCATTGTTTTCGCACTGAGGCTGGAGCTTATGGTAAGGAATCCAAAGGTTTATACCGAGTTCATCAATTTACAAAATTAGAAATGTTTGTTTATTGCAAGCCAGAAGAGAGTGAAAAATATCATCAAGAAATTTTAGACATTGAAAAAGAAATTATTGAAGGACTAGATATTGCTTACCGAGTGATTGATATTGCTTCTGGAGATTTGGGTGGACCGGCTTATAAAAAATATGATATAGAAGCTTGGATGCCAATGAAAGGTTCGGCAAGCTCACCTCAAGGTGATTATGGCGAAATTACTAGTTGTTCCAATTGTACAGATTATCAGGCGAGGAGATTGAATATAAGATATAAAAAAGCTGACGGCACCAATGAATATGTGCATACTTTAAATGGCACAGCTGTAAATACCAGTCGTTGGCCATTAGTTGTAGTAGAAAACTACCAACAAAAAGATGGCAACATAAAAGTGCCAAAAGTTTTGAAAAAATATTTGGATAAAAAAGTAATTAAATAAAGCATGAATAAAAAATCTTTGCTAATTCTCCCTGGCTGGGGAGGCAACAAAGAAACTTGGAAAGAATTTGCTAATTTAGCTAGTAAATATTTTGAGGTTGAGATAATTAATTTACCATGTTTTGGTGATGAGCCCTGCCCAGAGACAACTTGGGGGGTAGAGGAGTATGTAGATTTTGTAAGAAATCACCTTGAGAGAAACAAGACAGAATCGAAAGATCTAAACGAAAGAGATTCTTCGTCCGCCAAAGGGCGGATTCAGAATGACGAAGTAATATTGTTAGGCCATAGTTTTGGTGGGCAGGTGGCGACAGTTTTTGCTAGTAAATATCCTGAAATGATTGATAAACTTGTTTTGGTGGCACCAGCGGTTTTTAGACCAAAAAAAACTTTCAGAAGAATCATTTTTAATATTGGAGCCAAATTTGGTAAGTTAATTTTTAAAATTCCTTGGATAGAAAAAGGTTCACTTTGGGCGGAAGAAATTTACCACAAAGCTATTGGTGCTCATGATTATCATGATAGTTCGGGAATTAAACGCGAAATATTTAAAAAAATCATCCGCCAAGATAGGGGAGAGGAAGCCAATAAAATTAAACTACCCGCGCTCATTATTTGGGGTACCATGGACAATTATTTACCAATTAAAGATGCTTATAAGCTAAATGAATTGATTAAAAATTCAAAATTGGAAATAATTAAAAATGGACGCCATGGTTTACACTTGCAAATGCCGGATAAATTATTGCAAATAATTTATGATTTCACCAATTAATATAATTATCGCCAGCTTATGGTTTTTGAGTGCTGTAGTGGATTACCTTGATTTTTGTTATCTCTGGCAATTAAAAGAATATCGTTTGGATCGTTTTAGAGATTTTCTTTCTACTCAACAAGGCAAAGTCTTTTTTTTGAAATATTCTTTATTTTGGCGATCTTCTTTGGCGATAATTATTTTTTTCTGGCCAATTAATGATATTCCAACTATAAAATATCTTTTATTAGGAATTTTTAGCTTGGATTTTTTATATAATTTATATAAATTTTTATATCACAGATTATCTCATCCAGTACTCACAGCCAAAGCTATTTTAATAGTATTTATTGCTCTAGTTTTTGAAGGTGGACTTTTTGTTTTTACAAAAGAGTGGACACTACCTCTAATGTTACTAATTTTACGATTTTTTATTTTAGCTTTCATTGTTTTCTTGGTTAATAAATTAACAGATTTGGTCAAACACTGGATCATAAAAAAGGCAACCAAAAAAATAAGTCATTATCCCAATTTGATAGTAATAGGAATTACTGGTAGTTATGGCAAGACCACCACCAAAACTTTTCTCCATCATATTTTACAGGGTAAATTTAAAACAGTAATGACACCAAAGCATGTTAATACTGAAATTGGTGTGGCCAAATTTATTCTTCGTGCCGATTTTTCTCATGCTGAAATTTTTATAGTGGAAATGGGGGCTTATTGTATAGGTGAAATAAAAAGAATTTGCAATATTGTTCACCCCAAAATAGGAATTTTGACAGCTATCAACGAGCAACATCTTTCTCTTTTTGGAAATATCAAAAAAACTCAAGAAACAAAATACGAATTATTGCGATCTTTACCTCCAGATGGATTGGCAGTTACCAATGCTGACAATCAGCTGTGTATGGAATTTGTAAATGAACTTAAATCTCCAGTTTGGACCTTTGGTGCGAAGGAAGAAAACAAACCTGATTTTTTAATCAAAGATGTAAAGCGTACCGATCAAGGAATTCATTGTGTTGGTTACATGGATGGAGAATTGGGGCAGGTCGATGTACCAATTATAGGAGAACATAATTTTATGAATATTGCTCCCTGCTTTTTAATAGGAAAATTTCTAGGTATGACTCGCCAACAAGTTAGAGAACGTTGTTTAACTTTAAAATTACCAGAAGGATCACTGCAAATTTATGAATATGGCCAAGCCAAAGTTTTGGACGACAGCTACAATTCCAATCCCAATGGTTTTTTGGCTGTTTTGGATGTATTAAAAACTTTTCCCTCTGAATACCGACGAGTGATTGTGACTAGAGGCATGTTGGAACTAGGAGAAAAAAGTTTTGAAATACATAGATCAATCGGGGAAGAAATCTCTCTGGTAGCCGAAGAATTAATAATTATAAACAAAGATCAAGCTTTGGCCTTGGCAGAGGGAGTAGGCGATAGGTTCAATACCAAAGTTAATTTCATTTTTGAAAATAGAGAATTACTCAATTATCTCAAATCTTTAAAAAATACCAAAACAGTGATTTTATTAGAAAATCGTTTGCCTGAAAACGTTTATTACGAATTGACTGGTAAAAAAAGTGTAGTATGAAATTTTTTAAAAAACCAATTTTTACAGGTTTTTCACCAAATCTCACTAAACGCGATGTAAAACTTGCTTTTAGTTTTTTGATTTTCCCCTGGAACTGGAAAAAAATAATAGTTGGAACCAAAATATCAGAAGTCGAAAATTGGCTACAAAGATACTTTGGCATTCCAGCTATTGCTTTTGATAGCGGACGCAGTGCTCTTTATTTTGCTCTAAAAGCCCTAGAAATTGGAGAAGACGATGAGGTTTTGGTTCAATCTTATACTTGTTTGGTGGTTATCAATGCCATTAAATGGACCGGAGCCAAACCGATTTATGTTGATGTAAAAGATGATTGTAATATGTCAGTGGAGGATTTATCAAAAAAAATAACCAATAAAACTAAAGCTTTAATTGTTCAACACACTTTTGGCCGACCAGCAAATTTGGAACAATTGATTTCTGTGGCTAGAAAAAGCAATTTGAAAATAATCGAAGATTGTGCACATTCACTCGGTGCTAAATACCAAGAAAAATTGACCGGCACCATGGGCGATATTGGGATGTTAAGTTTTGGCAGTGATAAAATACTTTCTTGTGTACGCGGTGGAGCACTACTTACAGCTGATCTTGTATTGTTTGAGAAAATTAAAAATTATCAAAAAAATTTATCATTTCCCAAATTAGGAAAAACCATACAACATCTTTTGCATTATCCTATTTTTTATTTAGCCAAACCAATTTACAATTTAGGAATAGGTAAGTGGCTCTTGGCTCTAGCAAAATATTTTAATATTTATAATAAAATAATCTATACTCCTGAAAAATTTGGTCTGCCTGTTGTATTTTATCCTGCTAAACTAGCCAATTCTTTGGCAAATATTTTGTTAAATCAATTTTTGGATCTTTCAGAAGTTATCAAACATCAAAAAACCATAGCCCATTTTTATGAAGAAAAAATTAATAACCCAATAATCATTAAACCAGAATGGAATAATGAAACGATTTGGCTTCGCTATAATATTTTGGTAGAAAATCCTAAAAAACTGCATGTCTTGGCCAAAAAAAATGGAATTATTTTGGGGAATTGGTATGATGCCCCAGTCGCCCCCAAAGATGTTGATTTGACAATTTTTGATTATCAAAAAGGCACTTGTCCCAATGATGAAAATTTGGCCCTCAAATCAATTAATTTACCAACAGATAGACAAATCACACTACTGGATGCCCAAAAAATTGTAGATATTATTAATAATTATGGAAATTAAAATTATTACCAATTTTGCTGAATGGGAAGATTTTGTTTTATCCCAACCTTACACTCTATTCATGCAATCTGCCAGCTATGGAGAATTTTACAAATCAATAAATGAAGATTTTTGGCTTTTTGGTATTTATGAAAAAAATATTTTGATTGGGGGTTCTTTAGTAGTTTCAGTGCACGCTAAACGAGGAAATTTTTTGTTTCTGCCTTACGGGCCGATTTTACCCCTAGATAAAAAATTGGAAAGTTTAAAATTATTAACAAATAATTTATTTAATTTTGCCAAAAAAAATAAATATGATTTTGTTAGAGTTAGTCCTTTTTTAAATGATGACCAAGAAAATAAGAGGATCTTCAGAGAAGCAGGCTATCGATCAGCACCCATGCACATCTTGGCCGAAACAACTTGGATTTTGAATTTAGATGTTTCTCACCACGATTTGCTTATGGGCATGAACAAAAACCACCGTAATTTGATACACCGTTGCGAAAGAGAAAAAGTTGAAGTAAAAAAATTTAACTATGATACTGCTCTAGAAGATTTTAATAAATTGCATGATATCACAGCCGAACGTCACAATTTTCATCGTTTTTCAAAAAACTATGTAAATAAAGAATTTTTCGCTTTTTCAAAAAACAATCAAGCCCTGGTTTTGCATGCTTATTTAGCAGATGGCACTCTAGATTCTTCGGCAGTGATCATGTATTACGGAAATATGGCAGCATATCGCCATGGAGCCTCTCTAGGTAGTGATAAAAAAATCCCCACATCTTATTTATTGCAATGGGAAGCTATAAAAGAAGCCAAAGAACGTGGTTGTAAATGGTATAATTTTTGGGGCATTGCCCCCGAAGGAGCACATTTCTCCCATCCTTTTTATGGGATTACTCATTTCAAAAAAGGTTTTGGTGGAGCCCAAAAAAATCTTTTGCATTGTCAAGATTTGCTTGTCAGTAAAAATTATTGGTTTAATTGGTTGATAGAGATGATTAGAAAAGAAAAAAGGGGATTCAATGCTTAAATAAAAAATGTGGGTAAAATTTTTAATCCCTACAAACAAAAAAGAAAATTAGGCAGGGCTTTTAAGAAAGCAACTGGTTTTGTTTTTGAAAAAGATGCCTTACCTAGAGATTTTGATTGGCATGAAAGAAAAGTTAATCCTTATAAGAAAGAAAGGACTAATTGGAAAGTAAAATTCCGTTTGATAATTTTATTTTTATTGTTTATTTTAACTTTAAGTTTTCTTATATACCACCCCTATTTCCATATTAGTTCAATAAAAGTAACTGGTCTACAAAGAATCAATGAACAAGAATTCAAAAGTGCGGTTCAGGGTGTCATAAATTGCCAGCGCTTTTTAATTTTTCCTGGAAATAATTATTTTTTAATAAACGAAAAAGAACTCCAGTATATCCTGAATCAAAGATTTTCTTTTGAAAACATAGTCATTGATAAGTCTTTCCCTCATGATATATTATTTGTAGTACAAGAAAAAGTTTCTACTTTGATTTATGATAATGGCAAAAATTACAGTTATTTAGGCGCAGACGGGTTATTCTTGGAAACACTGCGTCTGGTTGGTGAAGATGAGTGGCAAAGAGAAAAAATCACTGTCACTTCGACCAATGAGTTGGGCCAAGAATTAACTGAAGAAAAAATTATCAGCCAGAAACATTCACCACCTGTCAAAAATTTGATTTTGGAATTTGGCGATTATCCGATCGTTTATGATTCACGTGGTTTAGAATTGAATGTTAATACCCCAATTTTACCAAAAGAATTAGCCAGTGGAATTATTCAATGGTTTAATTTTTTAAATAAATCAACTAATATTAAATTTAATTATGTCTTTTTGGACAATGATCGGGGAGAGGGGATAATTCACACAGGGGATGGCTGGCTTTTGAAAATCAATTTGGAAAAAGATTTGGAAATTCAATATAATTCTTTACAATATTTATTACAAAATAAAAAAATAGATATTAATAATTTAAATTATATTGATTTAAGATTTCCAGGAAGAATTTTTTGGCAGTAATAATGATAGGGAAGAGAGATAAAAGCTCTGCCTGCTCATAGTATATGATGTCGCACAATATATCTTATACGACACTATATACCAAGGTAAGACAATTCTTCATCCTCCAAAACAATTAAAAACAACCTCCATTTAACAGGGGTTGTTTTAATTTTATATATTTTTTATTTTCTTATTGGGCCAAATAATTCAATGGATTTACTGGGATACCATTTTTTCTTACCTCCAAATGCAGATGCGGACCTGTCACAAATGGACCAGCCCCGGCTGTTCCTGGTGTGCCACCACTATAGCCTATCACATCTCCTCTGGTGACAAATTGATCATCATTTACAGTTATTTTATTAAGATGTCCATAGACAGTGGCCAAACCACTACTATGAATCAACATAACATAACTATAACAAGAAGCCAAAGAACAACGTTTAGCAATACCTACATAGCCAGAAGCTACGGCGCGTACAGCAGTCCCTTGACTGGCGCGAATATCAATACCAGTATGCTCAAAAACATTACGATAAGGATAATCCGGATCCCGAAAACCTGAAGTGATGTAATGACTGGGAACAGGCCAACCAAAAGCGTCATCGTCCGTGGACAAAGATTCAAGTTTATTTTGTTCAGCCAATTTTTTACGAACTTCCTGTTCTATTCCAGTAATTTCTCCTTCAATTTGTTGGTATTGAGTTTTTAAATTACTAAGAACTGTTTTAAAAGCAGCTTCTGAAGAACGTGTTTTTATTAATAAATTTTGTTTAACATTTACTTGGGCCTGTAATTCTTCCTTTTTGGCCTGTAAATCTTGCTTAACATCTTCATAAGCAATTTTTCTTTCTTCTGTTTGATCTTTTTTATTTTCCAATTCAGTCTTGGCTAATTTTAAATTTTTAACATTTTTAGTCAAATCGGTTTCCACTGTTTTTAAATATTGAACTTGGTTATAAAAATCAGAAAAATTTTCATAAGTAGCAGCAATTTTTATATAACTTTTACCATTTTTATAATGTAATGTTCGCAAAAGCTCTGCTACTAAATCTTTTTGTTTATTAATTATTTCTTCTTTATCTTGTATGGATAAATTTAACGCTTCAATTTCCAACATTATTGAATTTAATTTTTCAGTAGTTGCTTGGATATCCAATTCAATAGCCGACATGCGGTTGTCCAAAATAGACATTTGATTATTTAATGACACAGCTTCCAATTGTTTTTTAGCTATTTTTTCTTTATATTCAGCAATACTGGCTTCCAATTGTTTGGTTTTTTCTTTCTTTTCAGCAATCGCCTGATTCAATTTGTCTATTTCGAGACTATTGTCCGCTGAACAATAAAAAACCGGCCAACTAAGTATGGCTGATAATAAAAATAAAATAACCACGAATTTCTTCATGGTTAAATTATAACATATTTTAAAACCGTTCACAATTTAGCTATGGCATTTTTAATTCTTTTCAAAGTTTCTTCTTTCTCCAAGACTTCAGCAATTTCGTATGGCCCCGGAGAATTTTTTTGTCCTGATAATGCAACCCTCATCGGCCACAGAACATCACCAGTACCAAACCCCTCAGAAACAAGCCACTCCCCTATTTTCTTTTCTAGATTTTCTTTGGAAAAATCGCTTAATTTAGCCAAAAAATCGCTTAATTTAGCCAAAATTTCTCTGGTTTTCACTCCATCACTCTTTTTCCAGATCAATAAATCAGCTTCATAATCAGTCAGCTCAAAAATAAATCTAACATTTTCCACTAGCTCTACCAAAGTTGTCGCTCTTTCTTTTTCTAATGCAACAACTTTGTCAATTTGAAATTTGAAATTTGAAATTTGAAATTTTTCTTCCAAAAGGGGCTGACATAAATCAGCTAATTCTTCATCACTCATTTTTTTCATATATTCTCGATTGTACCAATCCAGTTTTTCTAGATTAAAGACGGCACCAGCTTTATTAACTTTTTCCAAACTAAATTCTTTAACAAGCTCCTCTAAACTAAATATTTCCCGTTCATCTCCAGGATTCCAACCCAAAAAGGCTACAAAATTTACCAAAGCTTGTGCTAAATATCCTTTGTCACGATAGTCCTCTACCGCCACATCACCTTGCCGTTTGGAGAGTTTTGACTTGTCAGAATTTAAAAGTAAAGGTAAATGAGCAAATTCAGGAGCTTGCCATCCAAACATTTTATAAAGTTCAATATGTTTAGGAGTAGATGAAAGCCACTCCTCACCACGGATGACGTGAGTAATTTCCATGAGATGATCATCTACTACAACCGCCAAATGATAAGTAGGATAACCATCAGCTTTCATTATTACTTGGTCGTCAACTAATTTATTTTCAAAAGAAACTTCGCCACGTATCAAATCATTAAATTTGGTCACACCCTCTTTTGGCATTTTCATTCTTATTACATGACTCTCCCCTGCCTCAACTCTTTTTTTGGCTTCAGTCGGTTGAAGATTACGACAATGCCCATCATAACCAGTTGGCTGTTTATTTAATTCTTGAATTTTTTTCACTTCTTCCAGTCTTTCTTTTGAACAAAAACAATAATAGGCATGATTTTTTTCTAGCAATTTTTCAGCATGTTTTTTGTATATAGTTAGCCTTTCAGATTGAACATAAGGACCACAGTCTCCTTTTTGAACAATTTTATTATTCAAATCAAAATCCACTCCTTCATCAATTGTCAGTCCTGACCAATGAAGTGATTTCAAAAGATTTTCAATGGCTCCTTCCACATATCTTTCTCTGTCTGTATCTTCAATACGTAAAATAAAAGCACCCTTATTTTTTTTAGCAAATAAATAAGCATAGAGAGCAGTGCGTAATGAACCCACATGAACAAAGCCAGTTGGTGAAGGGGCAAATCTAGTTCTTATCATATATTTTACTCATTAAAATTCCAGCGGCCACAGCAGCATTGAGTGACTCTGCTTGACCTTGACCGTGTATAGTATAGCGTTTATCAGATATTTTTTCAATTTCTGGCCTCACACCGTGGGATTCGCTACCAATAATATAAACAACTTTTTTATTTTTTTCCAATTTATCAAAATTTTCACCGTTCATAGTTAGTGAATAAATTTTGTATTCATGATGATTTTGTAGATATAATAAATCTTTAATTATATTTTGACTTTCCATTATTTGGCAGTGAAAAATCGAACCCATAGTACTACGAACAACTTTGGGGTTGTAGGTATCTACACAGTCCTCTGATAACAGAATATTTTTAATGCCAAACCAATCAGCTGTACGAATAATCGTCCCCAAATTGCCTGGATCTTTAATTCCATCTAAACAAATTATTTTTTCACTAATCAAATTTTGAATTTCAATTTCTTTTGTCCTGATAATCGCTAAAATACCAGGGAAAGTATCAGTAGTTTTTATTTCACCAATATCTTTACGGCCACAAAATTCTATTGGTACTCCTCTAGCTTCTGCTTTGATAACAAGGCTTTGAATATCTGGTTCGTCTCGCCTATTACCTTCTATGACAAGTAACACAACTTCGGCAGATGCGTTTAAAGCTTCATCCACTCCTTTTATCCCTTCAATAATGAATTCTTCCTCCTCAGCTCGAAATTTTTTCTGTTGAAGTTTAGCAAGATGTTTTTTAATTCTTTCTGAAAGCATAATTTTAGATATCATCTTCTTCTGGTAAACGAATACCTTGTGTGAGTAAATAATTTTTGAAACCAAAAACTAAAAGATCAGATTCTTCTTGTGTTAAATTTGAATTTGCTGGGTTAGTTTTAACTTTTTCTCTAATTTTTAATATTTTGGCACCAGTGTCATTACCAAGCGCATCAAACATTTTTTGTTCTGGAGAGTTGAATATATAATTTGAAAAATAGAAATCGATTTGCTCTTCAGTCATTAGATGAAAAACTTCAGAAATAATTTCAGGTACATCAACCTGGGCAATTTCTCCTTCAGCTGTTAAACCAACGACTGGTCTATCGGGACCATAATTACCAGATAGATCACTTATATACGAATACTTTCTTACAGGCCATTCACCTCTTTTGTCTAACATATAAAAATAAAAATATCGCCGTCGCTTTCCAAATTCGTTTAATTCTCCACGGCTGTTTAATTAAGCGATATAACCATTCTAACCCAATTTTACGCATAAATAAAGGGGCACGTTTGGTTTTCTTGGAAATGAAATCAAAAGCTCCACCTACTCCCATAGCGACTTTTACGCTAGGCAGGTGTTTTAAATTTTCATATATCCACTTTTCTTGTTTAACGTGACCAAAGGCAACGAAGAGAATATCAGGTGCAGACATAATAATATCATTCAAAATCTCTTCATTTTCAATTTTGTTGATTTGTAGTCTGTGGTCTATAGTCTGTAGTCCAATTGCTGGGCCTTTATTATAGCCGACAATTTTTAAATTTGGATATTTTTTATTCAATTCCTCCACTGTTTTCTTAAGCACCTCATCACTCCCACTCCCAAGTAAATATACGCTCCTATTTTCGTTTTCTGCCAATGCGCAGATATCTGACATTAATTCTACACCCGGATAGCGTTTGATTCCACTCACAAGTGAAAGTCCAAACCCATCGCAAACATTCAAATCACCACTATTCAAAATTTCTTTAAAATATTGGTCTTTATCTGCATCAACGAGCATCTCTGGGTTAGGAGTAAAAATTTTGTGTGATGTATCTGAATTTAAAAATTGTCTAATTTGATTCAGAATTTCAGATTTTTGGATATTGTTAACTTTAACACTCAAAATTTCCATAACTATTTTCTGATCATTAAAAGTCTTGGCTCATTATCCCCAAAGTGATTATTTAACCATTTTGTAATTTTAAAACCCAAAGAGAGATAAAGAGTAATCGCGGTATTATTATATGGGTGAACAACCAATTCAACATGTTGATACTTATTCATTTTATTTAGCAATAAATTCATTGCCTTTTTAGCAAAGCCTTTTCTTCTATATTTTGGGTAAATAGCCAATCCATTGCAATGCGCGATTTTATTTTTTAAAACTTGAAAAGATGTTAATCCGACAGTTGTTTGATCGTGTATAATAAGAAAAACAAAATCTTTTTCAATAAAATTTTTGATTTCATTTTCCTTTAATCTAGCTGAGTATGTTTTTGAACTAGCCATTTTTTCTATTTCAGCAACTTCTTTATAATCATTGAGAGTGGCTTTTTTAAGTACAACACTATTCATAATTAAGTAAAAAATTTCAAACACTATTTTATCCCTAATTTGACAAATTTACTACAAATAAAT
Source organism: uncultured Gammaproteobacteria bacterium (assembly GCA_964592785.1). Classification (GTDB taxonomy): domain Bacteria; phylum Patescibacteriota; class Patescibacteriia; order Magasanikbacterales; family UBA922; genus CAZQHU01. Next base: position 32,701 of record CAZQHU010000002.1, on the reverse strand, counting down.
AGCAAAATTATGCTATAATATTATCACACTTGACAGTGTTTGACAATATAGTATAATATTATCACTCTCATATATTGAGTGATAGAATTGTCATGCTGAATTTATTTCAGCATCTTTTCTAAAATTATATTTACTAAAAAATAAAACCTAAAAAAGACCTTGAAACAAGTTCAGGGTGACAAAACTTTATGAATCCACAAAATTTTACCCATAAATCCCAAGAAGCCCTGCAAAGAGCTTCACAAATAGCCCATGAAAATGGTCAGCCACAAGTAGAACCGCCCCATCTTTTTTTGTCACTTTTAGAAGATGAAGCAGGTGTGGTTATTTCTCTTTTTAAAAAGTTAAATATCAATTTGGAACAATTACGTTTGGAAGTTCAAAAAATGATTGGGGTTCTGCCCAAACAATTTGGTTCTTCTCCAGCTGGTGGTTTGGGACAAATAATGCTTGGTCCAGCCATGATGTATATTTTACAAAACGCTCAAAATGAAGCCCAAAAAATGGGTGATGATTATATTTCAGTAGAACACCTGCTTTTGGCATTTTTGACCAATAAAAATCCGATTAGTGATACTCTCTCTCATCAGGGAATTCAATACGCTGAGATTTTGAAAACTTTAGTTTTAATTCGCGGTAACCAAAAAGTAGATTCCCCTGAACCGGAGAGCAAATATCAAGCTTTGGAAAAATACGGAAAAAATCTTACAGAATTTGCGCGTAAAGAAAAACTTGATCCAGTGATCGGTCGTGATGATGAAATTCGTCGAGTAATGCAAGTTTTGTCTAGACGAACCAAAAATAATCCAGTTTTAATTGGTGAACCTGGTGTAGGAAAAACAGCAATTGTTGAAGGTTTGGCTCAAAGAATTGTCAATGGTGACGTACCAGAAAGTCTCAAAGACAAAGAAGTGATTGCTCTAGATGTTGGGGCTCTTATAGCCGGGACAAAATTTCGTGGTGAATTTGAGGAACGCTTCAAAGCAGTTTTAAAAGAAGTGACAGAATCCAATGGTAAAATAATTTTGTTCATTGATGAATTGCACACTATTGTCGGTGCTGGTTCAAGTGAGGGGGCAATTGATGCTAGCAATATGTTGAAACCGGCTTTGGCTCGTGGCGAACTTCACACTATTGGCGCCACTACTTTGAAAGAATACCAAAAACACATTGAAAAAGACGCGGCTTTTGAACGTCGTTTTCAACCAGTCTTGGTGAGTGAACCTGCAGTGGATGATGCTATCGCCATCTTACGTGGAATAAAAGAAAAATATGAAGTTCATCATGGTGTGCGTATCACCGATCCAGCGATCGTGGCAGCGGTAGAGCTTAGTAATCGCTATATTACCGATAGATTTTTACCTGATAAAGCTATTGACCTGGTAGATGAAGCCACCTCGGCACTTCGTATGGAAATAGATTCCATGCCTGATGATCTTGATAAAATGAAACGCAAAATGATGAAAATAGATATTGAACTGCGAGCTTTGAAAAAAGAATCTGATCAAGAATCAAAAGAAAGAGAAAAAAAATTAAAACAAGAATTAGCCAATCTCAAAGAAAAAAGTAATGAACTGGAAGCTCATTGGAAAAATGAAAAAGATATCATTACTAAAATTCGCGAACACAAAAAAGAAATTGAGAAACTCAAGTCTCAAGCCGATATAGAAGAACGTCGTGGCAATTTACAAAAAGTAGCCGAAGTTCGCTATGGACAAGTTCCTTTACTGGAAGAAGCTATCAAAAAAAATGAAATAAAATTGGCGGAAATTCAAAAAGGTAGAATAATTTTAAAAGAAGAAGTTACTGAAGAAGATATTGCCGGTGTAGTCTCACGTTGGACTGGTATTCCAGTCTCCAAAATGCTTCAAGATGAAGTGAAAAAATTGGCCCATCTAGAAGCCGAACTTTCCAAACGGGTGATCGGTCAAACAGAGGCCATCACCGCAGTAGCCAACGCTATCCGTCGTTCACGCGCAGGGATTGGTGAAGAAAAACGACCTATTGGTTCCTTCATCTTCATGGGGCCGACTGGAGTTGGCAAAACAGAATTAGCCAAAGCTTTGGCAGAATTTCTTTTTAACGATGAAGAAGCCCTAGTCCGAGTGGATATGAGTGAATATATGGAAAAACATTCCACCAGCAAAATGATTGGTTCGCCTCCTGGCTATGTTGGTTATGAAGAAGGAGGACAACTGACTGAAATAATTCGTCGTCGGCCTTATTCTGTGATTCTTTTTGATGAAATAGAGAAAGCTCACCCCGATGTTTTCAATATGATGTTGCAAATACTCGAAGATGGACATTTAACCGATGCTAAAGGAAGAAAGATAAATTTCAAAAATACGGTCATCATCATGACCAGTAATATTGGCTCAGAAATAATCATGCAGATGAACAAAGGTGGAGAATTTGGTTTTGGAGTTGAAAACAAAAAAAATGGAAAAAATCGCGAAGAAAATATTAAAGAAAAAATCCTAGAAAAACTCAAAGAAAACTTCAAACCAGAATTTCTCAACCGTCTTGATGAAATAATTATGTTCCACCCTCTGGGAGAAAAAGAAATTCGACAAATTGTGGATTTACAACTTCAAAAAGTTATTGACCGTCTTTCTGAAAAAAAGATTACTCTCAATATTTTGGGGAAAACCAAAGATTATTTGGGTAAAAAAGGTTATGATCCCAATCTTGGTGCTCGTCCACTCAAACGTTTAATCCAAACTGAAGTCCTCAATCCCCTCTCGCTTTTGATTATTGAAGGTAAAATTCAAGAAGGACAAAATGTAAAGATCGAGGTGGAAAAAAATAAAATTTTGATAAAATAAATTAATTAATTTTTTATTAAAAAATATGGGTAATTTCCTGTGGTATATGATTATAATTACACCAATTATACTCATTATTGGGATATTTATGATTACCGTGAAATCAAAAAAAACAATGATTATAAAATGTGGAGTCTTTGGTTTTATAATAGGTTTTATAATTACTTGGTTTGATTATGATTTTTTTCTAAATCCTGCTGGCCCTGTGGCTTCAATAGATAGTTTTTTTCAAAATTTATTGGGTATTAGATTACCACTTATTACTATTTTAGTAGGAGTATTTATAGGACTTTTAATAGGTGCTCTTATTGATAAACATAGAATAGAAGCGAGAAAATAAAAAAACTGCCCATTTTGGGCAGTTTTTTTATTCTTCAAAATATGCTATAATAAAAACCTATGAATAAAGCCCAAAAAATAGCTTATATTTTGTTTTTATCAGTATTTTTTTTAGTTAGTTATTCCTCTGCTCTGACAATTGGCAAAGATAATTTTAATCCTAACTACATTATTTCTGATGAAGAAATGCAGGAATATAACAGTCTTACCAGAGAAGAAATCCAAGCATTTTTGGATGATTTTGATGGTTACATTGCCAATTGGCGAACTGCAGACAAGGATGGAATTGAACGCAAAACTGCAGATATTATTTACCGAGCAGCCCAAGAATACAAAATAAACCCTAAATATTTGCTAGTTAAATTGCAAAAAGAAATGAGTCTCATCACTGTCAAAAATCCAACTCAAAGACAGCTTGATTTCGCTACTGGCTATGGTTGCCCTGATTCTGGTGGCTGTGATAGTAAAAATCAAGGTTTTGGCAAACAAGTAGATGCGGCCGCCGGCATAATTCGTTGGTACTATGATAACTATTTCACCGAAGTATGGATCAAACGACCCAATCGTTCCTATGTAATTGACGGGGAAATAGTGATTCCCAAAAATTTTGCCACTGCTTTTCTCTACACCTATACCCCACATCTTCATGGTAATAAAAATTTTTGGAAACTTTGGAATGAATGGTTTGGCCAAGTTTACCCAGATGGTTCTTTGGTAAAAACTTCCAATAATCCAGCTGTCTATCTTTTACAAGATGGAACCAAAAGACTAATCAAAAGTATGGGAATTTTAGCCAGCCGTTTTGACCCAAAAATGGTAATCACTATACCAGCTTCCGAATTGGCCAATTATGCCGATGGTAAAGAATTAAATTTTCCCAATTACTCTATTTTACGCCAAGGTTCAAATTATTATTTAATAGATTTTGACACCATTCGTCCTTTTGCATCAGAAGAAGTAGTGAGAAGTCTTGGTTACAATCCAGAAGAAATAATCGATGTCTCTCCCAGCGATTTGCTGGGTTATAACATGGGTACAGTGATCACTACTGATTTGGAGACTGCACCCATAGGACGGTTGGTCAAAACCAAAGAAACCAATTCCCTTTATTATTTAAAAGATAATTTCTATTATCCCTTGACCGATTCACAAATTGCCAAAATTAATTTTCCCAATCTACAAATTGAAATGGTTTCAATTACTGAATTACAAAATTACACTACTGGTGAGATCCTCAAATTTCAAGATGGCACACTTATGGGAATCAAGGGGGATAATAAAATTTATGTAATTGAAAAAGGCAAAAAACGCCACATTGCTTCAGAAGAAGTTTTTAATGGTTTTGGCTTTAATTGGAAAAACATTATTTGGACTGATCAAATAACCGGCATGAATCACCCTTCCGGACAGCCTCTTTACCTACCTTCACGCCTGAACACTTCTCTTGATGAAAAACAAACTTCCACACCGCCAACCACCCAAGTGGATAATGGCGGAGTTGGTGACACAGAGAAAATGATCAGAGCCACAACAACAATTTTTGTTGGTGATAAAAAATTTGAAACCAATCTAGACACTTACCTGGTAGCGGATTACAAAACTGGCGAAATTTTAGCTGGAAAAAATATAGACTTTGTTCGTCCCCTAGCCTCTTTTACCAAAATCATGTCAGCCTATGAATTTTTACATGCGGGGTTACAACTAAATCATTCCCACACTTACGCTGGCAGTTTAGACAAATCAGCTTATCATAATTTCCGAGTGGCCGAAGGAGAAAAAATAAAAAATCAGAATTTACTAGAAGCCATGTTGGTTTCTTCCATCAATACTGCCGCCAAAATGCTAGCCAATGAACTGGGTGGTGAAAAATTAATGGTTAAAAAAATGAATGAAAAAATAAAATCTTGGGGCCTGGAAAAAACCAAATTTACTGATACCTATGGTTATGATTTGAAAAACGTTGGCACTGCTAGAGAATTTTTGTTTATTTTCACTAAGGCGGTAACCAATGACACTTTACAAAAAACTTTAGGATTAAAAAGTTACGAATATTTAGAAATAAAAGATCTTGACGGCAAACCTAAACATTTTGATAATAACAGTAATGATCTTGCTAATAAATCAAATTTGTCGTTTAATATAATTGCCAGCAAGACCGGATATCTGGATGAAGCCGGTGCTGGTTTGGCCATGCTCATAGAACGACCACTAGATGGTAAAAAATTTATTATCATCACCATGGGTAATGCAGAATACAATCGTCGTTTTGATGAACCAGAAAAATTAACCAATTGGGTAATTAATAATTTTTAATTTTTATTTATGTTAGTATTTGCTGGAATTACTCCTCATCCCCCGCTTCTTATACCAGATATAGGAAAAAAGGAAATCGCCAAAGTTGAACAAACTAAAAAAGCTCTAAACAAACTCGAGGAAGATCTTTATCTATCCAAGCCAGATGTAATAGTTGTTATTTCTCCTCACGGCAGTCTCTTTCCTGATGCTTTTTGTCTCAATGCCAACACCAATTTTTCTTCAAATTTTGCCGAATTTGGCGATCTAAAAACTAAACTTAATTGGCAAGGAGAACCATCACTTGCTTCTACCATCGCTCATGCGGCCAATGATCTCAATATGAGAGTTCAGCTAATTAGTGAAGAGCTTTTGGATCATGGCACTACAGTACCACTATTTTATTTGACTACTCATTTACCAAACTGTCGAATTTTACCGGTCGGTTATAGTCTTTTGGATAATAAACAGCATCTTGATTTTGGTGAACTTATGAAAGAATCATTCATGAATACCAGCAAACGTGTGGCAGTAATCGCTTCTGGAGATCTATCACACGCTTTGGCCACCGGCGCCCCCGCCGGCTTTTCACCAGCCGGGACTAAGTTTGATCAAGATGTTATCGAACTTCTGGAAAACCACAATACTTTGGGTTTTAGTAAACTTGATCCCAAGCTTGTAGAAGAAGCTGCTGAATGTGGCTATCGCTCAATTCTCATTTTATTAGGAATACTCCAAGGGGTAAATTATAATTTCAAAAATTACTCTTATGAAGGCCCTTTTGGTGTGGGTTATTTAGTAGGAAATTTTGTTTTGGATTAAAAATATGGACAGTATTGGCAAACTCATTCAGCCCAGAAAAGAAAAAAATAAAAATATACATTCAGAAGTACATTATTGGGCGGATCAAATTTCCACTGCTTTTGGAGAAAGAAAAAAATTTGCCATGTATTTGGGAGTTATCAAGAGGATTGGAGTAAAAGAGGCTCAAAGAATTTTTTCGGAAATTAAACAAAGTAACGCCAGCACTCCTGGCAAGCTTTTTATTTGGAAAAGTAAAGAAGTGCCTAGCCTTGACAAAAAGCAAAAAAAAGAATAAAATAAGCTGTCATTCCTGCGAAAGCAGGAATCTCAATTAGACCCCTGCCTTCGCAGGGGTGACATAAAAATATGCTGTCTATTATTACCCTACCAACCTCTTCCCTTAGAGAACGTTCCCAAGAAATTGACCGTGATTTTTTATTATTAAAAAAAACTCAACAATTGATTGAGGAGATGATCCCCAAAATGTATGAGTCCGATGGCATTGGTTTGGCAGCTCCACAAATTGGACATAATATTCGTCTTTGTATCATTGGCCAAGAAGCTCTAAAAATGGATAAAAAAAATAAACTACCCATCGCTGACTTGGTTTTGGTAAATCCTATTTGGCAAAAAACTAGTCGTAAAACCAATGTAGAAGAAGAAGGTTGTTTATCAGTTCCCAAAACTATTGGCAAAGTGAAAAGATATTCAGATATTGAAGTACGAGCTTGGAATGAACATGGTGAAGAAATAAAATTTAAAGCTCATGGTTATTTCGCGCGAGTGATTCAGCATGAAGTGGATCATTTGGATGGGGTTTTGTTTATTGATAAAGCGAAAAATATAAAAAAAATTGAGTAAAAAAGTGAAGCCCCGGGTCGCCATTACGCGTTACCCGGGGGCAAAAGTCAGACCAAGATATATGCGGGACGACATTTGCTCACGAAGATGAGAATGTCAGTGCCAGGTCGGAAGGTTTCTTCCATTCCTGGCGCCTGAATTACTCTCGCTTTCGCGAGCTTTCTGCCGTTAAACCGGAACCATCTCATTTTTTCCACATCGACAAATCCGATCGTTGTCCCATTGAGCCCAAGCATTCGGATATCACCGACATGAAAGAAAATTGTAGCGGTTCCACCAGTATGAAACGTGGTGTGGTCGTAAATCCGGTAACTGAACATGGTGTCTCCTTTCGGTGAGGGTTTAGAACGGAACACGAGGGAACCTAGAACTAGAACACCCCATACCTACTTAGATTCATCCATTATCATCCTATTATTTCCGATAGTGTAAAAACACTATCCCGTTACAACGGTATTGGAAATAACTAGATGACGAAATATCATAACATAAAATTAAAATCATGTCAAGTCCCACAATAAAACAATTGGACAATAATACAATCAATATCATTTTCTTTGGCACGCACGACTTTGCCGCAGAAATTTTACAAGGGTTAATTGACAATCCTAATTTTAGTATTGGATTGGTTATTACTCAACCCGACAAACCAGTGGGCAGAAAACAAGAGCTTCAAAAATCCGCTGTAAAAATTTTGGCCGAGAAACACGATCTTAAAATATTACAACCTGTCTCACTCAAGACTTTTGACTTTAAGACTTTACAGACTTTTGACTGGGGAATTTGTGCCCAATATGGACTAATTATTCCAGAAAATATTTTAAATGCGCCAAAGCATGGCATCATAAACGTCCACACTTCCCTACTGCCAAAATACCGCGGTGCCTCACCTATTCAAACAGCTTTGTTAAATGGTGAAACCGAAACTGGAGTGACGATTATGAAAATGGATGCTGGCATGGATACCGGGCCAATTTTACTACAAAAAACACTCAAAATTGATCCAAACGACACTTACCCCATACTTAGCCAAAAACTGGCTAAAATCGCCAATTTTGCCCTTACAGAGGCTATTTCTGGTTATATTTCAGGAATAATCAAACCCACCCCTCAAGATAATACCCGAGCCACCTATACAAAAATCTTAAATCGGGAAGATGGTAAAGTTGATTGGACAAAAACTGCCAAGGATATTTACAACCAATATCGGGGGCTAACGCCTTGGCCGGGAGTGTGGACGGAATGGAAAGGCAAACGAGTGAAACTTTTAAAAATTAGATTGGATGAGTTGCCAGTGGAAAGTGGAAAGTGGAAAGTGGAAAACGAAAAATTATTTATTGGTTGTGGTGAAAATTCAATAGAAGTGGTAGAATTACAGTTGGAAGGTGCCAAAGCAACAAATGCCAGGAGTTTTGTCAATGGTTATCTAAAAAGTTTTGAAATTTGATTTTTGAATTTTGACTTTATTTAATATGTACGAAGAACATCTGGCCAATAAATCCATTTTTTTTACCAAACAAACTTTCCTGCTTTTTATTGTCTATTTTTTAATTAGGCTTTTTTCTTATTTGTTATTTCCTCACCATTTAATCCAAGCATTTTTGGTTTTTTTATTATTAATGATTTTGGGTATTCTTTATTTCAAAAAACCAGAATATGGGTGGTACTTGCTTTTAGGTGAATTTTTTTTAGGAGGTTCAGGACACTATTTGGAATTTTTGGGACTATCCATTCGTACTTTATTTATTTGTTTTTTTCTTTTTCTCTGGTTTTTTCATCAATTAGGAAAAAACAATCTAAAACAAAGACTGCATCTGGATAAAAATTTTACTTATTTATTAATTACACTCTTTGTTTTACTCTTTTTTTCCATTATTAATGGCATTTATCACAGTCACAGCTGGCATCAGATTGTTGCCGATTTTGTGCCTTTTATACTTCTATTTTTGATCTTTCCTTCTTATCATCTTTTTCAAGAAGAGAAAACGCAAGAATTCCTAGTTCGCCTTTTAACAGTTTTTATTTTGGCTACGGCAATTTTTTCTATTTTTACTTTTGTTTTCTTTAGCAATGGTTGGTCAATAATCCACGGGGATTTTTATACTTGGTATAGAGATATAAATTTGGGAAAAATCACTGATCTCGGCAATGGCTTTTTTCGAATCGTAGAACCGGAGCATCTTTTGATTGCTCCTTTGATACTTTTCATTTCCTCTCTTCTAATGCGAGATGAAAAACACAACCCGATGTGGGGAGTATTGCGTTTTTCAGCAATTATCATTTTAGTATTGAATTTATCACGTGGATATTTTTTGGCACTCTTGGTCGGTCTTCTAGTTTTAAAATATAAACACAGTTGGAAAAAATGGTTGCAACAATCATTTATTTTAATAACTTTGATTTTTTCAGTTTTTATTGGCAGTAATCTCTTGGCTTCAGGAGGTAAAACCTTGGGTTTAGAGCTTTTTGGTATAAGACTCCAAAGTTTTGTTAATCCCAGCGTAGAGATATCCACAGAAACTAGAATGATCATTTTACCAGAAATTTGGCACCTAATAACTCAAAATCCTCTTCTTGGACAAGGCCTAGGGGCAATGGTGACTTTTTATAATCCTTTGACTTATACCAATATCACTACTGCAAATTTTGACTGGGGCTATCTAGAAATGTGGACCGAACTAGGAATTTTGGGAGCTTTAATACTTTTAAGCTTTTATTTTTTTGTAATTTTTCGTTTAATTAAAAAAATAAAAAACACCCAAGATTGGCATGATCTGGATGTTGGACTTTTGGCTGGAATTATCGCTTTTTTGGTGATGAATATTACTATTCCCGCGCTTTTTCATGTTTATACCATTCTTTTTATAGCCTTGGTAGCCACTCTAGCCCTTAGACACACCCAAGGTTTTGAACGGACAATAAAAATTCTTTACCGGGTTTTTAATCGCCTAAAAAATGCTTAGAAATAACAACTTTTTTGGCCTCTTCATAAGCTCTCACTTTATTTATAAATCCTGGAAGCCATTTCCAGGGTTTTTTATAAGCAAAGCTTGGCAACCAACTGCTCATGCTACCTTTGGCTATAATAGTAAATAATACTTCTGGTATATAATCACCAACTTTTCCTTGTTCAGCCATGGTAAGCCACAGATCCCAATCTTGGAAACGTCTTAACTTTTCATCCCATTTTATAGCGTCCACTCGACGAATGAGAGAAGTGGAATGAATATAATTATTTTGTTTTAAAGTTTGAATATTGAAAATTTGAGATTTGAAAATTTTTTGGAAATTGAAAATTGATAATTGTAAATTGTAATCACAATAAGAAAAAGAAGCCCCCGGATTTTCATCCAACTTACTCTTCATCACTTCCAACATCTTTGGCACAGCCACTACATCCGCATCCCAAAATATTAGATAATCTCCTTTGGCCTTAGCAAATCCCCTATTTCTCATTACTGATGCGCCTTCATGTAATTCATCTTTTTCTATAATAATTTCAATATTCTTGTAAGTCTGATTTTTTATGGACAACAAAGCTTGTTCAAGCTCTTTTTCTTGTTTATAGACCGGTATTACTACACTGATAAGCGAAGACATAAATCTAAATTATCCATTTATCTAATTTTTTAATCTCCAAAGACCATTGAAAATCATTTCTCATCCTAAGTTTACCTGCTTGTCCAAATTTTTGGGATAATTCTTTATTTTTCAAAAGTGCAACTACATTTTCAACAATAATTTTATCCTCCTGGTAAACATTGAAAACCTTACCAGTGACCTCGTGCAAAACTGCTTCTTCTACACCACCACTTTTACCAGCTACCACCGGTAGCCCCGCGGCGGCAGCTTCCAAAAACACCAAACCCAAACCTTCCTCTTTTCCTTCATCAGGATGAGTAAGTAAAACAAATAAATCTGCCAAATAATAATAATTTTTTAATTCTAAATAGGATATCTCACCTAAATAACGAATAGAACTTTGCAAAGATTTTTTTTCCGCTTCCTCCAAAAACCGCTGCCTTTTGCTGCCATCACCAATCACCAGCCAAATAAGATTGGGAATATCTTTAATAATTTGTGAAAAAATTCGTAAAAGATGTGGATAGCCTTTGCCATCTTCCATTCTTCCGACAGTCAGCATAACTTTCTTGCCTTCCAAAGCATAACGAGCTTTCAAATCCTCAATAATTTCCGTTTTGGGGGGTGAGAAAAAATCTTGATTGGGACAAGGATAAAGCACAGAAAATTTTGACTCAAAATCAGGAAAGATTTCTCCGGTCCGACGTTTGAGTGATTCACTATTAAAAAATAATTGCTCCGCCTGCTTAGCCACTTTTATAAACATTCTTTTTTTCCAAGGATTGGTTGAAGCCAATTGTATGTCAGTGCCGTGAGAAAAAACTAGAAAAGGTATTTTTAACAACTTTTTAATGATTATTCCCACATAACCGACCGGTAACACATGGTGAATCAAAACCAATTTAACTTTTTCTTTTCGACAAATCCAAAAAGTTTGCCAAACCAGACGCAACCAACGTGGCCAAATTGGTAGAGGAAAATAAAACTTTTTTCTAATAGTTTTATAAGTTTGTAAATTATCAAACTCCTGGGCATTTTTATTTTTTGGTGCCAACACTATTGTTTGTTGTGGTTCCAAATGATTGGCAAATTCTTTCAAATAAGTCGCAATTCCTCCGACCTGGGGTGGATATTCCAAAGTGATAATCAAAACCTTTTTCATATTATCTTTTTACTAAATAAATAGCCTCTAAAATTTGTTTTCTAGTTATCATCCGAGTCAAAAAAAGCAAAGCTGGATAAGTAATCATCCCCAAAATAATTGCCCATAGGTAGTGCCAACGATCCGCCGACAAACGAACGACTATCCCCATTATTGTGGCACAAAATAATAAATAAATAAAATCTTTAAACAACAATTTATTGGGAATTTTACTAACTTTTTGCACCAACACAAAACCAACCCCAGTCAAAACAATATTACCAGCCAAAGCGGCCAAAGCTGCTCCTACTACTCCATATTGGGGAATTAAAATTAAATTGAGAGTTATATTAAAAATCAAAACCACCAATACCAAAATTGTCTGGGCAGTTTGTCGGTTGCAAGCATTGAGTAGTGAACCAATTGGAAAACTCAGAAAAGAAAAAACTAAACTTATCATCAAAATTTTTAAAGGTAAAATAGAAGGCAAAAATTCACTGGAGTAAATAGACAAAATAATTTCTTTACTTAATACCCCTATGCCGATAGCAATGGGAAAAACTATAATCATTAAATATTTCATCCCCCTTTCAAAATAATAAGCCAATTTTTGTTTATCAAAAATAAAAAATTCACTGAAACGAGGATAGAGCGCGGCTGTCAAAGCCAGAGGTATAAACTGAAAAGCATAGGTAATTTTATATGGGATACTATACCAACCGACAGCCGTATCACCCACCATTTTGGAAAGAATAATTGAATCTATGTAAGAATAAACTCTGGCAAAAATAGCCGCCAAAGCAAAAGGGATGGCGATTTTCCCTAAGTATTTAAATATTTCTTTATCAAAATGTGGTCGAAATTTAATTTGATATTTTTTGTACAAAGTTATACCAGCATAACAAACGTTCAAAAAACTTGGCACAACAAAAGCTACTATTAAGTAAATCAATGGCTTATTGGTATACAAAAAGAAAGTGCCCAAAAACAAAGTAATTGTTTGTGAACCGACAATCCCCAAAGCCTCATATTTCAAATTACCCAAAGCTCGCAAAACCCCGTAAATTGATAAATGCAGAGAATCAAAAAGCATGGTGACCGCTGAGAGATAAACCAAATTTTTGATTTCCACATCATATCCCAATAAATTTATCGTAGCAAAAGCCGCCAAATAACTAAAAATACCCAGAATTATTTTGACAAACAAAATACTGGAAAAATATTTTTGAACATTTTCTTTTATTCTCGCGGCTTCTCTCACCAAAACATTGGTCAAACCCAAATCTACAAAAACCACAAAAATAGTGGTGAAAGACATAGCAAAAAAATATTTACCAGTATTTTCTGCTCCCAAATGGCGAGCGATCAAAGTAAAATAAACAAAAGAAATAATCTTTTGTCCAACGTAAGCACTGGTGATAAAAGCTGTGTTTTTGGCTACAGAATTTGACATAAGTTTACTGTCATATTTTACCTCAATTATCATTATTTTTCAATAATAAAAGAAAAGAGACCATATTGGTCTCTTTTTTGATTCGAAAAAATTAACGTTTTCTCCATTGATGTCCCCTTCTTGCTCCATGACGTCCAAATTTCTTTCTTTCTTTGGCTCGTGAATCACGAGTCAAAAAACCTTCTGATTTCAAAACACTTTTAAAATCTTCATTCCATTCTACCAAGGCTCTCGCAATACCATGGCGTACAGCTTCAGCTTGAGAATTGACACCACCACCGACGACTTTTACAGAAATGGCGAAGTCTTTTTCTTTACCAACTTTTACCAAAGGAGCTTTAATTTTTTGTTGATAAAGATCCAAAGGAAAATACACTGCCAAAGATTTTCCATTGACAACAATTTCTCCATCTTTCTTGAGTTCCAATTGTACTCTGGCAGAAGAAGTTTTACGACGTCCAACCGCTCGAGTAGTTGAATTTTCTTTTTTCAAATTTGCCATAAAATTTAAGCTTTAATTACCAATCTTTTCATCATTTCTTTTCTTAATTTATTTTTGGGAAGCATGCCATTAACAGCCTTACGGATTATGGTTTCTGGCTTTGCTAAAAAAACTTTCTGCATCGGAGTGCGTTTGATACCACCCGGGTGCATACTATGATGATAATAATCTTTTTGAGCCAATTTACGACCGGTAAACTTTACCTGACTAGCATTGATAACTGTCACCTTGGCACCATTATCAATATGGGGAGCAAAACCTGGTTTATTTTTGCCACGCAAAGCCATAGCCACCTGAGTAGCTACTCTGCCAGGAGCTTTTCCTGCCGCATCAATTTCAATTTTTTCTCTTTTGGTATTCATAAATTTAATTTTAGACAAATTCAATTTTGGCAGTAGGAGCAGCATCATGAGGACGAACAGCTAATTTGATGATTCTAGTATAGCCACCCTGTCTGGTCTGATAACGCGGACCAATCTCAGTAAAAAGTTTACGCAATGCTTTTTGTGTATAAAGTGTTTTCATGGCTAAACGACGATTGGCAACTGTATCTTTCTTGGCTCTAGTAACCAAGGGTTCTACAATGGTACGCAAAGCCTTGGCTTTTGCCAGAGTAGTTTTGATTCCCCCATGCAAAACCAAACTCTCCACCTGTGAACGCATAAGCGCGCGTCGTGGTTTGGTAGTCCTGCCAAGGGTAAATTTTTTCTTTTGATGACGCATAGTTATTCTTTTTTAGCTTTTTTACGAGCAGTTTTTTTCTTAGGTTCTTCGGAAATTTCTGTTTCTGTTGTTTCAACTGTTTCTTCTTCTGTTAATGCTGAACTACTTTTTTTGAGACCTTGTTCATCCGCAGCTTCCAAAATCAAAGAAAAATGTTCCAGTAATATTTTAGTAGCCTGTTGAACTGCTTCTTTGGGAGTAATTGTGCCATTGGTTTCAATGTGCAAATTCAATTTTTCATAGTCAGTAACATCACCCACGCGAGTCAATTCTACATTATAACCAATATCCCGAATAGGAGTATAAAGAGAATCAATCAAAATAGTACCCAAATCCAAAGCTTTGGAATTTTTTTCTTCTACCGGTTTGAAACCTCGCCCTCTACCAATAATAATTTCCATGTCAATCTTGGTAGCGTCCGAAGTGATAGTAAATAATTTCAAATCAGAATTCACAATTTCCACATCAGCATTTTTTTCAAAATCAGCGGCTGTTACATCACCTTTACCTTTTTTATGCAAAGAAAGAGTGACTGGCTGGTCAGAAAAACAACGCACAGCCAATTGTTTAAGATTCAAAATAATTTGAATCATATCTTCTCTTACGCCTTCAACAGTGGAAAATTCATGAGAAACACCAGAAATCTTCACTGCCTCAACTGCCGCACCCGGCAAAGAAGACAAAAGTACACGACGAAGAGCATTACCCAGAGTAGTACCATAACCTTGCTGGCAAGGGGTAATCACAACTTTCCCAACATTTTTGGTTTCTCCTTCGTTAAATTCTATTGTAGTTGGCAAAAGTATATCCTCCATAAAAAATAATGCTAAAGATTAAAAGTCTCTTGGAACCGACTCCAAGGACAGATTAACGAGTTGAATAATACTCAATAATTAATTTTACATCAAAAATTCTTTCGAAATCCCTTTCTTCAGGCAAATTTAAAACTTTACCAGATTTTTTGGTTGGATCAATCTTCAACCAAGCTGGAAGTTCTATTTTTGAAAGCCTATCTTCAATACCTACAAAAATTTGTTTTTTAGTTTTATTTTCAGCCAAACTAATTTCATCTCCAACTTTTAATAAGTGGGAAGGAATATTATTTTTTCTACCATTAACTTTGAACATACCGTGACTGACAAACTGACGAGCCTGTGCTCTAGTAAGAGCAAAGCCTAAACGATAGACTATATTATCCAAACGTGATTCCAAAATACGTTGTAAAGTTACTCCCGAATCCCCAGTTTGAGAAGTAGCCATTTTTACATAACGGGCAAACTGACGCTCTCTCAAACCATACAATAATTTGGCTTTCTGTTTTTCCAAAAGCTGTTTACCATAACTGGAAGAAGCACCAGGACGTTTTTTGGGGCCATGTACTCCTGGTGGCTGACTTAAACGGCGAGCAACTTTGGTAGGATTGCTCTTCAAACCCAAATTAACGCCAAAGCGGCGTGCGATTTTATTTTTTGGTCCAATAGATCTTCCCATAATAAAAATTTACTAAAATTAGACGCGGCGACGTTTTGGAGGACGACAGCCATTGTGTGGAATTGGTGTAATATCCTTGATAGATAAAACTTGAATACCATTGTTATTCAAGGCGCGAATAGCTCCTTCACGACCACCGCCTATACCTTTGACAAAAACATTGACTTCTTTCAAGCCAACTTCAGCAATATTATCAACAATTCTCTTAACCACTTGCGAAGCAGCATAAGGAGTAGCTTTTTTGGGCCCTTTAAAACCAACCATACCAGCCGAAGCCCAACCCAACACATCACCATTCGGATCAGTTAAACTGACAATGGTATTGTTGAAAGTAGCTTGAATATAAGCACGGCCATGAGAAACTTGTTTTGCTACTTTTTTCTTTTTTGTATTTTTAACAGTTTTCGCCATAAATTATAAAATTAACAAACTTTAGGTCTTTTGTGCAGCTGGTTTTTTACCAGAAGGAGCAATATTTCTCTTATTACCCCGCACTGTTCGACTGTTAGTCTTGGTTCTTTGACCACGAGCTGGTAGATGTTTGGTGTGACGAGCACCACGATAACATTTAATATCTTTTAAACGCTTGATATTGCTTTGAACTTCACGACGTAAATCACCTTCTGTCTTGTATTGTTTTTCAACAATTGTACGAATCTTATCTTCCTGGCTCTCAGTCAAATCTTTGACTCTAATATTTCCATCGATCTGAGCAGCCGCTAGAATTTTTTTAGCGGAAGTTTTACCAATACCAAAAACATAGGTCAATGAGACCTCTACCTTTTTTTCTTTAGGAATTGTTACACCGGCAACACGCATAGATTTAAAATTAAGCGGATTTTTTTCTTAATTTAGAACCCTGGCGCTGTTTATGGCGCGGATTATCGCAAATAACATAAACTGTGCCGCTTCTTCTCACAGTTTTGCATTTAGCACATCTGGGTTTTACCGAGGCCTGAACTTTCATAAAATAAGTTAAAAAAATACCAACCACTGCCGCGATTTTGGCGCTCGCCCTAATGACACAAAAGCCTATTCGCAGGGACTTGAGCTACACCGCACTGGTTGATACTCCTTAAATTTTATTAAAAACGATAATTGATCCGACCCTTAGTCAAATCATAAGGGGTCATTTCAACTTTGACCTCATCGCCTACTCCCAAACGAATATGATTCATTCGCATTTTTCCAGAGAGATGGGCAATGATTTCATGGTCGTTCTCTAATTTTACACGGAACATAGCGCCGGGAAGCAATTCTTCAATGCTCCCACGCATTTCCACTACATCTTTTTTTGACATGAGATATTTTTTAACCTCGGCGCTATTTTACAGGATTTATTATACCCTGTCAAGGGCAAAAAATCCGTCCAAGGTGTGAATAAGTTTTTTGCTTATTTAAGTGCATTTTTGTATATCCAATGTTTATACAACAAGAAATTCCAACTAACTTGTATCAAAATACTCACCAAACGTCCAATCAAATAACCTATATTTTGACTAAACCAAGGCAAATAAAAAGAAAAATCCAACCACTCAACCCAAATCCAAATCCAAGATACTGAAAAAACATAATTCCAAGACATTAAAATAAAAAATCTTAACATCTGAGTTTTTACTTCGCCTTTGGAACCAAAAGACCAGTGTTTATTCATCAAAAAAACATAATTTAAAACCAAAATCTGATTTAGGGCCACGGCCAAAGCAGGATGTAAAGATAAACTTTCTTTTAAAAATAGCAGAGTAGCAAAATCCAAAACAAAGGCTGAAGAACCGGTAATAAAATAACGAAATAATTGTTTTTGATTATTTTTTAAGAAAAAAAATATTTTTTCAAACACAAAATTATTCTAAAATAGCTTTAATTCTCCTAACTCCAGCGCTAGAAGCTTCTTCTTTGACAATCTTAAAGTGACCCAAGACACCAGTATTTTCCACATGAGGACCGCCACAAAATTCTATACTAAAACCATCAATCTTGTAAACTTTTACCACATCACCATACTTATCCAGATCAAAAGAACGAACAGTGACAATATCTTCAGCTTCTGTTTTGGGCATCTCAGTCACAGTAACAGAAATTTTTTCAGCAATTTTTTGATTTACTAAATTTTCCACGGCTTGAAGTTGTTCAGAAGTTAATTTTTCTGGCCAATTGAAATCAAACCTCAATCTTTCAGCAGTAATATTACTCCCCTTTTGCACAATGTCTGTACCCAAAATCTGACGCAAAGCCGCCAAGAGCAAATGAGTAGCTGTATGATATTTGGTGGATATTTCCGAAGTATCTGCCAAACCTCCTTTAAACTTTTGTTCTGCGCCAGCTCTGGATAATTCTTGATGTTTTTTCATTTCCTCCTGATATTTTTCTACATCAACTTTTAATCCTTTCTCAGTTGCGAGCTCAATTGTCATCTCCAAAGGAAACCCATATGATTGAAAAAGATCAAAAGCTTCTTTTCCTGAAATTGTTTTTCCTGCCTCACTGTTTATTAATATATATTGATTAAAAGCTTTGATCCCCTGTTCTAGTGTATTTCTAAATTTTGTTTCCTCTTTTTCCATTTCAGTAAGAACAAAAATTTTATTTTTGTTTAATTCCGGATAAATCTCCGCAAAAATATTGATAACTTCTTCAGAAACCTCAGCACAAAAATTTTCACTGATACCCAGCAAGCGTCCATGACGAACGGCACGACGAATCAGACGACGCACAATATAACCTTGGTCAACATTGCTTGGTGCTACACCTCGACTATCACCCATGATCATTGTCGCGGTACGCAAATGATCTGCCACAATGCGCATTGAGACAATGTCATTTTGAACCCCGCCTTGCGGGGAAGAATCCTCAACTTTATATCTCTTACCAGAAATATTCTCAATCTTCTCAATAATTGGTTTGAGAGTATCTACTTCAAATACATCAGTAAAACCATTCAAAGTCACCAAAGTTCGCTCCATTCCCATACCAGTGTCAACATTTTTTTGTTGGAGTGGTTCAAAAGTTTTATCTTCTTTTTTAAAATATTGCATGAAAACATTATTCCAAATTTCCAACCAATTATCTTCATCAGTTCCGGGATTGCTACCAGCCGGGGGAAGATTGGTTTTTCCCACCCAATAAAATATTTCAGTATCCGGACCGCAAGGACCAGTAACACCTGCTGGACCCCACCAATTATTTTTCTTTGGCAGTTGGGCAATCCTTTCAACTGGTATTCCAGCATTCAACCAAGCGTTATAAGCCATATCATCAAAAGGAGCATCTGCATCACCTTCAAAAACTGACACTGCTAATTTATTTTTATCTAAATTTAAATAATCAGCTGAAGTCAAAAATTCCCAACTCCACTGAATAGATTCCATTTTGAAATAATCCCCCAAAGACCAGTTGCCAAGCATCTCAAAAAAAGTTAAATGACTACTATCCCCAACTTCATCAATATCCCCAGTTCTCACGCATTTTTGAACATTGGTCAACCTGTTTCCAGCCGGGTGCTTTTCACCCAATAAATAAGGCACGAGCGGATGCATGCCAGCTGTGGTAAAAAGTACAGTAGGATCATTTTCTGGAATAAGCGAAGCTGACGGGATGATAGAGTGCCCGTGTTTTTGAAAAAAATCTAAATATTTTTGACGAAGTTCTTTGGATGTTAACATATATAAACTATTGTCTAATTTTAAAAGCCACAAAAACCAAAATGATAACCAAAATAATAATACCAATACTTGAAATAAATAATTCCCAAATCCATGACATATTTATTTTATTACTCCTCCACCCAAGCATTCATTATTTTTATAAAAAACAGCAAACTGACCGGGAGTGATGGCACGCTGGGGTTTAATAAAATTGACCACCAAAATTCTCTTTCCTCCCCCTTTTTTAAGAGGAAAAACTACTGCTTGTTGCAATGACTGACGATGTCTCAATCTCACTAAACATTTTAATGGAAATTTTGATTTTTGTCTAATCCAATTTACCTGTTCAACCAATATTTGTTTTTTATACAAAAGAGGATCATCTTCATAACCAACCACTAATTGATTTTTCTTAATATTTTTATCAACAACAAAGAGAGCCCTGCCACCACCCATAGTCCCCAAATGGCGCTGACCAATCGTGTAAAAAGCTAAGCCTTCATGTTCTCCAACAATTGTTCCATCACTCAATATAATTTCACCTTTCTTTACTTTGATTTTTTTCTCCAAAAATTCTTTCATCGGTACTTCTCCCACAAAACAAATCCCCATGCTTTCTTCTTTCTTAGCTGTAGGTAATTTAAATTTTTTGGCCAACTGCCTAACTTCAACCTTTGTATATTGACCAAGGGGAAATAAAATGTGTTTTAATTGTGCTTGATTTAATTGGTGTAAAAAATATGTTTGATCTTTATTTTCATCTTTGGCACAAATTAGACAAAATGTTTTTTTGTTTTTTCTTTCGACCTGAGCTCGAGACGAAGGTTGTTTTTTCTTTCGACCTGAGCTCGAGACGAAGGTTGTTTTAATGTCAGAATAGTGCCCTGTCGCCAATTTATCAAACCCTAATTTCTTGGCGACTTTAAGCCAAACGCCAAATTTTACAAACTTATTGCAAAGGACATCGGGATTTGGAGTCCTTCCAGCCCGATACTCTTTATACATGTAATCAAGTACCTTTTTTTTATACTCTTTTTGAAAATCCAAACGTAAAAGCGGAATACCCAGCTTCGCGGCCACACGTAAAGCATCTTGGTAGTCTTTTCTCCAACAACTCCCACTCCCCCTAACCCCCTCTCGGGCAGAGGGGGAAACTGGCGAATCATAATTTACCATAAAAGCGCCAGTCACATCATACCCTGCATTTACCAACAAAAAAGCGGCTACAGAGGAATCCACCCCGCCAGACATGGCCACCAGAATTTTTTGTTTTTTACTAATCACATTATTTTTTCAATATCAGCACCAAGACTTCGCAATCTTCCTACCAAATCTTCATAACCACGTTCAATATGTTCAATTTCATTTATAATGGTAGTATTTTCAGCAACCAACCCAGCCAAAACCAAAGCCGCGCCAGCTCGTAAATCAGTGGCTGTCACTTCGGCGCCTATCAATTTCTTGGATCCAGAAATAATAGCAGTTTTTTCTTGTAAGCCAATCTCTGCACCCAACCGATTCAACTCCTGAATATACATAAAGCGATTTTCAAAAATATTTTCAGTCAGAATATGTTGCCCCATAACTTGAGTCAAAAGCACAACAGTTTGTGGTTGAACATCAGTAGGAAATCCAGGATAAGGCTCGGTATTTATATGCACTGAATAATTTTCACTATTTTTCTTTACAAGTCTTAATCCACCAGCGATACTCTCACAAAAAAAACCGGCTGTTTCTAATTTTTCCAAAAATACTTGAAGGTGATCTTTTCTTACGCCTTGAACAATTACTTCTCCACCACTTAAAGCAGAAAGAACCAAAAAAGTACCAGCTTCTATCCTGTCTGGAATGACTGTATGATTGGTTGAATGTAAATCTGAAACGCCCTCAATTTGAATTTCTTCAGTCCCCAAGCCAGTAATCAAAGCACCCATTTTATTTAACAAATCACCCAAATCTACTATTTCTGGCTCCCGAGCCGCGTTTTTGATGATTGTTCTGCCGTTGGCTTTGACCGCAGCCATCATCAAATTTTCAGTACCAGTAACAGTTGGAAAAGGCAATTCAATAGTTGATCCATTCAACTCCCGAGTTTCTGCCACAACAAAACCGTGATCTATGGTAATTTTGGCACCCAAATTTTCAAAACCATTTAAGTGAAAATTAACCGGACGGGCACCAATAGCACAACCACCTGGCAAAGAAACTTTGGCTCTTTTTTCACTGCCCAATAGTGGCCCCATAACCAAAAAAGAGGCTCGCATTGGTTTGACCAATTCATAAGGAGCTTCCACAGTCTTTATACCTTCATTTATTATTCGGTAAAAATTTTGTCCATTTTTCTCAATTTTTAGACCCAAATGTCTAAGTAAATTTATCAAAACTTCTACATCTTTTAAATCAGGGACATTGGAAAAAAGATATTCACCCGGCGCCAAAAGCGTAGCACAAAGCAAAGGAAGTGAAGCGTTTTTGGCTCCCCCAACCTGAATATTTCCGGATAATTTTTTTTGACCTCGAATCAAATATTTTGACATAAAAAAGTTGCTTTTCTTTAAAAAATTTAGTATGCTGTCAATTATAGCAAAAAAAACAGGAAAAGCAACTTTTATGTATCAAAAAACTCATTTAACCAAAAAAATACGTTTAGCAATAATGCTCTCTTTATTTGCTTGTTTTTTTATAATCGCTCCACTACTTATACTCTATACCACTGGTTATCGTTTTGATTTTAGCAAAAAACAATTTTTCCAAACCGGTGTAATTAGTATTGATATCCTACCCCGAGATGCTGAAGTTTATTTGAATGGAGTGAGAATCAATAAAAAATCACCAATTCGTCTCCCAAACTACGCGCCAGGAAACTATACCATCAAATTTTCCAAAACCGGATACCAAGATTGGCAAAAAGAAATTGTGGTGGAAAGCAAGAAAACCACTTATTTAAAAAATATCACTCTTTTTAAAAATGATTTGCCGGTGCTCATTACTCAAAATGAAAAAAATATTAAACAAGCAATTTTTTCTTCCGATGGCCGCTATGCTTTGTTAACAATACAAGAAAACGAAACAGAAACATCCACACAAATTTATGAAATTGTTTTTTGGGATTTAAATAACAAAACTTCCAATACTATTTTGAGGGTAAATAGTTTATCTATACCAGAAATAAATTGGTCACCATACAATAATTTTGCTTTTATAAAAAATCAGGAAATAAGCACAAATTTTGTAATAAATCTCTTCAATCCCAATAGTCCAAATCAACTCCAAACTTTTAATTTTTCCAAAATAAATAATTGGCAATGGTCCAAAAATTCCTACCAACCACAAATTTATTTTGACGACGGCAAAACTGTCAAACTCTTGACCACAAACTTACGTGAGCTGGGTTTGGCTTCTTCTTCTCTCTGGTATGTAACTGAAGATGATAAAATCTGGTTTTTTAATAATGAAAATGAACAACTACAACAAGCTGAGAATTTTAAATATTCCTTGAAAAATACGGAAACAATCAAAAAAATAATTGAAATAAACCAAGAAAAAATTATTCTACAGGGTGATAACAATTCTTTTATAATAGATAGAAAAATAGAAAACAAAATATATACCCTGCCAACACAAAATTTTTATTATAATATTTCAACCAAAGAATGGTTGAGTTGGTCTCTCTGGGAACTTTGGACTATTTACCAAGAAACTGAACCAGCCTTATTAACTCGCACCAGTGAAGGCATTGAAGAAGTCACTCCTCTCGATCAATATGGGGTTTTATTAGTACGTTCTGAAAACAATTTACGAGCTTTTAATCCTGGTTACTATATCAACCACAATCTGCTGACGAGCGCCGAAATTAAAAAAGTTACTGTCAATCCAAATTTGAGAAAAATATATTTCTGGGGAAAAGTTGGCCAGTTGCAAGGCATTTTTGAACTGAATTACTAAAAAATACCCCAGGCTTCGCCCTTCGGGCTACGCCTGGCAAGCTAGTATTACTGTTATTAATATACTAGTTTACCAGGCGTAACGAAGTGAAGCCTGGAGTATTTTTTTATTACATTTCTATCACAGTTTTATCACCTACTATTATTTTATGCGACTGCTGGACCCCTTCTTTTCTTTTGACTAGTCTTACTTTTTTACCAATCAAACTTTCACTAATTAGCAAAGGGCAATCAATAAAAGTATTCTCCAAAATAATAGAGTTATCAATTTTGGCTTGATGTATTTCACTGCCTGAACCGATTGTTACATTTGGACCAATCATACAATTTTCCAAAAGACAATTTTCACCAATAACTACTGGTCCCCGAATTAAAACATTTTTATTTATCTCTGATCCGATTCCTATTTTTACTTTACCATGAATTTCTGCTTCTGGACTAACAACACCTTGTCTGGCAAAATCTGTTTCGGTCATTTGTTCAAGAAGTAAACGATTGGCAATCAATAAATCTTCTGTTTGCCCTGTGTCTTTCCAAAAACCTGAAATTTCTTTATGACCAACTTTATAATTATTTTTCAAAAAATGTGAATGGATATCAGAAATTTCATACTCTCCGCGAGGACTTTTTTTTATTTTATCAAAAACTTCAAAAAAAACTTTTGGACCATAGAGATAAATTCCTGTCTGAGCCAAATTGTGCGGTGGATCAGCCGGTTTTTCTTTGATGTCAATCAGTTTTCCACTATCATCAAAATAAGGCACACCAAACTGACGAGCGTCTGGTACTGTGGCAAAAGCCAGCATGCAATCATATTTATTTTTTGCAAATTCTTCAAAAATTTCTGGCAAACTTCCCAAAACTATATTATCCGATAAAAAAAACATAAAAGGATCATCACCAATAAAATCCTGGGCACACTTAACCACATGAGCAATCCCTTGCGGTCCGCCGGTTTGTTCAAAAAATTTTATTTTTATGCCCCAGTGTCCTCCATCACCAATATATTTTTGTAATTCCACTTCACCTGGATTGGTATTTATATATATTTCTTCCACTCCAGCTTCAACAGCTCTTTCAATAGCATGAAAAATCATCGGCTTATTGGCCAAAGGCAAGAGATGTTTATTGATAGTAGTAGTAATAGGATACAAACGAGTTGCCCTACCACCCCCTGTTAGAATTGCTTTTCTTATTCGCATACAAAGTTCATTCCGATCCGTCGGCTGACGGAGAGGAATCTTTTTTAAATCTAATTTTTGTTTTTATAAATTTTACGATTTCAATTAATAAAGAAATGATTAAACCATTAAAAAATGTAATTACTACGAAACTTACTGCCAGAGGAATGCCCCAATTAATTAAAAAACTATCACTAGGATTATATCCAAAAAATAGAACCTCAACTATAAAATTTAAAATATTTACATACGGATAAATAACTATATCTATCAAATCCACAGTTGGTAAATAATTAATAGAGTAAAATAGTAAAAAAATTAAAATATCAACAATCAAACCACTAATTAAAATATTTACCCAAAATTTTTTCATAAAATCCTAGTTACTTTTGATAATTCAACAACATCATTATACAAATCTGTCCAATTTTTATTATTTTCTTCTATCAACTTTACTTTCTTCTCTCTTCTCCATTTCTTTATCTGTCTTTCTCTTTGAAAGGCGTCATTACAAGTGTAAAAGCTCTCCCAATAAACTAATTTATTTGTTTTATACTTTTTAGAAAAAGTGTTTTCGAGTGTTCCATCCTTATGTTGCTTGATTCTTTTCAAAAGTGAATCAGTAAAACCAATATAAATTATTCTGTTAATGCTGGCCACTATATAAACATAGTAATATTTTCCTCCTCTCATATTATTTCTGTAAAAGATTCCTCGTCGCTTGTGAGCTCCTCGGAATGAAACAATACTACCACCAAATTAAACTTTTAACTACCAACCAATAATAAATAGCCATAATCGGATTTCCGACATATTTTACCAAAGGACTTTCTACTTCCTTTTCTTGAAAATTTATACCAGAAACAGTATGTTTTAGCAAGTGTCTGTCTTTAACTTGACGAATACTTTGAATATATTTTCTTTTTTTAAGCCAAATTTGCCAATTTTTCCAATTTAACCAATATTTATAAACTTCAATTCTCTTGTTAAAATAACCATTTTTAATACTAAAAAACCACAAACCAAGTTCTAGCAAGATTCCTATTGGTAAAAGAAGTAATAAAGTTGGCCAGCGAAAAAACATGAGCATAACAGCATGACGATTTCTTTCCATAAAGAAAAATTTATCAATACTCCGGCCAAATTGATATTTATGATAAAAAACTGAATCTCTCACCAATTTTATTTTATACCCAGCGATTCGTAAACGCAAAGACCATTCCAAATCTTCATGATACATGAAAAAATCTGAATCCCACATACCAAACTTTTTAACCAAATCAACTTTTATCATCATTGCCGCCCCAGTGGCATAGTCAATTTCTTTTACAACTGGTAAATCTAGATCTTGTATTTTTTTTCTGTAACCATGACAAAAACCAAAACCCAAATATTGGAAAGAATTCCCAGCAGAATTGATAAGCTCAGTTTCTGGATAAAGCATAACTAAAGATTGCACTATTCCAACTTTTGTATCTTCAAAAAAAACTTTTACCAATGGTTCTAGAACATTACCAGCAAAAAAACCATCATTATTGTGATAATAAACATAATCAAAACCATTTTCTATTGCCCAAACAGTTCCAACATTATTTCCACCCGCAAAACCCAAATTTTCTGTTTGCGCCAAAATAGTCACATGAGGAATTTCTTTACCTGACAAAGGAACTACTGTTTCCTCAAGATAACGAACAAATGATCCTTCTACTGGATGAGGATTACTGACAATCACCAATTCAACCTTATCTTTGGGATAAGTCATTCTTTTCAAAGCCGAAACCATGTCATCTATATAAGACTGATTGTGATAATAAAGTAAATAAATAATTGCGATTTTTGGTTCTTCTATGGACATTCTTTCATTCATATAAAATGTTAATATTTTATTTAAAAATGTAATATTTATGATTACCTCGCCATTTCCATAAATATTGCCACCAACTTTTGGCATGTATTCTAGCTAATTTATTTTTAAACAAAGCTTTCCAAATACCTGGGACTTTTGCACTTTCTCGAGCATGAGTGTGCATAATCACTATATTATGAACATAATAAACCGGCCAATGAGCTTCCCACATACGTCGACACCAATCGCAGTCCTCTAAATACATAAAATATCTTTCATCAAACCAGCCAATGTCATCGACTACTTCTTGACGCACAACCATCGCTGCACCCAAGACCCAATCTACTGGCTGAGTTTTATTATGATCAAAATCAGTCATGATCAATTTATCAGCATGTTTTTTAACCCACTTGTATTTTTCATCAAAATGAATATGTTTAAGAGGTTTGATAAGAATGGATGATAAGTCAAAACGGTAACAAGAATATTGCAAACTACCGTCCATATTTAATAATTTCGGTCCAATACAACCAATTTTTGGATGATCATCCATAAACTTGATTAATCGTTCAATAACACGTGAGTTTTCTGGAATTATAGTATCACGATTCAAAGCAAAATAATACCTGGCTGGTGTTGCTTGAAAACCTATAGTATTCCCTCGGCCAAAACCAACATTACCACCACAGTCTATATACTGAATTCCTGCCTTCACAGGAATGACATCAAAATTTTGCAACGCTTCTTTGATATTATCTTTATTTTCTGAATTGTCTGCGACAGTAATTTGCACATCATAAGGACAATCTTTTATATCTGCCAAAACCGAAGCTACGGCTTTTATAATGTCATCTTTCATTAAATAATTTAGAAATACAATGTTGATATCTTTCATAAAAATTATTTTCTACACTTTTCCTCAATATCATCCAAAAATTTTTTCAAAACTGAATTTGTTATTCTACCCCTTTCTTTCTCATTTTGGATTAAAGCAAAAGTATCTATGTTCTCGCCTAAAGATTCATATTCATAAGCCTTTATAAAAAATTGTACCTTATCAAGTTGTTTTATTATTTTGGCTTCAGGTGTTGAACCCTGTTCATACTCAAGCCACAAATCCATAAATATTTTACCCTTTTCACCAAATCTATTACAGATTTCCTGCATTGCTTTGAGCTCATCTGCTTCTTTCTTTTTTTGTAGCTCAGCCCGTTTTTGGGGATCATTATTGTAGGCCACTTGATCACCTGCTATAGACTCTGGCCAATCATGAATTTGAATCAATCTCATCATCTTGACTCTATCTAATCTTTTCTCCGGATCAATTTTTTCAATTAATTGTTCAAATAAATCAGCAAGGGCCTCTGTGTGTTGTCCTACATTTTCAACTTTTTCTGGATTAACCCCACGATCAAGCCAACCTTGTCGTGGTACATTATACAAATCAAAAGCTGAACTAATAACCAAATCCAAGTCACTAGTCATCTCAATATTAATTTTTGGTCTTTCATGCATATTAAATATTACCCCCACCATTTTCTTAATTCTCGCCAATTAATTTTTCTTATTTTTTTAATTTCTACTCTTTTTTTCTTCAACTCCTTCCTCATTTGCCAAATCTCTCCCAAACCTTTCAAAATTGACCTATCAAATAACAAAAAGTAAATGAACTTCTTCAATTCATACCATTTTATCCAAGGCAAGTCAAGTAAGAAATTCTGCCAATATTCATTTTTATAAAGTGTCATGAGATGATTTTTATAACTGTGATATTTTACCCAAGGTTTTTGTTGAATTTTATTTTTCAGGGCTGAATAATCATCCTTATGTTTTGTCCCGCCACCAGCTCGATCATGGTACACAACTGCATCATACAAAACTGCAGATTTGCAACCGCTAATATTAATACGATAGGCCAAATCTACGTCTTCTTTGTAAGACTGAAAAGTTTCATCCAAAAAACCAATTTCATCAATTACTCTCTTTCTAAATAAAACTACGGCACCAGAAACACCAAATACATAATCAAATTGTCTATTCATATTTTCATATTCCTCCCCTTCTCCAACTTCTACCACTCGACGATTCCTATAAATCTTTAAACCCAAAGAATCAACAACATTGCCAAATTTTCCTTCATTAAATTGCCACTTCATTGTTCTTGGAGCTAGAGCTGCGACTTCTGAATGTCTTTCTAAAAAATTAAACATTTTTTCTATACAATCATTTTGTAAATACAAATCTTGATTAAGTATCAAAATAAATTCCTCGTTCCTCATTCCTCGTTCCTCATTCCACAACTGGTTATGTCCACCGGCAAATCCCTTATTCTCTTGATTGACAATCAATTCATGTTCAAAAGGAAAATTTTCAAGCTCATGTTTAATTTTTTCTACAGTATCATCACTAGAAGCATTATCAAGGATAATTAATTTAAAATCCTTAAAAGTTTGATTTTTTAGCGATTCAAAAAGATAAGGGATATATTTACTCCCGTTCCAGGTTACTAAGTGTACAAATAATTTCATAAATTATATTTACATCATTCTGAGTGTAGCGAAGCGAAACCGAAGAATCCCTGGGATCCTTCGGCTACACTCGCTAACGCTTCGTTCCGCTCAGGATGACGTTAACTTTATCATTAATCCAAGCCAAACCTAAACCAAATGGCCGAGCAACTGCAATCCACATCCACTTATACCATGGCTCCCATTTTTGAAAATATTGAAGCATACTCCGAGTAAAATTCTTTTGTTTCCAATAAGTATCTCGTTTTTTGAAACTCTGCCCAATAAAATCTACACAAGAAATAATCGGTGTGTAAACAACTTTGTACCCAGCTTGCCATATTTCCCGACAAGTATCTACATCTTCAAACCAAAAAAAATATCTAGGATCAAAAGCCCAACCCAACTTCTCATATACTTCTTTTCGCATCAACATGAAAGATCCACGAACTGAAGGAACTTCTTGTTCTTTTTCTGAATCAAAATCTTTCATGTAATAATTATCCAAAATCTGTGGAAACAAATGAGGAATTTTAAAAATCATTGCTACCATCTCCCAAACTTTGGGAAATCTTCTAGGCTTAGCGTTATCATTAAAATTTCCCTGTTCATCTATCAACCGACAACTTGCCAAACCTATTTCTGGATGACTCCTCATCCACTTTACCATTTTGTCTAGACTTTCCTCTTCTACTTGCATATCTGGATTCAAAAATAACAAAAATTTCCCTTGAGAAATTTTTGCTCCTTGATTATTGGGAAAACCAAACCCAGTATTACTATTATTTTTTATCAATTTTACTTGCGGAAAATCACGTTCAATTATTTCTACTGTTTTATCTTTGGAAGCATTGTCAACCACAATTTGTTCATAAGTAATATTTTTGCAACCCAACATCACTGAATTTAATTGTTCAGTTATATTGTCTTCTGCGTTCCAAGTGACGGTGATAATAGACAAATCCATAATTATTTTTTAAGTTGGGATTTAAAATAATCCACAAATGGAATTGCAGTCGGATCAATATTTTTTAGTAAAGCTGAATAATAACTAGCATAACTCCCCAAAACCAAAATTTCAAAAACTTGATTTAATTTATCTTTTTCTTGACAACGATAAGTAATATTAGTTATTTTATTTTTTTCTAGAACTTTCTTGGTAATCGTAAAACGTTTCTGTGTTTTATCATAGTAAAATTTTGATTCTAGAAATACAAACAATAAATCTTTTTGATTGCTTTTTGGGTTGATTATGCCTTCCATGAGATGGTGGTTCAATTCTGGAATAACAAAATAACCAGCAAAACGTTTAGCATTTTCATTCATTTGATTAGCAGCAATATGAATATTACCAACTAAATGTTCAGCCCCCACATACCAAACTGATTTATCCAAAGTATGTTTGGCTAACCATTTGGCAGGATTTTCTTTTTCTGGAGTCAAAACTCCAAACAAAGTATCATAATAGGCCAAAGTTTTAATTATTTCTTGTATTTGTTTTTTAGAAATTTTTAATATTCCTAATTTAGAAAATAAAATCAATTGACCAACAATTGAATAACCCAAACCCATCCTAGGCGAACCACAAGGATTATTTTCTGTTGTAAAAACCAAAGCTGGGTATTTATTTTTTTTAGCAATTTTCTCCAATTCCCCGCCAGCACTAATCACTACAATTTTAGCTTTCTTTTGTCTAGCTTCTTTGATAGCTGATAATACTTCCTCGGTAGTACCAGAATAACTTGAACCAATTACTAAAGTTTTATTATCTACAAAATTTGGAATATTATAATCATTAACTATTTCCAAAGGATATTTTAATTCTTCAACAAACAAAGTCTTGATAACATGAGCTCCTAGAGCTGACCCTCCCATTCCCAAAACAACTATTTTATTAACATTTTTATAATTATTCGAAACTTTTAGAGCTTCAGCAGTATCATAAATTTGTTCTACTTGTTTAAACAAAAGCTGTAAACTCCCCAACATATTTTGGGAATCTAATTTTTTGATTGCTTTGATATCATCTAAAATGTTTTTCATAATAAAAAATTAATTATTTTTTAATTTCAAAAATTTTTTGACAATTTCCCGATCATCCCAATCAATCATTTTACCACCTGCTACACACATTTTTTGTTCGCTCCCTTTTCCAGTCACCAAAACTAAATCTCCTGCCTCTGCTAATTCAAGAGCTTTTTTAATTGCTTCTCCCCTGTTGATAATCACAAATAAATCCTCACCTTCTTTCTTACCCACATTCAGAGCACCCTTCTTCACACTCTGCATTATTTCTAGTGGATCTTCGTCATAGGGGTCTTCATCAGTAATAATAAAAATATCTGCTTTTTCGCCAACTAAATGACCGATTGGTTCTCGTCTGGCTTTGTCCCTTCCACCACCAGTAGAGCCACAAACATGAATAATTTTTTTATCCTGAGCTTGCCGAAGGGTCCTTTCTCCCATTATTAAATCAACTACATCATACAAAGCTTGTAAAGCTTTTGGTTCGAAAGCATAATCGACAATCACCCGAAACCCTCGCACTTCTGCCTCTGGAATAAATTCTAATCTACCGGGAGGAGATTTTAATTTTGCTATAGCCTGTTTAATTTTTTCTTCGGAAATATTTAAACTTTTGGCGATCGCAATCACACAAGCCAGATTTTCTGCATTATGTTCACCGTAGAGCGGAGCAAAATATTTTTCATTATTTACTGTAAAATTCAAACCTTCTTTACTCGCTTGAATACTGTCTGCTTGAAATTTTATTTTTTTCTCAAAATTAAAATTTAAAAATTCATCCGCATATTCGCTTTTACCATTCACGATTGCCATTTTCTTAGTTTTTATTACTTTTGACTTTCCCTCGACCTGAGCTCGGGACGAAGGTTGACTTTTGACTTTTGACTTCGCCACATACTCAAATATTCCCAACTTAGCACCCTTATAATTTTCAAAACCACCATGATGTTCCAAATGCTCTGGATAAAGATTGGTCAAAGCTATCAAATCATAATTTATAAACTTGTGCCGGTGTTGCAGATAACCTTCAGAAGTGGTTTCTACAATCGCAATATCGCACTTTTTATTTATCATCTCTCTCAACTTTTCCTGAATAAAATACCGGCCAACCATGGTCATCTTTTTGTCATTTAAAATTAATTCGCCGTCAATATAAAAATCAGCTGTGCTAAGACTGCCGACTTTATAACCCGCATATTCCAAAACCTGACGCAAAAAATGTATAGTGGAAGTCTTGCCAGAAGTTCCTGTCACTCCAATAACCAACAATTCTTCAGACGGATGATGATACTTAATACTCCCCCACCATGCAAAAAACAAATGACGAAGATTAAGAATGCTTTTAGGAAGAATTTTTTTGATTAATTGTTTCATATTGACATTAACAAGAGCTATCAACCACGGGCTTCGCTTTTTAATAAATTTTTATTTTCTCAAACTAACTTCGTAAACTACTTGCTCTAGCTTGTGAAGTGCTTGTTTGGCCTGATCAAATTTCTGGCGATTATAACCAGTGAGATCCATATCTACGAGTTCGCCAA
>CAZQHU010000001.1:110635-128326 GCA_964592785.1 uncultured Gammaproteobacteria bacterium | reverse complement strand
CTCAAATATTATATCACAACTAAGCCAAATAAATAACAAGTTTGGATAACAGTAGCTGCCCAGACATACACTTTTCTCTTTTTTATTTTGAATCTAATAAAATTATTAATAAACTAATAAAAAACACTATGACACAAGAAAGTCGCCATTTCCAACCTGTAGGTACAAGGGTACCACGGGAAATGCCTGATCGAAAAGATGGAATGTACAGTAGCATTCGTGAGTCAGACATGTCTCCTGAAAACTGGCAAGCTCTAAGTAAATTCTGTTCAGAATCTGGTTTACCAATTACAGCTTTTTATTACGACCGAAAAAATTCAATTATTTATAATGAGGCCATGTCACTTGAAGGCAACACATCTGTGACGGCATTTCCCGAAAATCTAACAATCAACGGGTATCTTAACATTTCAGGTTGTGTAAATCTTAAAGGACTACCTGAAACAATACATATTAGAGGCCAAATCATAATTAAAGACCGTAAAGGAATTCAAGATAAAGTAATTAAAGATGCTGCACGATTAATCAAAGCAGGAAGAATTCAAGACGGTTTAGGTGGTATAACATTTGAAGCTGAGGAATGGAAACATGCTTGGGAAGAAATAAAATAAAAAAGATAAAAGTGTACGTTCCCCCGCTGCGCTCTCCCCCGCCCTTCGCGAAGGGCGGGGTCGGGTCGGGCAGCAGCGTGTATCTGGTTCGCTCCGGCTGTCGCTCACCCATATTTCGCACAAATTAAATTTTAATGGAATGTGCGAAACATCAGATACACGCGTACGTTAGATGAAATAATGAATCCACTTTTACGAATTTGACGATTGAAAATTATTCTGGTAATTTATAGTGGTACTAACAAAATTTATTCTTAATCTAAAATTTTATGGGAGAAACTGGCCCACAACCAGGTCAACGACCAGCTGACTATCAAGAGGTGCTTCATTTTTTAAAAAGTACAGGAAGATCCGACGATAGGCTCATACGTTTAGAGCTTCTCGATATGGCAGAGGGTGGAAATCCAAAAGGCGGTAATCCTGATCCGGGGTTCAAAGGAATCCGCGAAGAATATTATCAAGGTTGGAATAATGAGGATTTTAAAGCATTATTGGCTGACCTCGGCTTTCCTATCAAGGAATAAATTACCAGAATAATTTTGAATCAAAAAGTAGATTAATTACATCCGATAACACTGTGTATACGGTTCAAAAAATAGCACAACTAATATTTCAATGGTTGTGCTATTTTATTTCACCCAAATTTTGGTCTTTTCTTTTTGGTGGTAAAATGATAAAATATTTGTACTATGCAAGTTCAAATATATAGAACAAAGGCAAAAAGATTACCGGGTACTCATTGGCACCAAGTTATAAAAAAGGCTTTTGGACAGTATAAAAAGATTAAAAGTAAAACAAAACGCCGACCTTATGTAAGGTCAGCGTATTTTAATAAAGAAAAAATATTTTTAGAATTGTTTTGGAACCATTTGCACGAAAAAGCAAATATTAGAGATAAAACCAGAAGATTGAAGTATTTTCCTTGTGCTATCGAATTAATTGAAAATAGTAAATACTCTCCTACTTCCAAGGAAAATCCTAATAGAAGTAGTGAAATACTTCATCGTTTTATAGGTTCTACCCCACAAGATGAAGTCTTTTTCGTACAAATTAAAGAAGAAAAGAAAAGCGGACAAAAGTGGCTTATTTCAATATTTCCTTTAGATAAATAGTCTGGTAAAATAAAAAAGAGCATTTCGACCAGATTGTGGTTTATGAACCACGGCCGAAAGCCTTTTCTATAATTTGAGTATACAACGGATTGGTGCCTTTGTCAAGTTAGGTGCTGTGGATGAAAGAAAAGACCAAAACTTCGTATAAACAGATACGTCCGGTGACATCGCTAAAAATATTTTTCTAATAAATTTAGTATTTAAAAATAAAACATGTGAAAAAAATAATTTTGCTGATCATTACTATAATAATTATTGGGGGAATTATTTATGCATGGCAAATATTTAGATCTAAAACTACGACACCCTTAACTGGGCTAGATATAGAATCTGAAACAAATGATTGGAATACCTATCGAAACGAAAAAATCGGATTTGAGATAAAATATCCTACCGACTGGACAACTGTAGTTGACAACACCAATCCATGGTTGATAATAGGATTTCGTGAAGTTAATCTTGAAACAGGAGACCCTAGTTTTAGTAGAATTTATATTCAACTCCAAGACAATCCAAATAATTACAGTCTAGAAGAATATTATAAAAATTTCTCTGACACAGCAGAGATGTATATTCCAAATTATTTCGAAATCGGTACAGTTCAAAATATTATAATTGACAACAGAGAAGCCACACGATTCTCTATCATTCCTGGGGTAGTACCAAATACCATGATCTCCGTACCACTCGATCATGCTATACTAGAGATTATGAAGCATAATGATTATGAACCAGCTGACCAGATATATGATTTGATGATTCAATCATTGAAATTTAACAAACAAAAAAACTCTTAAATTGAGAGTATTTTATTTTTTATTAAATCTGTGTGTGGGCCGCCCCAACGCCACAGTGCGTAAGGGCGGACCCGTGTTGCGATTCTTCATCGCATCCTCCTCCCCCTTCCTCCTAGTACTAGTAGGAGTAGGACAAATAGACCGGAACGGACTGCAGGAGCGGCGGGAGACCACAAACCAGGATCAAGATGATGCCGGAAAACACGAACCTCCGTTCGATGACCTCGTTTTTTTCGGGGTCAAAGAACAGCACGCCCGGGTTCATCTGGTCGAGGAAGTCACGAACCACCACCCCGATGGCGATGATCCCGATCCCGATCCCCACGCCGACACCTTGCAAGAACAGGCTCATACTGCACCCCCATGGTTGCAACTTGCAACGTTAGAATATATCATATTTAGAGAAGTATGTCAAGAGGATAACATATATTTACTCTAAAACAAGCCAAAAAAACACCCTAAGCGAAATCGAAGGGTGTTTTTATTCTAAAAAATAAATCGCTAACTAAACATTAACCACTCAGGCTTGAAAATAAGTAAGAGACCGAGAATAAAGATAATCACACCACCCACTAAATTGGCATACTTGGCATATTTGGCACCAACAATCTTGGACTTGAGTGTCAACATCGCTAGAACAAAAACAATCATATCGTCCAACATGAAGAAGATAATATAGCCGAGCATATACAAATACTTCTCCCAAGCAGGAATGCCACTAAGAGCCAAAATTTGCGTGTAGACTGCTGGGAAACCTGCCGAGCAAGCTAGCTCTACCAAATTCACGGAAAAGCCCAAAATAACGATGCCAATGATAGACCAGATGAGACTCTTACGATAAACAATGTTTTTTATTTTATCAAAAATTTTGGCAGTGCCTTCTTTGTTGGAAACTTTACAAACTAGACCATCGACTTTGCGACTGTCCCAATAATCTTTGATATTTTTACCCCCCACAACAATCGCTACCAAACCAATCGCTAAACGCACAAACAAAATCATGCCAATAAACATGAGAAATTGCAACCAAGCTGCCATAAATACAAAATAAACTGCACCTGAAGCTACAATAAAAATAGTCCCCAACAGCCACATTCGACGTTTGTCTTCCATGCCAAGAAGCAGAGAAATAAGAAACAAGAGCACCCACATCGCACAGGGATTGAAGCCATCAAGCAGACCCATTACCACGGTAAGAATTGGCAAAGAAAAAGTCTTGGCGTCAATCGTCCCCAAAACTGGAACCTCCAAACAAACTTGGTTTACATCACAAGTGGGTGAAGGTTCGGTCTCCAACAAATTTTTATCAGCCAGTTTTTGTTCAATAATCGAAATGATTTGCTTTCCGGTCGTTTTATCTGTTCCATACCCAGCCACTACTTCTCCATCAATAAAAGCTACTGGCACAGAGCCAACTTGTGGAAAATTGTAAAAATATCCATATTGCTGAAAAATTTGTTGATTTTCGGAAGTACTTACTTCGTACATTTTCAAATCTATAAACTCCCCATATTTTGGCATTACTTCTTTATTGATAAACTTGATCTCATCCCGGCAATGTGGGCAAGTCTCCAAATGAAACAAAGCATATTCAATCTTTTCTTCACTAATCTCACTTATTGGATTCTCGACTTGCGCAAAAGCAAAAACCGGCAAAATCAAACTGATGGCTAAAATTAAAATAAAAAATAATTTTTTCATAACCAAACTTGTTTTATTTATAAATTATAAATAGTATAATATCAACTGCCTTATTTGTCCACATTGACAATTGAGTTTTTATATAATACCATAATAGTATGATTAACACAATTAACTTACCCACAATATGAAATTTGAATTACCCCAACTAAATTATGACTTTCAAGCTCTAGAGCCATATCTAGACGCCCAGACTGTAGAAACACACTACAGCAAGCACCACCAGACTTATCTCAACAACTTCCAAGCAGTGGTAGATAAATACCCAGAACTAGCAGAAATGACTGCTGAACAAATCTTGACTGATTTGGAAAAAATAAAAGTAGATGATGTTGATTGGCTAAAATTAAAAAATATGGGCGGTGGCTATGTAAATCACAATATTTACTGGTCAAACCTTGATCCTAATAATAAAAAAGACGAGAAACTTACCGAAAAAATAAATCGTGATTTTGGTTCAGTAGAAAAGTTCAAAGAAAAATTTACTAATCTATCCACTTCCCTCTTTGGTTCAGGCTGGGTCTGGCTGGTAGAGGAGCCAGCTGGCAACTTGGACATTTATCAACTACCAAACCAAGATTCACCTCTTACTCTAGGACACC
Source organism: uncultured Gammaproteobacteria bacterium (assembly GCA_964592785.1). Classification (GTDB taxonomy): domain Bacteria; phylum Patescibacteriota; class Patescibacteriia; order Magasanikbacterales; family UBA922; genus CAZQHU01. The sequence goes on along the minus strand of CAZQHU010000001.1, from coordinate 123,503 downwards.
AGCCAATCTTGGCATTGGATGTTTGGGAACATGCTTATTATCTCAAATATCAAAATCGTCGAGCTGAATATATTGACGCTTGGTGGAAAATGGTAAAAATCATCTAATTATCAAATCCCCTTCTTTCTAAGAGGGGGATAACAAAAAAACCATCGCGTCTAACACGGTGGTTTTTATCAATGTATTCTTTTCCAATCAGTCTAAATCAGTGTCTAATAATCTCTTAACTTCCCTGCAATGCCAAAGGTCTGTACTTTTTCTAGAGCTTTGGCTTCGATCTGACGAATACGCTCGCGCGTAACATCAAACTCTTTTCCCACTTCTTCTAGAGTATGAGTGACGCCGTCGGTAAGACCAAAACGCATCTCCAAAATCTTTTGTTCACGCGGAGACAAATCCTTCATCGCTTCACGGATATAATCTTTCAAAAGTTCGCGACCAGCCGCTTGAGAAGGACTGACAGACTTCACATCTTCAATAAAGTCAGATAGAGAAGAATCATCATCGTCGTCGTCATCACCAACCGAAGTTTCCAAGGAAACTGTATCTTGAGAAATCTTGATAATATGCTTAATCTTATCCACTTCTTCGCCCATTTCCGCGGCCAATTCTTCTGGGGTAGGATCGCGACCAAGATCTTGAAGCAAGCGACGTTCCACTTGTTGGAAACGATTGATGGTCTCCACCATGTGTACTGGAATACGAATAGTACGGGACTGATCAGCCAAAGCGCGAGTGATCGCCTGACGAATCCACCAAGTGGCATAAGTAGAAAATTTATAACCTTTGCGGTGGTCAAACTTTTTTACTGCGCGAAAAAGTCCAATATTTCCTTCTTGAATAAGATCCAAGAGGGAAAGTTGTTTGCCAACAAATTTCTTGGCAATGGAAACCACCAAGCGTAAGTTGGCTTCGATCAATTTCTTCTCAGCTTCTTTATCCCCTTTTTCTTTGCGTTTGGCAAGCGAAACTTCTTCTTCAGCTGTTAGAAGTGGAATCTTGCCAATCTCGCGCAAATACATTTGAATAGAATCAGCAGAAATCGCGCCCAAATCAAACTCCACCCCTTCTTCCAAATCTGGTTGTTCCCCTTGATATTCTTGTAAAATCTCTCGATGTTCGTGACGTTGACCCAAGAGACCTTCTTTCATTTCCACAATACCAATGCCATTTTTATCCAGCGTAAATTGAAAATCTTCAAACAAAGACAAATAATGCTCCAACTTGGGAAACAAGGACAAGACTTCAACCTCAGTAAGAAATCCTCTACCTCGGCCTTTGTTGATAAGATGCCAGATCTGCTCTTCGGTTGGTGGAATAATATTTTCTTCAGACAAAACAGAAGAGAGCTTTTTTACAAGCTTTTTATTTTTTACTTTATTTTTTGAAGACTTGATAGATTTAGCAGTTCGTTTTAATGACTTACGAACTTTCGCCTGAGGGCGAGATGATTTTTTGTGGGCTTTCGCCTGGTGAGCAATCTTGCGGACTGCTTTCTTTTTGGTGGTTGCTTTTTTCGCAACCTTTTGATTTTTTTTAACTTTCTTCTTCATGAAAAAATTAAATTATTTTAATTCCCCAAATTTTTGCAATAATAATTTTACTTTCAAAGTATCCCCGGCTTTTTCTGCCTGTTCAATTTCTATTTGTAACTCCTTACGACGTTTCTTAGTCCATTCTCCGATAAGTAACTCGTAAATCATGCTCCATTCTTTTTTAGCTTCACCTTCGGAAATAGCCGAAAACTCCCATTCTGCCTGCAGGGATAATACATCAATTAAATTCTCACTCGCTTCACCATTTTTCGCCGTTAAATTTCTTAATTTCTCAATTTCTAAATTATTGTCATTATTATACCCTTCTTTTATTTTATTGTAAAGCTCCAGATAATTTGTATTTACTAATATCTTACTCAAATTATCCACTTCTTCTGTCGCCAATGCAGGAAACTTCAAAAATAAACTTAATAAACGCTCTACCAATAATTCAAACCTACCCTTCTGTACACTGAAAGCTTGCAACTTGTCACTTGCAACTTGCCCACTATTGCTTTTCACTTTTAACTTTTCACTTTTAACTTTTGGCAAATCCTCTCGCAACACACTCACCTCTACCCCAATCCTCTCTCCCAAAACCTGTAGCCAGTGATCACGCTCTACTGCATAAGGAATAAGTGCTATTTCTGCTAAATAATTATTTACTACTTCTTGTTTTTGCCGTGGATTTTTCAAATCTCTACCATGCAAAACTTTTTCCAAATACCATTCCATAATATTTTGCGCTTTTTCTACAGACTGAAACCAAACTTGAGGATTTGTTTTCAAACACTCATCTGGATCTTTACCAGCTCCCTCAGGAATTTTGATTACTCTCACATTCATACCCTCGGCTACAGCAATATCAATACCACGCTTAGCCGCATTTTGACCTGCCTCATCAGCATCAAAAGCCATATTGATATTACTGCTATAACGTTTTAATAATTTCACTTGTTCCTCTGTCAAAGCTGTACCACTACTCGCCACAACATTTTTCATTCCAGCTTGATGACAAGCGATCACGTCCATCTGTCCCTCCACCATGACAATAAGATTTTTGGCTTTAATTTCCTGCCTCGCTTTATTAAGTCCAAAAATTATTCGTGATTTGTCATACACGATGGTTTGCGGGGTATTAACATATTTGCCGGCATCAGCTCGTTCTACCAAAAGACGCCCGGTAAAACCTACCACTTCATCATGCACATTCCAAATAGGAAACATTATACGACCGCGAAACCTATCCCAAAAGCTACGCGAAGCGTACCCCGAGTTTGTCTCGGAGTTTTGATCACGTTTAATCGTCAATCCACTAGCCACCAAATCATCAATGGCAAAGCCTTTTTTCAATAAATATTGTGTAAGTAAATCCCATTGTTCTGGCACAAAACCAATTTGCCATTCATCAATGGTTTCTGTTTTTAAACCTCTTTTTAATAAATAATCCATAGCCGGTTTCGCGGTTGCCATCTTTATAAGAAAATTGTAAAAAAATCTCGCCGCTTCAGTATTGATATCCTTGATACGATTTCTTTGACTAGAATCAATATCACTTTTGTAGCTAGTCAAAATCACTCCGGCTCGATCGGCCAAATATTTCAAAGCTTCCCGAAATTCCATACCCTCCATTTCTTGAACAAAAGTAAAAATATCTCCGCCTTTGCCACAACCAAAACAATGCCAGCTACCACGCTCCGGGCTGACCATAAAAGAAGGTGTTTTTTCATGATGAAAAGGGCAAAGCCCTTTTTTATTCACCCCAGCTGGCTTTAATTGGACATATTCTCCTACCAATTCCGCGACATCTATCTTATCCTTTATTAATTGTACTTCATCAGACATAATACAAAATCAATTTTACTTGCCCTGCCGTAGCTTTAGCGAAGGCGGGTCTTTAATTTGTTGTACTTCGTCACTCATATTTTACACACCTCTATCCTACCGGATTTGCGAGTTTTTGGCAAGCATAGTAAAATAGTAAAAGTATGAAGATTTCCATAGTTATTCCTGCTTACAATGAGGAAAAATATCTCGGCGCTTGCCTGGAAAACGCGCTTAAAAACAAAACTTCTGAAGTGGAAGAGATTATTGTGGTTGATAATAACAGCACCGACCACACAGCTCAAATAGCCCAACAATTTCCTGAAGTCAAACTGTTAAAAGAAGAAAAACCTGGCACTAATAACGCTCGTCAAAGAGGTTTTGGCGAAGCTCGGGGTGAACTGGTAGCTTTTATAGACGCCGACAGTCATCTGACGGCTGACTGGTTTTACAAAACTCAAAAATATTTCAATGAAGACCCCGAACTAGTGGCTCTGAGTGGTCCTTATACTTTTTATGATTTAAATTCAAAAATTAAGAAAAAAACAGTGGAACTTTGGAGTAAAAGTGAGGAAATACTCAACCGGACTATGGGCTATATGGCTCAAGGAGGAAATTTAATAATAAAAAAACAAGCCCTGGAAAAAATCGGCGGTTTTAATACTCAACTTACTTTTTATGGTGATGATATTGAGGTTGCCAAAAGACTGGCCAAACTCGGCAAAGTAAAATTTACTGTTGACTTGGCTATTCCTTCTTCAGCCCGAAGATTAAACGGTGAAGGCATAGTCTTGACCGGCCTTAAATATTTATTCAATTATATCTGGGTAGTCATATTTCACAAACCACTTCATCGCACTCACACCAATGTTAGATAAAAAATAATCCCGATTTTATCGGGATTATTTTTTATCCAAAACGCGGTCCACTATCTTCGTGCAAATAACCGGCATCTGTAGCATACTTATCTTCTTGAACATTATTTTTTTCAGTTTGTACTTTTGTTTCTTCTACCGGCAATTCAGAAAAGATCTGCTCCATGGGCAAGCTAGCCGGAGGTTCGGCAGCTTTGGCCGCGGCTTTCTGAACCAAAGGAGTTTTGACATGGGAAAGTGGAAAATGCCAAAGTGTAGCCAATTCTACAATATTCAAAACAAAAGGATTGGCGCCAGTTTTAAGCTTACGTTTTTTATAAGCTTGAATCAAAAGATTTTTACGATACAAAATGCGTTTTGCCGCAAAAAAAGAAGTGGCGGCAGTCTTGTACACTGGGGCCAGAGAATTGGCGCTGGGAATATTGAACTGGGCAATGGCCCCTGCCAAAGCAGTCACCCCACGCTCTTTGCGAAAAACTTCTTTACGAGCTGCATAAATGCCACGCATTTTTACACGGAATCCATCTTTTTTTATCTTTTCTTCCATGCCTTCTATAAGCTTACCTTGACCAGGACTAAGTTGTTTTTTATCATCTTTTTTTTCTTCTTTTGATTCACTCTCTGGACGATTGAAAACTTGGTCACCAATGGTTTCCAAAGACTTCAAAGAAAAATCCACAAAATAATCACCAATATTTTTTCCTCCACCCGAAGATTTAACACCAGTAATCTCTTCTATTTTTTCAATTACTTGTTTTTTCCAACTATTGGAAATAGGCTCTATCAAAATTTGAAACCACATTTGTTCGCCTGGACCAATACGGGAAAAACTCTCCAAAAAAGTGCCCATAGGATCTTTGATAATCGTGTCTTTGCCAATCCTCGCTTCAAACTCTTGGTAAGTGCGAATGGGATAAGCCCAAGTCTCTATAGGTGCAAAATCCGCGGCCCAAATATCATAAGTCTCATCTGGGTATTTACTGGGGATTTCATTAACATAATCTTCTACTTCTATAATTTCAGCATCCGGATATTGAGCATAAATAGCAGCTTCCACCAAGTCACGAAAATCTTGTTCGGTTCTAATAAGAAACTGTATATAACCACCAATACTAATGATTTCAAAACTAAACCATTGCTGTTTGAAACCTTGCCAAAATTTTTCTGTAATATCCACTTGGTTAAAAGCAGCTGTCAACTGACTGAACATTTGTTCCACTGCGATCGGTGGTTGAACATTCAAAGGTGGAATATCCACAGCCAAAAGCACCCACTTCCAATTTTTGGTAAATTTACTTTGCCGGTATTCAATCCACATCGTCACTCCAATATAAAATAATAAGTATGAAAAAACCACCCAACCAATGATTGCTATCAAATCCAAAATCACCAGATATGTTGGCTGGCTGAAGAAAATTACCAAAGTGCGTTGAATAAGTGCCAGATCAATATAAAATAAACCAAAATCCATAAAAATATGATCAGGTGTTTACTAATTTGTACAAAATAACGTAGATTATTGCCACACCGACTACTGTCCACCACCAACCATGACCACTGGACCAATAGCCAGCAAAATAAGCCAAACCCGCCACCAATGTACCACAAATAGCTACCAGATGGCGAAGAATATTATCAGTCATAAAAAACGAAGTTAAAAGTCTATAAAGTTCATAAAGTATAAAGTCAAAAAAGCTTTAAGGACTTTTGTCTTTATGGACTTTGAACTAGTTTATTATACCACAAAATAAAAAAATCCCGCAATTGCGGGATTGTAATTTTTTATTTGGAATATTTTCTTTCTTGCCAACGATGCCACTCCACCAAGAGTGGACTGGCTACAAATATAGAGGAATATGCACCCAAGAAAATACCAATCAGAAGAGCCAAAACAAAATTTTTAACTGTCTCACCACCCCAAATATACAAAGCAGACAAAGTAATCAAAGTAGTCAAAGTAGTATTGATAGAACGCGCAAAAGTTTCATTAATGGCCAAATTCACAGTGCCAGCAAAATCATCAGCGCTGTGACGAATCAATTTTTCACGGATACGATCAAAAACCACGATAGTATCATTGACTGAATAACCAAGTACTGTCAAAAGAGCCACCACAAATGGAATATCTACTTCTATTCCCAAATAATGACCCAGAACAGCAAAAACTCCAGCGGTAATGGTGACATCATGAACAATAGAAACTACTGCCGCCACACCATACTTCCAAGAAGCTACTGGTTTGGAAACACGACGAAATGAATAAGCCACAAAAATAATAATCCCCAAAACTACAGCAATCACCGCATAAAGTGAACGCGAACGCAACTCCTGACTAACTGCCGGGCCAATAGTTTCAAATCTATACTCCAAAACTTTATTTTCTTCAGTTTCAAAATCCGCACGTAATTTTTCCAAAATTTGTTGGTGTTCATCTTCACTCAAAAATCTCAATTTGATAATTGCTCCATTATCATTGGTTTTTTGTACTGTCAAACCACCCAAATCAAAAGTACCTAAAGTATTTTTAATATCAGCTGTCTGAATATCTGTTTGGGTAAAACCTATTTCCAAAAGTGAACCACCACGAAAATCATTGCCTGGTTTCAAACCAAAAACTAGCAAAGCCCCAATGGCTAACAAAAACAAAATCCCAGAAATAGCAAGATTGATATAACGATGTCCAATAATATTAACCATAAAATTATTCTTGAACTTGATTATCTTTTTTATAACCTAAAAATAATTTATTGCCTAACTCTGGAAACCAAGGCACTATCAAACGCACAAAAGTCCTGGTTACAGTGATAGCAGTAAACATACTCACCAAAACACCCAAAGTCAAAGTGACTGCAAAACCCTGTACAAAACTAGAACCAAACCAAATCAAAATTATACAACTAATAAGAGTGGAAATATTGCTATCACGAATAGATGTCCAGGCACGTAAAAATCCTTCTTCCCCAGCCGCCTTGAGACTCTTGCCATTTTTCAATTCTTCTTTCATGCGTTCAAAAATAAGCACATTGGCATCCACCGCCATACCAATAGACATCACAAAACCGGCAATTCCTGACAAGGTCAAAGTAGCGCCAATCAATTTGAAAATAGCCAAGGTCACCACTGCATACAAAGATAAAGCCATGACTGCCAATAAACCAGGCAAACGATAATACAAAATCATGAAAATTGCTACAAAAATGATGCCCAAAATTCCAGCTTTCAAACTCTTGGTCAAAGATTCACTACCTAGAGTGGCACCAACTGTTTGTTGAGAAATGAGCTCCACTGGCACTGGCAAAGCTCCAGCATTCAAACGTTGAGAAAGAAGACGTGCTTCTTGTAAATCAAATTGACCAGAAATAACTGCTCGTCCGTCGCGAATTGGTTCATTGACAGTAGGTACAGAAATCGGTTGGCCATCCAAAAATATAGCTACAGGCTGTCCCACATTTCTTTCAGTAATAGCTGCAAATAAGTCACTGCCCTCGGTATCAAACTGTAATGAAACTTGAACTGCTCCGGTATTAGGATCAGAAACCACTTCCGCACGCTTCAATTGTTTACCCGAAAGTCCAGTAGCAACCCAAGCTTCTGTAGGCGGTAAAATATCTGACTCCTGCTTGGTACGAACTAAAATTCTCCAAATTTCGTATTGTTTGGATATTCTTTCATCTTCTTTATAAATAACATGAAAACCAAACTCTGTTTCTATCGGGCCGATAATCTCACCCACTTGAGCTTGAAAAACCGGTTGAGCAAAATCTTTTACCATTTGTTCTTCGGTGAAATAACCCAAATCACCACCTTCATCTTTGGTTCCAGGATCAGTAGAATATTGTTTGGCTAAATCAGCAAAATTACTGGCATTGGCCTGATCATAAATCTCTTTGGCTTTGGCTTCAGCTTCTTTTTTGGTATAAACCGGACTGTCACAATTTTGCGCTCCCAAATAACAAATAAGAATATGGCTAGCTTTGACTTCTTTGTCACCATCACGTTCTGACCCGCGTTTCAAAATATTGTAACCTTCGGAAGTTTCTACCAAAGTCTGACTAATTGAACCTACTGACTGCTTTTCAGCCCAGTCATAAAGTTCAAAATAAGCGGAATTTTTATCCACATAACCCAGATAACCACCATTATTCTTACTCAGGCCATCATCAGAATATTCCTGAGATAATGCAGCAAAATCTCCATTATTTTTTATCTTGCGCAAAGCCTCTTCAGCTCGTTTTTTGGCTTCTTTATTAAAATCATTTAATTCTTTTTTCTCTTCAACTGTAAGTTCACGAGGAGGCTCATTATTTTGTTCCTTGAATTCCAAAATCGGAGTACCGCCAATCATGGCAATCGCTTGTTTGACATCAGTCACTCCGGGCAATTCCACAACCACTCTATAAGAATCTCCAACTTTGGTAGTTTGAATCACAGGTTCAGAAACACCAATACCATTTACCCGTCTTTCAATAACATCACGCACGCCCTCTACCGCAGCTCCACGTTCATCCATAGCAATGCCAGAAACATTGGCTTCATATATGAGATGCGCTCCACCTTGAAGATCTAGTCCCAAATTAAAACTTTTTTCTGGTAAACGAGGCAAACCCAAATGCAAATTATTATTCACCCAATCTAATCCCCTGTTGGCATAAACCGGAAAATCAAAAAAACTCGCTGCTACCATAAGCACGAGTATGCCGGCTACTCCCCAGCGAATCTTAGTACGAATGTTAGTTTTGTTTCTTTGTATAGCCATAGATAAGTTCGAGCGTTATTTTATAATAAACTTAAAAAAAGGTCAAGGGGAATTAATCACAGAGATTTTCTCACTCTTATAACTACCTCATGCATAGTGTCCTCACCCTGTTCGTAAGTACCACGTTCTTCTAACTCCAACTCTACACCCAAAAGACGACTGAATTCGGCTAATTTATTCTTAACAAGAGCATAGGATGTTTGTTCACGCATTTGGGCATAAATTGGCAAAGGATTATTTTTGTCTAGATATTCTACTTTGTATCTTTCTAAAAAAGTTGTCATTAAAGCCAAGCCAGCACCTTTGCCTTTTTCATCCACTGCAATGTCTGCTACATAAATCATTTCTTCATTGCCCACTCTACCCTCATAAGCAAACATATAACCTTGCATCCTTTTATTTTTATCCTCGTATTTAAAACTCATATTTGGTCGGCCCTTTTGCTGATTGTTAATATCTTTGGCAATAAGACCATTTTCCATATTATGGAGATATTCCATTAAGGTTTTATTATCAGCATAGGCTTTGCCTTCTATATAAGCTACCCGAATAGAATCTTCAAAAGTAAGTAAAGAAACACCGGGTTGACTAGATTGCCACGAATCTCTTTGTTGTTTATTATATTCAATGATTTTTTTAACTATACCTTCGGCTCTCTGAGGTACCAGAGAATAGACTGTGGCATGACTCTTGTCACTGTAAGCTATAGGTGCAGCTGGGGCATAGGTATTGTCTACTTCAGGCAAGTGTGTAAGACTGTCGGAATAACCTTTACCAATAACAACTTGCCCTTGTCTAATACTATCCCTCTTACCATATCTGCTCAAATACTCAAACATAAAATCTCGATAAATCATTTCTATTTGACTTTCAGTTAACTCATGGCCTTTCACATTCGGTGTCAATTCTACATTATCACAAGCTAAAGTAAATTCAGACTGAGTTAAAACGTCTTCTGGCAAAGTATCTTGTATAGCCGGCTTATTTGTATCTTGCATGGCTAACAAAACTTCAGCAATGTTTTTCTTGATATCTACATCTTTGGTTAATACACTTTGAGCTACGGTACGCCAAGTGCCATCCAGACGTTGTTGTTGCAAAGTGAAAGTAGAACAATCTGGATTAAAAGTATAAACATTATTCTTACCAGAACCAAACGGCATACAACAAGCAGTATCATTACCTGCCACCACTCCATCTGGGTCTGATTTGGCATTAATTTTGGCGCGATATTTAATTGTCCTACCAGTTGCTCGTCTTTTATTGTCTATTCCAAAAAACTGTAATATTTGTGCTTGCATTTCTGGAGATAATTCTTGTTCTTCTTCACTTCGCATATATTCTTTCAAGTCCATATCATTTTCCTCAAACAATTTTTGGATTAAAGGAAATATCTTTTTTGTTTTTTCATTTTTTCCAGGAATCCGCTTTTTTTGCTCAGGGTCATAGTAACCCAGCTCTTCTCTCAATATAGTTCTAATTGTTTTTTCTACTTTCTGCTCTCCAGTTTCTTCTAAAGGCAATTCATATTCAATTTCAAATGGTTGAAAAGCTTGTAATTCATCTAGCCTACCCTCTACCAAAGCATCACGCAAATCTTCTGCATCCAAATCTAAATTTGGTATTTCTACATAATTACTAGGTTTTTTGCTCTGATGTGCGCTGCCTGAGTGTAAATCATCAATACCTAAAAAACTGCCTGGTTCACGCCAAAATTCTAAAACAGCTTGCATATTGATATTTGGGTGAAAAGCCAAAGTTTCTATGTATTGGTACAATTTTTCTTTTCCCTCTTGTCTGAGCTGTTGTAAATCATCTAAAATTTCAGTCTTCTGTAATAACTGACAAAGCTCATAATATTTACGCAAGTTTTTCCACGAAGCAAAAACCTGTTCTGGTGTAGACAAACCTTGAGCCAATTTCTGCAATTTTTCTACACCAGCATATTTTTCTGCTTGAGCCAAGATTCCTATAATATCAAAATTAAAATTCACAGCCACATGATTGAATTCATGATGGGCTGTACCAGATTCATAACTAGCATCATCTTTATTGACTTGAAAAAGAATACTACCAAAAAACTGTTCTTTTGAAAGACCACTAGAGTTATACATAGCAATCACACGATCAAATTGATGTAAGGCATCATGACGAGAAAGATTCTTGCGCTGACAATAAGCAAACATATTGACATAACCAAAAATCTCTGCCCCACGTTGAAATGGACCAGAAATATTTTGTTCATCCTGCCATTCAGAAAATTGTTCGCTGTCTTTGATACTTTTGTATATATCCTCACCAGCATCTTCAGCAAAAATATCCACACCACTTTGTTTGGCTACATGTGCTTCTGGATAGGTTATTTTTACTTTTTGATCAATCTTATTTAATTCTTCTCTATTAAATAAACATTCCTGATTATTTTTTATAAGCCAACTTAAATAAGTTAAGTTATATTCACTTTCCTTTAATAATTCTTCCCATGTCTTTAGACCTAATTTTTCTACAAAAGAATTTATTGAAGGATTAATATTTTTTATTTCAGGAGATAAAATATTTAATTCTATGATTTCTTTGGCTCTACCTATCCAATCATTTTGTAAAGAGAAGAACAAACCTTCTCTACCAGCCTGTTGAACTTCTGGAGATTGAATAATTTCTTGAGATAAAATATTTAATTCTATAATTCGTTTGGAACGATCCACTATACTTTTTTGTAGGAAATCAATTAAAACACTTTTACCAACCCCTTGAATAATTTCTTGAGATAAACCACAAAATTCTATGATTTCTTTGGCTCTACCTATCCAATCATTTTGTAAAGAGAAGAACAAACCTTCTCTACCAGCCTGTTGAACTTCTGGAGATTGAATAATTTCTTGAGATAAACCATAAAATTCTATGATTTCTTTGGCTGTGTCTACCCGAGCATCTTTTAAAGCCCTTAATATTCCTTCTTTACCAGCTTGTTGAATAGTTTCTGGAGATAAACCACAAAATTCTATGATTTGTTGTACTTTGTCCATCCATCCATCTACTAAAAGAAGAACCAAGCCCTGCTTGCCAGCTTCTTGAATAATTTCAGAAGACAAATGGCAAACATCTATGATAATAGAAGCTTCCTTTAATACTTCCTCAAATGAAATACTTACTACTCTCTTTCCTCTACCTAAAAATTCTTGTCCCAATGTTTCAATTAATCTTTCTCTACCAACTTGTTGAATAATTTCAGGAGATAAGATATTTAAATTTATAATTTCTTTTGCTTTGTCTATCTTGCCATTTATTAAAACTTTAGCTAAAAAATCTCCACCAGCTTGTTGGACTTCTGAGGATTGAATAATTTCAGGAGATAGAATATTTAATTCTATGATTTCTTTGACTCTATTTATCTGATCAAAATTATCTTGTAAAACATACAATAATGCTTCTCTACCAACTTGTTGAACAATTTCTTGAGATAAACCACAAAATTCTATAATTTCTTTGGCTCTGTATACAGCGTCAAATTTTAAAACATTCGACAGTCCTTCTCTACCAAATTGTTGAATAGTTTCAGGAGATAAGATATTTAAATTTATAATTTCTTTTGCTTTGTCTATCTTGCCATTTATTAAAACTTTAGCTAAAAAATCTCCACCAGCTTGTTGGACTTCTGAGGATTGAATAATTTCAGGAGATAGAATATTTAATTCTATGATTTCTTTGACTCTATTTATCTGATCAAAATTATCTTGTAAAACATACAATAATGCTTCTCTACCAACTTGTTGAACAATTTCTTGAGATAAACCACAAAATTCTATAATTTCTTTGGCTATGTATGCGTTACCACGTTTTAATATAAACAAAAGTCTTTCTCTAGCAACTTGTTGGAC
>CAZQHU010000001.1:0-110535 GCA_964592785.1 uncultured Gammaproteobacteria bacterium | reverse complement strand
TTCTGGAGATTGAATAATTTCAGGAGATAAATTACAAAATTCTATGATTTGTTTGGCTGTGTATGCGTTACCTTTTTTTAAAACATCCAATAATCCTTCCCTACCAGCTTGTTGGACTTCTGGAGATTGAATAATTTCAGGAGATAAATTACAAAATTCTATGATTTGTTTGACCCTGTACATGACACCCTGTTTTAACATACAAACCAAATCATCTCTTGCCGCTTCTTGTTCAGGAGTTAAATTTTCTTTATCTTCTCGTGAACATGCTCCTGGAGCATGAATTTGCCCACAATTAGAACACGGGATTGATTCTGGCATATTTATTATCTTTATAACTAGATTCTCACTTTCGCGAGAATAAAAATGAAAAACTACTCTATATCAGAGTAGTTTTATTTTAGTGTATTTAAGTTATTTTAGCAAGTTTAGTTTCAAGCCCCACAACACTTCTTATACTTCTTCCCACTGCCACAAGGACAAGGATCATTTCTACCAACTTTGTCCCCTTCTTCATTTCTAGGTTTATGAGCCACTACACCAGCATCTTCGGCAGACTTTTGTGCCCCTTTCATTACCAGCTTATCATTGGCCATAATACTTGGCGCCAACTGCAGACCCACGCCAACTTTATAAAAAGAATAAACCACTTCTTTTTGAATACCGGCAATTAGTTCATTAAACATGCGATAAGTTTCTTTTTTGTATTCTACTAAAGGATCTCTTTGTCCATAACCGCGAAGTCCGATACCAGTACGCAAATAATCTATAGCTACCAAATGTTCAACCCACAAAGTATCAATGGCTCTAAGCAAAATGCTTTTTTCCACTGATCGCATCATTTTTTGTCCTTCTTCTTGATTACCACTCATCGCCAAAATTTGTCCTGATAATTTTTCATATTCCAATCCAGCTTTTTCCATAAGAAACTTAATCATTTCTTCCTTCACTAGTACATCATCAAGTTTGCTATTGCCATTTTTATTGAAATGCAATAATTTTTCTCTTTCTTCCGGACTGAATGGAAAAATAGTTTGCATGGTTTCAAAAATTTCCTGAATATTCCACTCCCGCTTATCTTCAAAATTGGTATGAAAAGAAACCACCAGTTCAATCTCTTGTTCTACCAAATCCAAAATAATCTTTTTCAAATTCTCACTTTCCAAAACTTCCCGGCGTTTTTTGTAGATTACATCGCGATGCTTGTTCAAGACATCATCATATTCCAATAAGTGCTTACGAGTGTCAAAATGAAAACCTTCAACTTTTTTTTGGGCGCTCTCCAGCATTTTGGTGATCATGCGCTGTTCGATCGGCATGTCTTCGGGAACTTTGAGCGTGGTCATCACGGCCTTCATTCTTTCTCCGGCAAAGATACGCATCAAATCGTCTTCGGTGGAAACAAAAAATTGAGTTTGACCTGGATCACCTTGGCGGGCGCTACGCCCACGAAGCTGATTATCAATGCGCCTGGATTCATGTCTTTCAGTACCAAGCACAAATAACCCCCCAGCCTTTTTGACAATTTCCGCTTCTTCAAGGTTTACTGGGTTGCCACCAAGCTTAATATCCACACCACGGCCAGCCATATTGGTCGCCAAAGTGATAACCCCAGGACGCCCAGCCTGAGCAATGATCTCAGCTTCACGCTCATGATTCTTGGCATTCAAAACTTCATGCTTAATCCCATTTCTATTTAGATATTCACTCAACTCTTCGTTTTTTTCTACAGAAATTGTACCAATAAGCATTGGCTGGTTTTTGTCTTGGCATTCTTTTATTTTTTCTACCACTGCCTTAAATTTGCCATTTTCAGTGCGATAAATCCTATCCGGATGATCAATTCTGCCATCTTTTTTGTTGGTAGGGATGGTCAGCACATCCAAATTATAAATTTTGCCAAACTCTTCAGCTTCAGTGGCGGCTGTACCAGTCATACCGCAAAGCTTGCGATACATGCGAAATAAATTTTGAAAAGTAATAGTGGCCAACGTTTGACTTTCACGTTTAATATCTACATTTTCTTTGGCTTCAATCGCTTGATGCAAACCTTCGGAATAACGTCTTCCTGGCATTTTGCGTCCGGTAAATTCATCAATAATAATAACCTCATTATTGGCATCTACCATGTAATCTTTGTCACGCTTAAAAAGAACCTCAGCTTTGAGCGCTTGTTCAATATGATGGATTATTCTCACTCCACCTTCAGCATAAATATTTTCAACATTCAACCATTTTTCAAATTTAGCAATACCTGCCTCGGTAAGAGTGGCGCTACGCATTTTTTCATCAACATTATAATCTTCATTTTCTTTAAGTTGACGAACTAATTTTGCAAATTGATAGTATTGATCCGCCGCCTCTTCGGCAGGAGCAGAAATAATAAGCGGTGTTCTAGCTTCATCGATAAGAATGGAATCGACTTCATCGACAATCGCATAATGCATTTCCTCACCCGGACGCATCACCATCTCTTCCAAACTCTGCACCATGTTGTCGCGTAAATAATCAAAACCAAATTCATTATTGGTTCCATAAGTAATATCCGAGCGATAAGCTTCTTGTCGAGAACAAGGGCGAATAAAATCCTCTTCAATTTTAAAACTTTCTATCTCCAATTCATCACTTGCTGTGCCTTCATTCATAATCTCTTCACTCTTCTTGACACTTGCATCATAGCGATAACTCACTCTCATGTTTTGCACTATACCCACGCTCAAACCCAAAAAATCATAAATCTTGCCCATCCAAACAGCATCACGCTTGGCCAAATAATCATTGACTGTTACCACATGCACGCCTTTGCCTTCGAGTGCATTGAGGTAAACCGGCAAAGTCGCTACCAAAGTTTTTCCTTCACCAGTACGCATCTCGGCAATGTTCCCACGATGCAAAACTATGCCACCAATAAGCTGAACATCAAAATGACGCATATTCAAAACACGTCTGCCTACTTCACGCACTGTGGCAAAAGCTTCAGGAAGAATTTCATCAAGAGTTTCTCCCTGAGCTAAACGATTTTTAAATTCCAAAGTTTTATCTTTCAATTGTTGATCCGTCAATTTTTGCCAATCCGGTTCCAAAGAATTTATTTTTTCTACAAGTGGCTGAACCTCGCGTAAAATCTTTTTGTTAGGGTCACCAAAAATTTTAGTTAAAAACGACATAAAATAACTATTTTATAATTATTGAACCATGAACTGCATTGTATCACTATTTGTCTCTTTTGTCTACCCTTGACAAAGTTTAGAAAATACTGTTAAATGGAGCCAATTTCTCTTTCCCTGCCACAAATAAGGCAGGCAAACACCAGGAGGTTCACATGCCACTCCGACCCCGACCTGCCAACATCGGACCCGACCGGACTCCGTCCTGGCTTCGGCCGGCGCCGATCCAGAAGTGTCCTAACTGCGGACACGAATCCGAGGGCCGCTTCTGTTTCAAGTGCGGCCAGGACAAGCACCGGGAACCACCGAGAACCCAGGAAGCCCTCGATCGTCGCCAGAACGTCGGCGAACCCGGGGTCACGGTCACCGAGACCCCCGACGGACGCAAGCACTGCACGACCGGTTAAAAGACCGGTCGCCACTTCAGCTTCGTGGGATCAGTCGTTCTTTGGGACTGCACTCCCCAAAAGAACTGTCCGATCCCCCCTTTAAATTTCTAAATCTAGAAATTTAAAATAATATCGGACAGTTCTAAAATTAAAAATATCCGCCCCGCAATACGCGGGGCGGATATTTTTTATTCCTGATATTGTTTGTTTTCCCGTAATACTTTTTTATCTCGAGCACGTTTTTTTTCTTTCATCTTCTCCAGTTCAACTTTTAGATGATCTTTGACTTTGTCTATAGCTTTATACAAATCTTCAGATTCTTTAACTACTCTTATCAACTTACCTGGTACTGATAAGTTTACTTCAGCATAATAAACTTTGCCTTTGAGATGATGATGCGACTGCATACCCACATCCACATCGGCCGATTGAATATTATCAAAAAATTTTTCCAAACTTTCTATTTTTTCTATGACATAATTTTTAATTGGCTCAGTAAGGTCGATGCCAGTACCTTTAATTTTTATTTGCATATTTTTATTATTTTATAATTTCTACTTCAGGTTTTAATTCTACGCCAAATTTATTATACACTTTTTCTTGAACTGTCTCAACCACAGCCAAAATCTCTGCTTGGGTAGCCTCTTTAAAATTGACTACAAAATTACCATGCTCATCAGAAACCTTGGCTCCACCGACAGTATAACCTTTCAAATTGCATTGCTCCACTAGCCAACCAACTGGAATTTTTTTACGCTCTACAAAAATTTCTGGTAAATTTTTGGTATCTCCCGGCCATTTATCTATATCTATATTCTGAAAAAAACTTCCGGCTGAAGGAAAAGTCGGATAGCGTCCTTGTCTTTGTTGCAAAAAACGCCCCACTTCATTCACGATTGACTGTTTCTCCCCGGGCACAAGCTTGAACCAGGCGCGTAAAATCACTCCGCCATTTTTCTTAAAATCACTACCACGATAAAAAAAACCGCATTCATTATTATTCAAAATCAAAACTTCACCATCGCGCCAAACTTCTACTTTTTCCACTACCCGAGAAGTATCATAGCCCATGGCACCGGCGTTACCACGTACCGCTCCGCCGACTGTACCCGGTATTCCCACCCCCCACTCCATACCTGATAAATTATTTTGTACTGCCAAATTTACTATTTGTGACAACAACACTCCACTGTCTGCTATAATTGTGTCCATAGTCTGCTTTCGATCCGAGCTCAGGCCGAGAGTTAGTCTGTGGTCTGTAGTCTTAATTTTTATTACCACTCCTTCAAAATTTTCGTCTTTAAATAAAATATTACTTCCACCACCTAGAACAAACCAGCTTATCCCCTCACTATTCAAAAAATTTAATAACTTAGTTAATTTAGCAACTTCATTTACTTCAATAAAAAAATCAGCTGGTCCACCAATTTTAAAAGTTGTGTGTTTGGATAATGGTTCATTGAGACGAACATGGCCAAATTCTTTTAACTGCTGATAATATTCTTGCATAATTGATTTTTTTGCTTAATTTTATTATAATTACCCTCGTTATGCTTGACCTAACCAAACAACCCATAATCTACGTTACGCGTGATCTTGAGCGCGCTCTAGGACTACCTGTTAATACCAAAGGTTATTTTATTATCTCAAATTTTTCTGACTTTGCCAAGTCTTATCAAAAACACAAAAATGTCTTACTTATCAAAGAAAAAAAGATTCTGGATACTTGGGAGCTACTACAGAATAAACAAGTAAAGAAGTTTATTAATAATATTGCCAATATCCCCCTTAATCCCCCTTTTCTAAGGGGGAAATTGGACACTTCCCCCCTTTGTAAAGGGGGGCCGGGGGGGATTTTGGTATTCAAAAACACCTTACAAATTGAAAAAACTTGTGCTGAAAATAATTGGAAACTTCTAAATCCTCCAGCTAGAATTTCCAATGAGGTAGAAGAAAAAATTTCGCAAATTACTTGGCTCGGACCATTAAAAAAATATTTACCAAAATATAAAGTTTTGAAGTGTAAAGAAATTGCCTGGGGTAAACTTACCCTGGCGCAACGAAGCGGAGTCGGGCCATTTATTCTGCAATTTAATAGATCCCACACTGGTAGTGGTACTACTCTAATTGAATCCAAAAAACAACTACAAACTCTGCAACAAAAATTTCCTGAACGTGAAGTACGAATCGCTGAATATATTCCTGGTCCACTTTTTACCAACAATAATGTAGTTGCAAATTCTGAAATAATGGTTGGTAATATCAATTACCAAATTACCGGCCTCAAGCCTTTTACTGATCTGCCTTTTTCTACTATTGGAAATGATTGGGCATTGCCTCATAAAATTTTAAATAAAAAACAAATTGCACAATATAAAAAAATTGCCACTGATGTTGGTCTAAGGCTCAAAAAAGCTGGTTGGCGCGGTTTATTTGGGATCGATATAGTAATGCACGAGAAGACTGGCAAATTGTATTTGTTGGAAATCAATTGCCGACAACCGGCCTCCACTACCTACGAATCACAATTACAACGGTCTGTCATCCCGACCGAGTGTAAACGAGTGGAGGGATCCCTTAAACAATGTAAAAGGGATTCCTCGACTTCGCTCGGAATGACAACTTTTGAAGCGCATTTACTAGCTTTGTTAAACATGAATTTAGAAAATCAGACATTAATCAAAATCCAAGACGGGGCACAAATAATACAGAGAATGAACGATGAGCAAATGATTAAAAAATTAAATAATTATAAGATTATTGAAAAACTCAAAAAAAATAATTTTAATACCATCCAGTATAACAACACAAAATTAAATTCGGATTTGATTCGCATTCAAAGCAAAACTGGAATAATGAAAAAACATAATGAATTTAGTATAATTGGTAATAAAATTGTAAATTTATTGAAAATTAAATAATTAAAAATTGTTTAAAAATTTCAAATTAAAAATTATGAATAGTCTATCTCCTCAAGCCCTGCAAGTTATTCAAAAATATCTCCAACTTCCCTTCCCTGGCAAACAAATTTCTTGTCCTTATTTTAATAATCGTCGTGCTCGACTTCGCGGAGGTTTACGCGCCATGATCGGCAAAGGTAGCCCTGAAGATATTGTAGAAGAAGCAACTATTTTTTCACTCCGAGAAAAAGTTGATTTAAACAAACTGAATAATGAAGAATTAAAAAAATTTTTAATCAACCATAATCTAGGTATTGATTGTTCGGGACTGGTTTATCACATACTAGACGCTGAAATGCAGGCTCGTGGCAAAGGCAGTTTACATAAGGTTTTGAAAAGACCTTGGTTCAAAAATCCTCTCAGAAAATTTTTGGTCAAACTTCGTCCGATTGAAAATACTGGCGTGGGAACTTTCCATCACAAAGTAAATAGTTTTGAAATTAAATTATCAGAAATTCAACCGGGTGATATGATCATTATTATGGGTGCAGGACTAAAACAAGATTACAACCATGTTTTACTAGTAGAGTCTGTGAACTCTGAACTAGGAACTCTGAACTATATTCACTCCTTCCAATACCCTACCGACGGACAATACAACCACGGCGTCCGACAAGAAACAATTACAATTACCAACCCCAACAAAAATTTATTAGAACAAACTTGGTCCGAACCACAAATGCAAGAGTATGCGAAAAAAGCCAAAGAATTTGTAATAAAAAGATTAAAAATATAAAACAAAAAATCGCTTTAAAGCGATTTTTTGTTATTCCCAATCAACAAATGTTTATTGGTTTGGAACTTGGGGGGTGCAGAATACACCCCCGTCCTCCTTGTGGACAGGGTTGGGTGGTGGGCCGAAAGGCCATGGTCGCCGTATCTTGCAACGGTGTCCAACCTGGGGGGTCGTGCCAAACGACCCACCACCCGGCCCCTGTGGGCCAGCCAAAATTCGCGCAACCGCGCCCGTAGCAGAGCATTCGTGCGGTCCCTTCACGCGAAGTTAGCCAAAACTATCCTAACACAAGCCGGCCAGTCAGTCAAGCCCCCAGGACTATGACTGCAGTTCCACTCGAGCCTGGACCGGGCACCGACCACCGCTCGTGATCACCGAAAAGGTGAATTTCACTCCCGGCTTGAGACGGTGTCCCTTGGCTTCCTCGATGTAGCCCGAAATCGGAACACCATTTTCGTGATTGAACACGAAACGGTGATTCACTCCATCGACCATGGTCAGCGGGTAGAGGATGACCTTCCTGCCATTGCCAGAACCACGCTCGATGGTCTTGAGTTCTCCTTCTTCTGGTACCTGGACCACCACCTTCCTCTCTCCCATGTAAATGGAGAGCGGAAACTGATGTCCTCCAAAGGTTCTGACGAGTTCAGGCATCATGATCACACCTCCTTTCTACTTATCGCACTAATCAACCAGACCACGATTCCCTCCACCTCCCAAGGGAGATCAAGTGCAACTGTCCAAAAGCCCCCGATATTCCTCCTCGAACCTGTCCAAGTCAGTCGGAACCAGATGGTGAAGGATCTCCAAATACTTCCTGTTCCTCTGGACCGTCGCCAGGATCACTGCCACGGTCTCGGCCGGGTGTTTACCCTCGCAGGTTTCGTTCGTCAGCATCACGAAGCCTGGGGTCCCCCAGAGCTGCTGAATCGCCACCGTGACATCCGTGGCTTCCGAACGTGCATACTCGTCGTCTTCGAGCATGCTACGCAAGAGCCCCGTACCAATGGTGACCGGCTTGTTGTAGGAACGTCCCCAAATGACCAGTATCTGCTGGATGAAAGGCAGATCCAGAAGGGAGACTTCCACTGCCAGGTCACCCCGAGGAACCATCAGTGAATCGCTCGCTTCGCAGATGCTCCTCCAGTTGTACAAGGCATCGCGGTTTTCCGGCTTAGCCATCACCTGCACGTTCCTTCCACCGCACTTCTCGATCTGCGAACGCAGAGTGCGAATGGAATCACCGTTCAGCGTGAAGGATTGGGCAACGATGTTCGCACTCGAAGAAACTACCAGCGGTACCAGGTCTAGGTCTTCCTGAGTGGGGCAGCAGATACCACCGATACCTCTCCGTTTCGGGAAGGAAACACCACGGTAATCCTTGAACACTTCCTTGGCCCTCAAGACCACGAGCAGGAATAGACGATTTTGCTCCACCACTTCCTTCACCTGGAAACGGAATGCACCGTCGGCCATGACAATGTCCATCCCCGCCTCCAGCCCAAAGAGCACTTCGGGCAGATTGGGGCAGAGAAGTTCACGGCCATTGTTGAACGAGAACTGCGGTAGACAGCCTTCATGGCCGAAGAAGATCTCATCACCAGGCTTGAGTTCCCTTTCCTTGACCCCGCTTGCAATCCGCGCGCGGATTTTCGGACCAGGCAAGTCCATCTGAAGCAGGACTTCACCTTCCGGATACGCATACCTAGCTTCACAGGTCACGTCCAGTATCTGCTGGAACAACGGACTGCCGTGATGCGCGGTATTGATCCGCAACACCGGCTGAAGACCTGCCTGGAGAACCATCTCGATCATGACCTTGAGCAGATCCAGTTTGGCACAGGCTACGCCCGTAGTGATGACCACTCCACCAATGGACATGATTGCCTCCAGTTGTGAAAGAGCTGACCAAATCAACTCTACTAGGACGAGTAAATCCCAACCTCATCAGCTCTTTTATTCAAGCTTTCAATTTATTTAAACACAAATCCAAAAATTTTTCAAGCATTTTCAAAACTTGATTTTTTAGTCAATTGTTGATAAAATAATCTAGACTTATGAATATCCCTTTGGGAACATTGCCAGAACTCAAAACCGCTATTAGTTTCGGTATTTTTTCGGCTGTTTTGGCTTTTGTTTGGGCTCCAGTTTTGATTAAATTTCTTTATCATTTCAAGCTTACCAGACGGGGAGATTATGATGCTACCTTGGGTATCACCCAAAAAACTGGCACACCAATCATGGGTGGACTTTTAGTTATTATCACTGTCGCTATTATTACTTATTTCTTCAACTGGGAACGAAGCTTTACCTGGGTGCCAATCGGTGTAATGTTACTCGCTGCACTCTTGGGTGGCATTGATGATGTGATGCATATTTATGGACATGAAAGAAGAAATAGAAAAATCAAACAAATTCTTACTCTTATTCGGGTGCATGCTGACTGGAGATATCGTCTCTGGTTAATTATTACTTTGCCTTGGTCTATTTTTAAACGTCTGGCTCTATCACTCGGTTCTCATCCAGGAAGAGGCGTACATGTTCATGAAAAATTGCTTTTACAATTTGCAGCTGGAGCCATTACTGCTTATTGGATCTATTTTAAACTGGGAGAAAGCTGGCGGGAAATTTTTATTCCTTTTGATGGCCTAGTAGATATTGGCTGGTGGATCATGCCAATTATTATTTTCTTTGTCATGTTTACTGCCAATGCCGTAAATGTAGCCGATGGCATGGACGGACTAGCTGGTGGTTCGCTTATTATTACTTTTTCCACTTTGACTATTCTTAGCTGGCTTACTGGTTACCACGAAATTACTCTATTAAATGCCACTGCTTCTGGAGCATTGATTACTTACACTTATTTCAATGTCAAACCAGCTCGTTTTCAAATGGGTGATGTTGGTTCACTTGGTTTGGGAGCTTTATTGGCAATAAATGCTATTGTTATAAATAAAATGCTCCTACTCCCCTTCTTTGGTTTTATTTTTTATGTAGAATTGGTTTCTGTAATTATTCAAATTTTTGGTCGCTATACTTGGGGACGAAGAATTTTCAAGATGGCCCCACTGCATCATCATTTTGAACTCCTAGGGTGGACAGAAGAAAAAACTGTTATGCGTTTTTGGATCGCCCATGGAGCGATGGTGCTCTTAGGACTTTGGATAGCGCTGTATTAAACTAATATGAAAATACTCTCCCTCAAACTACCATATTGGATACTTATATTAATTGTTGTTTGCGCGTCAGTTTTAATTTATCAATTAGTTTATCATTACGAAATAGAAAAAATTAATACACAAAATTCGGATAAACAAATGTGTAGCCAATTCAAGGGCGAAGAATTTACAAAATGTATTATCAAACAACAACAACTTCGTAAAGAATATGAAACCTGTCACAAACTAAAAACAAAAGAATCGTGTGAAAAACAAAATGCTTGTACTTGGATGCAATGCAAAAATGGTTGGGATCCACAAGCTGAATCATATGAATTTTGTACTTCAAAGGACAACGCAATTTGCTTAGGATAGTATATTCTACTTATTAAATTAAAATTTATGTCAAAAAAAATAATTCTATTAATAATAATTATAGTTGGTATTCTTACTACAATAAATTTCATCATCTCTGAAAAGTGTTTGGAAGTCACGATGTCCACCAAACCACCATCCTATTGCAAAATTATTGAAACAAACTCTAAACAAATATGTCCTCCTAATACCCAGTGTATTGATGTAAGAACCACAGGTATTGGACAATTCGTACCCATATATTATTTTTGGGTGAAGTAATATGTACCTAAAATGGAACGAAAAAACTACTACTAATTTTTCCGACGACAACATCAACTCTCTCTACAACGAGGGTTATTTATTCACCCGCGAACACTTGGGAAGCATGTACCAAACGCGAAGTTTACGAATTGATTTGAACAAGTTTAAATTGTCAAGCGAAAATAAACGCATTTTAAAAAAAACTGAAAACTTAACATTTACTAGTTACGAGTTACCAGTTACTAGTTACAACTGGCAAATTGGTAAAATTGCTAAAGATTTTTACGAAACTAAATTTGGTAAAGGAGTTTTTTCTGCCAACAAGATAAAAGAATTATTAACGACTGAACA
Source organism: uncultured Gammaproteobacteria bacterium (assembly GCA_964592785.1). Classification (GTDB taxonomy): domain Bacteria; phylum Patescibacteriota; class Patescibacteriia; order Magasanikbacterales; family UBA922; genus CAZQHU01. Next base: position 99,156 of record CAZQHU010000001.1, on the reverse strand, counting down.
TAATTTTAATAAACTTTTCAAATACGTCATTCTGAACGAAGTGAAGAATCCCGAGTTAGAAAGGGATCCTTCGACTCCTCCGCCAACTGGCGGATCCGCTCAGGATGACCTCATCATCGGCTACGCCATCTGTCACGAAACGAACGAAATCCTACACTACTCCTATCCTTTCTATTCTTTAACGGTCGGTTTATCCAACCTCGGCATGGGTATGATGCTCCGAGCTATTCTCTACGCCAAAGAAAATAATAAAAAATATATTTACTTGGGATCTGCCCAACGTCCAACTGACACTTACAAACTACAATTCACAGGATTGGAATGGTTTGATGGTGAGAAATGGAGTGATAGTTTAAATGAGCTGAAAGAAATCCTTAAATAATATTTTGTTAATATTTTTTTAGTATATGTTTAATATTTCATGAATACTAGAAAAATACTAACCAAATATTAATGAACAACAAAATTCACAAAATTCATTTCATCGGCATCTGTGGAGTAGCCATGTCGGCTCTCGCTATAGCTTTCAAAAAAGCTGGTTTTGAGGTGTCCGGATCTGATGTCGGTTTCTTTCCTCCAGTTTCTACCAATCTAGAAAAACATCAGATAGATTTCTATCCAGGCTGGCATCCAGACTTCGTCCTCCGAAGCTTTCTTGACCGCCAAAGCCTTGGCGAAGGTGGTAGCGAAGGAGGAAAAAATGACCATTTAGTAATAGTCGGCAATGTCGCTAGTTCTACAAATCCTGAGTGGCTCTATGTTCAAAAAAATAAATTAAATTATTTATCTTATCCAGAAGCTATTGAAAAATATTTTGTTAAAGAAAATTCAATTGTTTGTGCTGGTACCTATGGTAAGACCTCGACTTCTGCCCTACTCTCTTTTATCCTGTCAGAATGTGGTTATAATCCCAGTTATATGTTTGGAGGAATTGTGATTGATGAGTTTGATAGTGCTAGCTTAGGAAACGTCATTCTGAGCGAAGTCGCGCCAGACGCGACGAAGTCGAAGAATCCCTTACTTCTTACAAGGGATCTTTCGACTCCTCCGCCAACTGGCGGATCCGCTCAAGATGACGATTGGTCAGTACTTGAAGGTGATGAATACAAATCTTCTCGCTGGGATGATGGCGCCAAATTTTTTCATTATCACCCCACTCACCTGCTTTTGACAGCCATAGAATGGGATCATGCGGATGTTTATCCCACTGAAAAAAGTTATTTTCAGGCGTTTGAAAAATTAATTAAGTCTGTGCCAAAGAATGGCATAATTGTAGCAGGTGAAAAAACAAAAAACATTGTCAAATTGTCAAATTGCCAAATTATCACATATGGATTTTCCCCATCGACAACGTATCAATGTGGCAATGTGACAATGGACAAATCTGGTTTGCAGTTTGAAATTATACATGATTCTAAAAACTATAAGCTACAAACTAAAACCTTGGGTTCTTACAATGTTGAAAACATCACCGGCGCTTTCGCCATGGCTCACCAAATTGGTATTGAACCAGAAAAAATTATTCAAGCAATCGCTAAATTTCAAGGCCTAAAAAGAAGACTGGAAAAAAGATTTGAAAATGAAAATATTACTATTTTTGATGATATTGCTCACTCCCCCGCCAAAGCCAAAAGTGTTTTGGAAAATTTAGCCAACATATACAAGCGTCATCCTGAGGAACGAAGTGACGAAGGATCCCGTCGGGATTCTTCCCCGCAAGGCGGGGCTCAAAATGACAGAACCAAAATCTTCTGCATCTTCGAACCCAATACCGGCAATCGCCAACCACAATCTGAACCAAGCTATAATAATGCTTTTGAAAACGCTGACGAAGTAATTATTCCTAAACTAACCAAATTAAAAACTTCAGAAAAATTAAAACACTGGGAAGGAAGCGAACTGACAAAAATCATTGCCAAGACCCACCCCAATGTAAAATATATTGATGATGATGAAGAATTAGTAAATTATTTAATCAAACAAAATAAGGTTACTATAGTTTTTTGTGGTAGCCATGGTTTCCGCGGAATGATTGAAGAACTAATTTCAAAATTCCGAACCCAACAGGGTGAGGAATCCCTTTTTAAAATATAAAACAATAATAAATAATTAAGCGAAGTTTAACCCAATGAAAAGGGATCTCTCGCTGTGACTCGAGATTACTATGAAAATACCCAAACAAGCCAAACGAGTATTCAAAGGAGTGATTTTTGATGTTTACCAATGGCCTCAAAAAATGTATGATGGATCAATGGCTACTTTTGAAATGCTTAAACGTCCAGATACAGTACAAATTATTGCCACGACCTCAGATAAAAAAATTCTTTTAGCCAAACAGAAACAACCACAATATAAAAATTATTTTTATTCTGTTTTTGGTGGACGAATTGATCCTGGTGAATCACCACTCCAAGCAGCTAAACGCGAACTCTTGGAAGAATCCGGATGTATTTCCAATGATTGGGAGTTGATTACCACCAAAGCACTATATCATAAAATTGAATGGACAATGTATAACTATGTTGCTCGTAACTGTGTGTCAATCCAAAAACAAGCATTGGATAATGGAGAAAAAATAAAAATCTTGAAAGTAAATTTTCAAGACTTTATGAAAATTATTTTAAAAGAAAATTTTCGTTCCCAGGATATGGTAATTGATATTTTAAGATTAAAGTACCAAGGAAAATTAAAAGAATTCAAACAAAAACTATTTAAAAAATAAAAACGCAGAAATGTTTTCTGCGTTTATTCTGCGTAAGTCTGCGTTAGTCCGCATTATTTCCCCTCATCCACCACTTCTGTCTGAATTTCCTCGTCATTCATTTCTGTCACCAACAAAGAAATTCCACACACATTACACTCTATCACCTGTTCTATTGCCAAATTGGGATAAATTGACAAATCAACATTATTTTTACATTCTGGACAAATTAATTTCATATTTTAAAATAAATATTTAACAAGCAAAGTATAACACAACTATGAAAACTATTCAACAGTCTTACCCTGAATTAGCAGAAACTCTAAATACTCCGGAAGTTTATCTCAAACGAGAAGATCTTCATAAATATGGTTCACACAAAGGAAGATCCCTGCCAATAATGATCAAAAAATATTCAAAAGTTGGACCTTATACTGAAACGATTGGTGGACCCTATCAAGAGTTTGTCATTTCTTCTTCGGGCAATGCCGCACTCGCCGCCATTCATGCTGTTCAAGCTCACAATCGAAATAATGAACAAAAAATAAAATTGAAAATTTATATTGGTAAAAATATTAATCCGGAAAAATTAAAAATCTTGATGACTGTAATTGAAGACCAAAATATTTCTCTAGAACAAGTAGAAAATCCCAAGCAAGAAGCTTTTTTGGAAGATAAGAATGGCACAAAAAAATTCTTGCGCCAATCCACTGATGACCTGGCACTTGAAGGTTATTTTGAATTGGCAGAAGAACTGAGCAAAATCCCCAATTTACAAGCAGTTTTTGTTCCTACTTCCAGTGGCACTACTGCTCAAGCACTTGGTGAAGCTTTTAAAAAATTAAACTGTCCAACGCAAATTCATATTGTTCAAACCACTGCCTGCCACCCAATGGTAGATTCAGAAGAAAAAACTGACACATCTTTGGCTGATGCAATTGTTGACAATATAGCTCACCGCAAAGAAAAAATCTTAGAAATTTTAAAAAATACCCAAGGCAAAGGTTGGGTGGTGACAGACTCAGAGATTAGAGATTCAATCAACCTGATAGAAGAAACTTGCAAAATAAAAATTTCTCCAAACAGCGCTCTTTCAGTAGCTGGATTGAAAAAGGCGATTGAAAATAATTGGAAATTTACTGGAGCAGTTGTTTGTCTCATTACTGGAAGATAAGTGAGTGCCGGACTAACGCGCCGGCAGACGTTCCGAATTACTTCATTCGGAAAACCTCCTTACCACAAACATGGCGTACCACACCTTCTCTGTCCACTTTCAAAGTGAAAACAGGGAAAGGAATGGTGTTAAGGCCACCACCCAGACGATCTGGTGGACAACCACAAGCCAAGCAGTGTTCGGTGATGAGCGGATGATAGGTGTAGGTACGAGTCTCCTGTTCAGTGGGAACTCTCACCTTCTTTCTCGCCCAAGCTTCAAACCCTAGACCAAGTTCGTGGTCTTTGACCGGCAGATCTTCAGTCCTCCTATGACCTCTACCGCGGTGATGGTGAACCCCCCGATCAGCAGGATCTTTCATAAAGAAGAAACAAACACCTTTAGGCAGTCTAAACATCGTCATTCCTCCTTTCAACAGCCATTACCAGAAGGACCCACCGACTTACCCATGGACCGAACGATCTCCTCCCAAGTCATTTCCTCCACAACGCCCTCCTTTTTATTAGTGACCCATCATTAATCAGGAACTTCCTGACCACCTTCTGAGACATTAAAATTTAAAGAACAAAATAAAACAACCACTTGGCAGTGGTTGTCTTTTATTTTTTAAACAAAACTAAACAACACACCGCCTGTAGTAATTAAAATAAAAGAAATAAAAATTTATTGTATTTTGTTTCATATAGTATTTATCTTAAACAACAAGTATTATTGCCTAAGACGAACCCCGCTTGGCTTACCTCCATGAACCAGCGGGTAAAAAAAGAAAGAACAAAAACCTCCTTCGCATCTTCAGACAACGCATGGCGACACCTCATTGCCAGCGCCTTCTGAAAGACACTTGCGTGCAGCCTCCACCACTGCGCGGTTAGATTCCTCCTCCATAGGAAAAGAAGCCACCCGTCGCAACACTGCTCCAGCCACGATTGGCAGGTAGCTTGTCGCCGCCCACTTCTCGTAAACCTTTCCCGTGAGACTGCTCTCCAGAATGATCTGGAACCTTTGGTAAACATCGGCATCTGGAACCATGCCACCCTCCTTTATCAATTTAGAATCCCCGATCAAAATATTTCTATATTCTGAGCGTGAATACTAAATAAAAAACCACCGTTTACGGTGGACTAACTTTCTATTTGTAGACTGCAACAAAAGCCCCACCGTTAACAGAGGTTCTTAATAAAATAAATGCTGAAAGACATTTGTTGAGTCATACTGATTAAAGTATAACAGCGATTTTTTACGATTTCAAGAAAATCTGTGGATAAATCATCTTCTTAAAATACTCACAATATTCCCGGGGTTTGTTTTACTACTTCCTACTCCTTTAGTAGAATAATACTGATCTACTAATTCTAAACCTACTTTTTTAAATAATCTTTCCAATTCTTCTGTGATAAATCCATGATAATATCGTTCACCCAAAACTTCACCTTGTGAATTCATCCAGGGAATCAAAAAATCACCTTTGGAAACTTCTTTGAACTTTCCTTTTTCAACTAGCTTATAAGCTGTTTCAGAATACATATTCCAATTGGTAAGCAAAATATACGAACCGGGCTTAGTCACTCTAACCATTTCTCGCAATGATTTTATCCTTGTTTCTTCATCCGGCAAATGATGAAAAGTAGCAATACAATACAGTACATCAAACTCGCCATCCGCAAAAGGCAAAGTCGTCATCTCTCCTATTCGAAAATCAACACCAGGAAATTTTTCTCTGGCAATTTTTATCTGTTCCTCACTTTGATCAAGACCAATGTATTGAATGTCTTGAAAATCTTGAAAAAGATGGTATAATCGGCCTGACCCACAACCCAGGTCAAGAATATGAAAGCCATCTTTGGTATATTTTTTCAAAGGCTTCAAATCATCCCAAAGCCAACGACGGGTCATATCAAAAAGACGAGCAATCTTATTATAAGTTTCATTATTTAATTTGATGTAATCCATAACATGAATAATTTAGAAAAAATTATTATTTATATTTATGAACACAAGCCTAAATCCAAGGTTGAATTTGATGAACTGCGCCGAAAAATTTGTGGTAAACTTAAAATTTCTCAACCTGCAAATCATAAACTGTTACTAGCTTACCAGAAATTATTAAAAAATAAAAGTCTAAAAAATGACAAGCAGTTTGAATTTTTCTTGCGTAAAGCCCAGATCCGCACCCTCTCTGGAGTGGCTATCATTACTTCCCTGACTAAGCCCTACAATTGCCCAGGAGATTGTGTTTATTGTCCTACTGAAACAAAAATGCCCAAAAGTTATTTATCTAGTGAACCGGCCGCTGCTCGGGCTTTGGCTCTAAAATTTGACCCTTATGAACAAATGCGTCGTCGCATAATGATGCTAGAACAAAATGGTCATCCAACTGACAAAATTGAATTTATTATCAAAGGTGGAACTTGGAATGCCTACCCGCTAAAGTACCAGTATTGGTTTATATTGGAGTCTTTTCGTGCATGCAACGATTTTGGTCATCCTGAGCGAAGGACGAAGACCGAAGTCGAAGAATCCCTTTCTTCCCTACAAAGAGCTCTGAGAGAAGCCCAACGCAAAAATGAAAAAGCCAAACACCGCATCATCGGGCTCACTCTAGAAACTCGGCCCGACGCTGTCAATCCCACAACAATCTTTCACATGCGACAAATGGGCTGTACCAGGATTGAACTTGGTCTCCAAGCCCCGGATGATAAAATACTAAAACTTGTTGATCGTGGACACACTGTAAAACAATTCAAAGATGCTATGCTCCTGCTCCGCCAAGCTGGATTTAAAGTAGATCTTCACTTTATGCCAGATTTACCAGGAACCACTCCAAAACATGATTTAGAAATGTATAAATTACTTTTTTCTGATCCGGGATTCAAACCAGATATGATAAAAATTTATCCTTGTACAGTGATCAAATCAGCAAAATTGTATAAATGGTATAAAGCCGGGAGATACAAACCTTACTCAGATAAAAAACTGTTTGAAACTCTCATAAAAATGAAGACTGCCACGCCACGCTATTGCCGTATTTCTCGTCTTATTCGCGACATCCCCAATCCTGATATCGAAGCTGGCAACGCTATCACCAATCTACGCGAAGAATTAAAAAAAGAAATGAGCAAACGTGGTCTTGTCTGTCATTGTCTCCGTTGTCGAGAAGTTGGGCATATTGACATAAAAGCAATAAAACATAAAAACAAAAAAACACTTGAACCAAAACTATTTATAGAAAAATATAAAACTACTGGTGGTACAGAATATTTTCTCTCTTTTGAAGACAACAAAAGACAGGTAGTCTTCGCTTTTCTCCGTCTCCGACTTCCAAATCAAAATAATTTAGTCAACTTAAAAAACTTAATAAACTTAGAAAACTTGGCTTTCATCCGCGAACTCCACACTTACGGTCAACTGGTCAACGTTGGCAAAGATGAAAAGACTGCTAGTCAACACAAAGGCCTGGGAAAAAAAATGGTAGCTGAAGCCGAGAAAATCGCCAAGAAAAATAAATACCAAAAAATCGCAGTAATTTCTGGCGTGGGAGTAAGAGATTATTATCGAAAACTTGGCTACAAACTAGAAAAAACCTATATGACGAAAAAACTGGTTTAAGCCAGTTTTTTTGTTTACTCTTGACAAAAAAACATTTTTGGGCTAATGTTATTTTGGGTTTCAACAACGAGGAAACGAAATGCCAGGGAAGATGCCCATGCAGTTCAAGAGTGCAAGAGTGAGCTTGCTCACTCTCACCGGGCCGAACGGCGAAGGATTTTGCACCTTCGAAGTGGGCCCACAACGGGTCTGCCGATTCCAAGGCCGAGGAATGGCGCAGTTCCTCTGTGAGGCCAAGATCAGCGGAAGACTTCTCTACATCGAATACGAAGTCCCCGAGGATCCCAGCGCCCCCCTCACCCTGACCGATGTGAGGTTCTACTTCTCCCTGGACAATGCCGGTCGCCTGGATGCCTAGCTCCTGCTCTGCGTTTTTTCGCGCTGGGATGTGGGGCTGATTCGCTTGTACCTTTTGTTCTTCGTCAGTTCCATATCCCCAAAGTTTTTAAAAAATAAAAATTTTGGGGAACTGATGAATCTAAATAAAAATGCCTCGCAATATACGGGGCATTTTTTATTCCTTATTCTTTATTCATTATTCCTTGACTAAGTCTTTTTAAATTTCACACTAAACACCGGCTCATAAACATTATCATACTCATCTTTTATTTCCACTGTCTCCCCTTTCATAAATTTGGTCATTGCTAAATCAGAAAGCATGGTCATATCAGATTCCAAATCTATTTTCAAATCATCCAACTTGGTAAATTCACTAGCAAAATCATTTTTCACGCTATTTTCGATTTGTTTCTTTCTCTCGCGCATGGTTTTGAGTTTGTCAGAAAGCTCCACATATTCTAGCGATGCCTGGAGTGCTTCTTTATAGGCTGCACGCAAATCTTTTTGTTGTTTTTTAATGCCTTGAATCCTCGCCCAAATCTCTTGAATGTCTTGCATAATTTTAGATATTATTAAAGTAAAAACATTTTATCATTTAAACAATAAAACATCAATACTTTTACTTTATGGACTTTTGACTTTATGAGCTTTATAAACTATCACACATTCAAATTCAAAACTGCAATGCCCACCACCATCAAAACCAAAGCCACAAGTTTTAATATTAAATTTTTACGATCAATTTCTTCTTTAATAATTTTGGGGGCAAAGTAAGTAAACAGAAGAGCAATTAAAAAAACCATAATTGCTTGAGCACCCTCCAAAACATTGACCAGAGCAATGTGACCATAGCTCAAAGCTTTCATATTAAACAATACACCCACACGACTAAATAGGGCCATGACAACAAGAATCAATAAAATTTTCCAAGTATAATTATTTTTTTCTAAATAAAATTGCTGACGGAAATTTTTAAAAAAGAAAAATAACCCAGCTAAAATAGGTAGAATAAACAACTGATAACCAGCCAAATGCAAAGCTGAAATATTATTTTGGGTTAGATAACGCGTTATTACATCAGCACTCACGTAAAGAAAAGTGCTCGCCAACATTAGCCAAAAACTTACTGAAAATTTAAATTTTTCTTTACCAACGGCATGCAAACCAGCCAAAATACTGGCAATCAACAAAATTAAGAGAGCTAATAATTGATTGTTTGATAATTTTTCTCCCAAAATCAACCAAGAGAGCCAAAGCCCATGTAGTGGCATTATATTCCAAAGTAAATTTACACGTGAAGCTTCTTCCCTCTGGATTGATAAAATATACAAAAAAGTCCCGGAAAAAAATAAGATAGCTTGAAAAATAATCAAAAATAAATTATTCCAACCATACCATTGTAGCCCAAAAAATAACCACAAAGGAATAATAAAAATATCAACCAAAAAACCAACGACTAAATAAACCAAAGGATTTTTGATCTTTTTAGTCAAAAGAAATCTATCCCCAATATTAGTCCACGACCAAAGAAATCTAGCTCCTAGAGCAAAAAATATCCAAGTCATAAATTGTATGTCATTCCCGCGAAAGCGGGAATCTTATTTGATTTAAAGAAAGATTCCTGCCTTCGCAGGAATGACGTTTGATTATTGTACCCCATTATGATACCATAAAAACACTTAAATTTCAATAATTACAAAGTATTATGAACAAACTAAAATTATCAGACTTTGACCCAAAAGTCGCTGAGGCAATAAAAAACGAACTGGCCCGCCAAGAAGAAGGTATTGAAATGATTCCCAGTGAAAACTTTGTTTCTCTGGCAGTGCTTGAGGCCTTGGGCTCAGTAATGACCAATAAATATTCCGAAGGCTATATTGGCAAACGCTATTACGGAGGTTGTCAGTTTATTGATGTCGCCGAAGGCCTAGCTATCGACCGTGCCAAAGAGCTTTTTCAAGCCGAACATGTAAATGTCCAGCCTCTTTCTGGAGCACCTATGAATGTGGCAGTTTATTTCGGACTTCTCGAACCTGGTGATACTATTCTTGGAATGGATCTTTCTCATGGTGGGCACCTAACTCACGGCCATCCAGTCACTTACATGGCCAAAGTTTTTAATTTTATCCGCTACAAAACCAATGCTGAAGGTAATATTGATTTGGATAATCTCCGCCAAATGGCACTAGAACACAAACCAAAAATGATTCTTGTTGGTTATTCAGCTTATTCACGCGAGATTGAATATGAAAAAATAAAAATCATTGCTGACGAAGTAGGAGCGATCACCATGGCTGATGTTTCACACATTGGTGGTCTCATTGCTGGCAAACAAATGAATAATCCAGTGCCAATCTTTGATGTAGTCACTACTACTACTCACAAAACTCTGCGTGGTCCCAGAGGTGGAATGATTATGTGTAAAGAAAAATTTGCCAAACAAATTGACAAAGCTGTTTTCCCTGGACTCCAAGGTGGACCGCATGAAAATAATATTGCTGCCAAAGCTGTAGCTTTTAAAGAAGCTCTAGAACCAGCTTTTGCAGATTATGCTCGACAAATAAAAACCAATGCCAAAGTGCTGGAGAAAAAATTTAATGAATTTGGCTACAAACTTTGTTTTGGTGGTACAGACAATCATCTACTTCTGGTTGATGTTTTTTCTTCCAAAGGTGTAACTGGTAAACAAGCCCAAGATGCGCTAGATATCGCCGGCATCACTCTCAATAAAAATATGATCCCAGATGATCCACGAAGTCCAATGGACCCATCTGGTATTCGCTTTGGTACACCGGCTCTAACTACTCGTGGCATGAAAGAAGCAGAAATGGAAATTATTGCTGACTGGATGAACGAAGCAATTATAAATTGGCAAGACGAAGAAAAATTAAAAAATATTAAAACACAAGTTATTGAACTGACAAAGAAATTTCCTCTTTATCCTGAACTTGCATGATAACCAAAAATCAAAAAGAAACAATCAATCTCGGCAAAAAAATAGCTACCACTTTCCAAGGCGGTGATGTTATATTACTTGAAGGTGACCTAGGCGCTGGAAAAACTACCCTCACCAAAGGCATAGCGGAATATTTTGGCGTGAAAAAAAATATCACCTCCCCCACTTTTTCACTCATGAACGTGTACGAAGTCAAAAGTCTTAAAGTCTCTAAAGTCAAAAGTCTTGTCCATATAGATACATATCGACTAGAAAATGAAGAAAAACTAATTGAAATCGGTGCCGAAGACTACATCGGCGCGCCCGATACGGTCTGTATTATTGAATGGCCAGAAAAATTGCGTAGATTGTTGAAAGGAAAGAAAGTAAAAAAAATAAAAATTGAACACATAGACAAAGGAAGAAAGATAAAAATAATCCCGACATAATATCGGGATTATTTTTCATTCTAAATAAACAAAATTTATTTATTTGGAACGCGGGGGATGTGTATACAGAAAAACACACCCCCTTAGCCTCCGTTCAAAACAGGGGCGACAGCGGTCCGAGACCACAATCGTCGACTTTCGTCGAAAACTCAGTCCGTATCGGACCGCTGTCAGCCCCCAGCCAACAAAACTCACATCAGTGCTATGGCTCTCAGGCCATCCATACACGTGACGCAAGGTTCATCAGCCAAACAATCTTAACATAAACATAAAAAATGTCAAGAACAAAAAACCGACCACTTGGTCGGTTTTATATTATATAAATACACATCAAAAACGGAAACCACCTTCTGTTCTCTCTTTCAGTATTCTTGCTTCTTCCTCTTTTTTAAGTTTTTCCTCCCGCTGTCTAGCTGCAGATGCCTCAGCTAATTCTCTTTCGCGTTTATAGTCTGTAACAGCCTGGATAGTTTGATCTAAAGGCCCATGTTCATTACGTGCTACATCATTTAAAGTTAATCTAAATTGAGCATCCAATAATAAATATATAAAATCATCACTTGTTTTTACTCCATCGAAAGCGCCACTTTCTATTTCTTTTTCTGTTACAACAAACTGTTTAATACTACCATCACCCGATTTATACAAAATACGAAATCCATCTACACCTTTATCACTATGATAAAATTCAGCGTCTCCATCATTTGTTTCTTTTGGAAGTCTACCTGGTTTTGGCCATCTGTCCTTACTATAAATACTATCAATTTCTTCTTTGGAACAAATGGTAACGGAACGTTCTTTAATTAAAGCAGACAATTGTTGAAGTGCTAAGTCACTTTTCATACAATGAATATTAATAATAGTAATATCATTATATCAAAAAAACGATACTTTGTCAACTATTTTTTATTATTATCTATGTAATTCAATTTTAAAGAATACTTACATCCACAATAATTCTGCCGATAAATCCCTCGCTCATTAACCAACCTAGTAGCTTTTTCTTGTCTACTTTCCTGCTTGCCCGCCGTAGCTTTCTTGACCGCCGAAGCTTCAGCGAAGGTGGTAGCGGAGGTGGGTCGTCCACCTTTTTTCCAATCTTCAGCTAAATATTCAAGTCCATATTTATCTGCCAATAACTGACCAATAGGGTTGATTATTTCTGCGCGCTTAGTTCGCCCAGAAGTAAGGCTGGTAGAAAAAATATCAAAATTATTTTCTTTGGCATACTTGGCAGTTTTTTCTAAACGCATTTTGAAACACACCGCACACCGCGCTCCTCCCTCTGGTTCATTCTCTAAACCCTTAACTGTCTCGTTCCATTTCTCTACTTCATAATCCCAATCTATCATCTTCACACCCCATTCTTCACAAACTTGAATAACATATTTCTTGCGCTTCAAATATTCTTCTTCTGGAAAAATATTTGGATTATAAAAAAAGACTGTCAAATCAAACTTATCTTTGAGTTCATCTATAATGGCGATACTACACGGCGCACAGCAGGTGTGGAGTAAAAATTTTTTCATAAATATTAATCCCCTCTAGAGAGGGGTGGCTCCGACGTCGCAGTCGGAGACGGGGTGTGTTACCGTTGGTTAGTGATATAATTTTCTAAAAGTTTTTGGCCTTTATTTTCCAAAAACTCTTGTCTCTGTTTATCGTAATCTGACTTCATATCATGACTAGCAAAACCATCTATTTCTATTGCTAACATTAATTTGGGGCAATAAAAGTCTACAATATAGTTGTGGATTGATTTTTGACGATGAAAGTCAAAACCCAACATTTGTTTATTTTTTAAATATTTCCAGAGTATTACTTCGCCTAGTGTGGAATGTTTGCGTAGTTCCCGGGCCTTTTGTTTTAATGATTGTTGGTAGTTAATAACTGGCATAATTTTGCAAACCACGGTCACACACCCCGCCTCCCCGCCAAATTGGCGGGTCGGCACCCCTCTCTAGAGGGGATTTACACTACCAAACCTTTCTAAAAATTGTTCCCTTGTCAACGTAATAATCCCAATTAATGGCACTTCTCCACTTTTTAAATATTCTTCTAAAGACTTTCTATTATAAATCAAAGCAACATTGACATCTTCCGGTTTGGTATCTTCTTTACCCAAGGACAGATAGCCTTTGACCGTATCACCAAAAATTTTTTTGATTTCATCCCAAAACTTTCCAGACAAAAGCCAAGACTTCATCACTACATCTTTATAAGATTCATCAATCTCCCCACTCTTCATTTTTCCAGCAATAATTCTAAAACCTTCAACCAACTTTGGCACAAAGTCCTTAGTATCGAGATTAGCTGGCTTTATATGAATCATAATGGGGTAATCTGGATGTTTTGTATAAAGTACCAATTCATTAATCTGTTCATCATGTTCAGAAACTTCTGGTTTACTATTCCATTCTGAATCAAATCTTTCATAAAACGAGGATAGCGCCAATTTTTCAGCCAACTTTTTAGTATCAAATTGACCTTTTTCACATTCAATAAAAAGCTCTCTGAAAAATTCTGCTAAATTTGTACATAATTCTTCTCTATCTATTACAGTTCCAAAAAAAATACCATTAAAAACATCCCCCATCTTCTGCCTCATTTCTTTTTTCTTCTTAATACTATCCGTACTGCCATATATTTCTTGATAAACCAAAAAACTTCTGGCAAAACGTAAAAAAGCCCTATTGGACATTAACTTTTCAACTCTTTGTTTCAATATTTCTCTAGCTTCTTCTTCTCTCATATTACTTTTATTTTTTTAAATACGCTCTTCCTTTCAACTCCTTCGGCAAGTAATCCTGTTTTGCATCTTCGGGCTTGTAATCTGGTGTATACTTGTATCCTTTGGAATATCTAATCTCTTTCATAAACTTGGTTGGTGCATTACGGAGATGTAGTGGAACACCTAGATGTGAAGTGTTTTTAGCGTCTTCCGCCGCTTGGTTATAAGCAGTGTATAATAAATTGGACTTTTTGGCTAGAGCGCAATAAACCACAGCTTCGGCCAAGTGAACATTGCACTCGGGAAATCCCAGTTTATGACAAGCATCATAGGCCGCATTAGCCACCAGCAAAGCCCTAGAATCTGCCACGCCAATATCTTCTGCCGCAAAACGTAAAATCCGGCGTGCTACATAGAGTGGATCAGCCCCACCTTCTACCATTCTTGCCAACCAATATAAACTAGCATTAGTATCACTCCCCCGCATGGATTTGTGTAAAGCAGAAATAAGATTGTAAAACTCTTCACCCTTTTTGTCAAAGATTAAGTGCGTCTTTTGTAATGATTCTTTAATATCACCCACCTCAATCACAACTTTAGACTTTACGGACCCGCCTGTCATGCCAGCTTGGCGGGCAGGCTTTTGGACTTTGGACTTGAACGCAAGTTCCAACCCATTCAACGCCACTCGTGCATCACCTGCTGCTAAACCCGCCAAAAGTTCCAAAGCCTCTTTATCTATTTTTACATTATAATTCCCCAATCCCCTTTCTTTATCTGCTAAAGCCTGAACAATTATTTTTATAATATCTTTATCTTCTAATTTTTTCAAAATAAACACTCGTGAACGAGATAAAAGCGGACCAATAATTTCAAACGAAGGATTTTCCGTCGTCGCGCCAATCAAAATCAAATCCCCTCTTTCAACTAATGGCAAAAGCGCATCTTGTTGGGCCTTACTCCAACGATGAATTTCATCAATAAATAAAATTGTTTTTTGTTGCTCCAATCCATGCAAGCGATCTTTAGCTTCTTTTACCACTTTGCGTAAATCCTCTTTACCACTATCAACTGCTGAAAGTACCACAAAATATGATTTGGTTTTCTCAGCAATAATCTGCGCCAAAGTAGTCTTACCCACACCGGGTGGACCCCAAAAAATTAAACTAGACAACTGATCGCTCTCGATTAGTTTACGTAATAGTTTTTCCTCACCCACAATTTCCTCCTGACCAAAAAACTCACTAAAAGTACGCGGTCTCATTTTGTCTGCTAACGGTTGAATTTTATTTTCCTGATCCATAATTGATTATTTCTAATTTCTATTTATCACCATACCAAAGTTTATATAATTTTACTGCCAGCCATTCATTAAATTTATGCCAAACTCCCCTCTTGGACCATTTATTTTCGTCAAATTGTACTGAATCCAGGAGCCATTTCTCCACATTTGATTTTAAAATATCAACTAATCTTTTATCACGAAGATGTAAATTTGCTTCATAATTATTGTAGAAACTGGTTTGTTCCAAATTACTAGAACCAACCATGGCCCACTCATCATCCACAATCACTCCTTTGCCATGCATCATTTTTGAAGAAAAAATAATATTTACCCCCATCTTTCTCATCAGAGCAAACCAAAAATAGTTGGCATAGGCCAAAATTTTTACATCAGCTCGAAAGGGAATAAGCAAATCAATTCTAATACCACGTTTTTTGGCTTGCCACAAAGCATGCAGAAATTTTCTATCTGGAAAATAATAAGGGGAGAAAAAAATTACTCTTTTTTTAGCTCTGCGTAGAGCTTCTGTATATTTTTTACGTGCTCGCGAATGGCTTTTATGCGGTTCATCATAGACAAAACGAAGCTTTTCTTGATCTGTTCTAAAACGATATTTTAATAAATGTTTAACTTTGGACTTTTCCCCACCGCAGATCAAATAATTTTTAGCAAAAGCTCGTAAGAGTGAACGTACAGGTGTGCCAATTATTTTCACTTGCACATCCAACCAATCACGCATTTTTTTATCAATATTAACCCCGCCAATAAAGCCCGTTTCTTCATCTATAATCAAAATTTTTCGATGCGTTCTGGCCCACAGTCTTTTCCACCAACCACGATAACGATTTTTCCTTTCGTGGAAAAAACGTAAATCAACTCCGGCCATTTTCAAAGATTCAACACGTTTCTTGGATAACCAAAAACTTCCCAGGGAATCAATAGTCAATTTGACGTCCACTCCTTCTCGAGCCTTATTTTCCAAAACCTCAAAAAAAGGCCCACCAGCCTCGTCATCCACAAAAACATACAATTCCCAATAAATTGACTTGGTGGCCCCTAAAATCGCCTGAAACATGGCTTTCCAGGCCTCTTCAGAAGTTGAATATACCTGAAAATTTGACTCTTCCATATTATCTTAATATAAACAAAAAAACCGCCTTTGGCAAGGCGGTTTGTCACCCTGAACTTGTTTCAGGGTCTTTTATAAAATCATACTTGCTACGCTGAATAAAATTTGGAAAAGATGCTGAAACAAGTTCAGCATGACAAATATCACACTATTCAACTACCGTTCCTCTAAATTTCTTTCCCACCAAAGCATTCTTCACCTCTACCAAATCTGTTCCTCGTAATATTTCTACTTTCAATTTCAACTTCTCGGCCAAGCCAGCAGCCATTGGATCAAAAGGCACATTTTTACCCGGCACCCATTTATAACCAACAATATTTTTACGGAAGTCTTTCCAAGTTATATTTTCTATTTTCTTAGCATTTTTAAATTTATTAGGATCTTTATCATAAACATATTCTATATTTGATAAATTCAACATTTCTTTGGCACCAAAATTCTCTGCCAATAGCACAGCATCCTTATCTGTAGAACAGCCAGGTTTCCAGCCACCAGCGATAATAATTGGCCAGTTTCTTAGTTTCTTAATTTCTAATTTCTTGGTAGGATTTTTAATTACCTCGGGATAGGAATAACCACTAAACATTAATCTCACTAACTCCGCATTAAAATGTGTAGAAGCGATCCCTAGCCAATCCAAATCTGTATCACTAACTTTATTTACTTTTTTCAAAGCCTCTTGATAATATCGACAAGTCGCTCCGCCACCAATAACTAGAATAAATTTATCACCTTTTTTTACCCGATCCAAAATCAATTTTCTAAAAGCTTTGAGAAATTTAATATCAAACCCAGTTTTGGGAATAATAATTGAGCCACCGACAGAAATAATTTTATAATTGGACATATTATTTTTTAAGTAAACTACTAACAAACCAGCTTACTAAACTCAAAATCAAAGCACCCCAAAAGGCTGGCCAAAAACCAGCCACTGAAAAACCTTGAATAAAAGTCCCTACAAACCAAAACAATAAAGCATTGATAACCAAAGTAAACAGGCCCAGAGTCAAAATATTGATCGGCAAAGTAAGAATAATCAATAAAGGCTTGATAAGAGCATTTACCAAACCCAAAACTAGGGCAGTGATAAGCGCCGTATACCAACCAGAGACTGTTATTCCTGGTAAATAATTAGCTAGGAGCAATAACACTCCGGCATTGATAACCCAACGTAGTATTAATTTCATATAAGTTTATATTAGCAAAAAATTATACTATTGGCAACTTATTTGCTCCCCAATTTCACAGACAATATCACCCTGCAAATCTGTTCGTAAAATCTCTGTTTCAGAACGTTCCAATCGTTTCAAAATCCGAAGTGAAGGATGACCAAATTTATTATTTTTATCTGTAGAAATTACAGCATACTTGGGAGAGACTATTTTCAAAAATTCCTGACTTGAAGCTGTGGCACTGCCATGATGCCCGACTTTCAAAATATCACTATCAAGTTTCTCGGCAAAAACACTTAATAAATATTTTTCCAAAGTCTCTTCCATATCACCAGTAAACAAAATTTCATGGCCCAGATAATTTAATTCAAAAATTATAGAAGTATTATTATCACTGGCTTTTTTATCACTCCCAGGAATGTTTAAATTTTCTGCCAAATCATGATTGGGATAATAAAAAGTCATAGTTGTACTTGCAACTTCCCAAACATCTAATTTTTCAATCTTAAAATAATTGGCATTTTCATTTTCTATTCTCTGCCAAAATTCTTGCCAAAATTTATCAGCAGATTTTTCTAGGCCATTATAAATAATATTTTTCACTTCAAATCTATCCAAAACATCTATACAGCCACCGTAGTGATCATTGTCCGGATGAGTGACAACTAAATAATCTATTACTCTGTCATAATAAGGCATTACCCTGCCTAGAGCTTCCAAGATTCTAGCATCAATCCCACAATCAATGAGCATTTGCTGGCCATCAATAAATTCAATAAAACTAGCATCCCCTTGTCCAATGTCTAGGAAAGTAATTTTTAAATTTTTTTCTGTTTCTTCTGCTATCGTCTCTACAGCTAGATTGGGTGACGACTCACTTTTTATTTTCCACAATAAACCAAGCACTATCAAAAGTAAAATAAAAATTATGAAAATAAATTTTTTCATACTCATCATTTTGAGCGAAGTGAACGGAGTGAACGAAGTCGAAAGATCCCTTTCTAGACGAGATTCTTCGGCTACATTCGCTAACGCTCATTTCGCTCAGAATGACGAACACTACTTTCTAGCCAAAACAATCTGATTCACCCACACTTCTTTTTCTTTGACAAACTTATTTTCTTCCACAGAAAAAGCTAAATTCTCCAACTCTTCTACCACACTCTCTGGTCGGTGATAATATGATTCCACTTCTACCACATCTTTACCAATTTTAATTTCTGGCGCTTTGCGCTGATTGATATTGGTTACTAAAAACTTTCCACCTTGCCCTGAGCCTTGCCGAAGGGCTGGTTTAAGTACACGGTAAACTTCATCAAAAAATCTAGTTAAACTTTTCAAATGCACAATTAAAAAAGTAGCAATCACAATATCAAAACTTTCGTCTTCAAAAGGCAAATCCTCGGCCTCGCCAATCACAGTATTAATTTTTAATTTTAAATTTTTAATTTTTATTTTATTCAACATCTCTTCGGAAACATCAAGCGCTGTCACTTCTGCACCTAATTTAGCCAAACGTAGACCTAGACGTCCATTACCTGCACCTACATCTAGAATTTTCTTAGCTTTTACATCACCAAGCAAAGTTAATACTTGATCTTTTTCAAAACTATCCCAGTATTTTTCTTTCTTTGTATAATAATCGGCCAATAAATCATAGCCATTTTTTGAATTTAAAACTTTGACTTTTATCATATTTAATAAATGTCATTCCTGCGAAAGCAGGAATCTTATTACCTAACGAGATCCCCGCCTTCGCGGGGATGACGTGTGATAAAGTATATCATAACTCCATACAAGACTGCCATCATCCACCAAGTTATTTGTAGATCAATAGCAGCAAATTTTAAGCTGGCAAACCACTCAACTATTGTCGTAATGTATTTGAGTCCTACCCAGCTCAACCAGGCGACCACTTGACCCAAAGGAAAAAATAAAAAACTAAATAATAATGCCAAAAAACCACTTAACATCAAAAAAGGAATCAACCAAAGAATAAGCATATTAACCACAGGCGCGACTATAGACAGTCGGCCAAATTGAAATAGAATCAATGGCAAAGTAGCAATGATCGCCGAAAAAGTGGAAACAACCGATTCTTGTAAAACCTCTATCATCCCCGCGAAGGCGGGGATCTTATTTTTTATAGCCAAGATTCCTGCTTTCACGGGGATGAGAGAATTAATAAGTGGTGACAAATAAACCAAACCTAGAGTAGAAATAAAAGACAATTGAAAACCAGCATCCCAAAGTAAAATCAAAGGATTTTGTAAAGCCATTATTACGGCAGTTAAGACTAGGACATTCCCTACTCGAGACAATCTCCCCATTTGTTTGGCTAAAAGTACTATTATTCCCATGATGCCCGCTCGCACGACCGAGGCTGATGCTCCAGTAAAAATTACAAATAAAATAACTCCTGCAACAATCATCCAAAAAGCTTTCTTACGTGGAATATAAAAATTAACAAAAATCGTCATGAGTATTGTTACTATGATGGTAATATTATAACCAGAAATGGCAATAATATGCGTGACACCTGTTCGACTAAATAATTCATTCAAACTCCCCAGTCCCCCGCGATAACCATAGAGTAGCCCGGCCATAAAGCTAGCATACGGTTCATGCCAAAGTTTATTTATTCTATTGGCAATGGTATTTTTAAAATTAAAAATCCCTCTCAATAAAAAATTTTCTTTGTTTGTGCCAATTTTTTCTATTGTGGTCTTATTGCAAACTGTAAAAACTCCATAGCGCGCCAAATACATATCATAGCGAAAACCGTCTGAACCAACTTCTGGTTTTTGTAAATCACATTTTATTTCAAGTTCATCACCATAACTATAGCGTGGGTATAATGGCTCTTTTAAATAAACTTTACCAAAATCTGACTTGACAATATAGCGCACCCCATCTGTCCGCACATCTGGTTCAGACGAAATATAAGCTGTAAATTCTTTTATACCGGTTGAAATTTCCTGCCCCCAAAAAGACAATTGATAACGGACCACGCCCAGCAAAAAAATCAGAAAACAAAAAAATAAAAATAATAATTTTTTATTAGACCAAAAATAAATAATAAATGATATGATGATGAATAATAATGAATATAAATAGACAAAAGCAAAGCGCCAATCAAAAATAGAAATAAACAAAACTCCTAATAAAAAACAAAAGCAAAGCGCCAAAAACGTCTTGCTTTTTGAATTGATAATTTTTTCTATCATAAATAATAGAACACGGATTGAACAAATTTAACAAATCGGAACGGATTTCTTATATTTATTTTCAAATATTTTCCTTTTAAATTCTGGTTTCTTACCAAAATTTAATAAAAAGCCAACTTCAATAGAAGTAGCTCTAAGATAATTTATCAATTGAGCTTCATGTTCTTCACACAGAGCTTCGGCTGCTTTTAATTCTACTATTATTTTATCTTCAATAATAATATCAGCATAATAATCCCCAACCTGTAAATCATCATAATAAACTTTGATTGGTACTTGTCTTCTACCATGTAAACCCAATTTTCGTAATTCAATTACCATGGCATTTTCATAAACTTTCTCCAAAAAACCATAACCCAAGGTATTATAAACATTATAGTATGCTCGTAATACTTTACTACTTATTTCCTCCTGAAGCATAATTTATAATTCGTTAAAATCCGTTTAATCCGTTAAATCCGTGTTCCATTCATCACACCACCACACTCACTAGCCTACCTTTCACATAAATAACTTTCTTTGGCTCTTTACCCTCTAGCCATTTTTGAACTTTTTCAGATGACAGAGTTAATTTTTTAATTTCTTCTTCAGACATATCAACTGGAATATCAAAAGTATCACGCAATTTACCATTTACTTGTACGGCAATAGTAATCTTTTCGTCTTGAATCAAAGCTGGATCATATTTTGGCCAATCAAATTTGAAGATTGATTCTTTATTTCCCAATTCACTCCATAATTCTTCGGCTATATGTGGAGCGAACGGTGACAATAATTGAAGGAATAAAGAATAATGAGTAAGGAATAATTTTTCTTCTTTGATCATTTCGTTTACCAATATCATCATTTGAGAGATGGCTGTATTATATCGCATGGCTTCAATATCTTCAGATACCTTTTTGATAGTTTGATGTAATAAGGTATCAATATTAGACTTTACAGACTTTTCGACTTTATGAACTTTTGACTTGAGTGCCCATACCTTCTCCAAAAACCTTCTCATCCCTACCACTCCCTGAGTACTCCAAGCTACTGGCTGATCAAATGGACCCATAAACATTTCATAAAGTCGCATGGCATCCGCACCATATTCTGCAACAACATCATCAGGATTAATTACATTATTCCAGCGCTTACTCATCTTGCGACCATCTTCGGCCAAAATCAAACCCACATTTTGTAATCTGATAAATGGCTCCTCATGAGAAACTACGCCAATATCATAAAGAAACTTATGCCAAAATCTAGCATAGATGAGGTGACGAGTAGCATGTTCTGCTCCACCAACATAAAGATCCACTGGATTCCAATATTTTTCTTTTTCTTTATTAATTAATTCTTTTTTATTCTTCGGATCACAATAGCGTAGGTAATACCAACAGCTTCCCGCCCACTGCGGCATAGTGTTTGTTTCTCGTTTAGCATGCCCACCACACACCGGACACTTGGTATTCACCCATTCTTCAATATTGGCCAAAGGTGATTCCCCTGTTCCACTTGGTTCATAGTTTTCTACTTTGGGAAGTTCCAGTGGCAAGTCTTTTTCTGGAACTGGAATCCAGCCATTAGCTACGGCCGCTTTTAATATTGTCGGTTCATCTTCTACTGCACCATTACGACTGCTAAAATGATAATTTCTTGGAGTCACCCACCATAAATCAGCTGATAGATTTTTTTCTAACTCTATTAAATGTTCCTTTTTTATAATTGGTCTATTTATATCACCCAAAATAATAAATTGCTGACAATTATTTTTTATTTTTTTCCAATTAAACTTCCAATCACAACTAGCCACCACTTCTGGACGATCTTGATCATTAAATCGTGGACGAACTACCGGATCAACCAAAACAGCCCGAGCAATCTTGTGGCTTATTGATTCTAAAATTCGGTAAATCGCTGGTCCACCCAAACTGTGTCCAACCAAAACTAAATTATCATCAATGGCAAATGGTGAATTTTTCAAAATAAATTCAGCTTGTTCATTAACACTAGGATTATTGGTATTTGGTAAATCAGGATTCCAAACCTTATGACCTCTGTTTTCTAATTCTTCTTTCAACCAAGGTTTAAAACCTCTTTCAGAACTTGAAGAAAAACCATGAATAAAAATATAATTATATTTTTTATTCTCACAATTCTCACAATGAACAAGCGGAATTGGTTCACCCCAATAACGTTGACGAGAAAATACCCAATCACGAAGTTTGTATTGCACTTTTCTTTTACCAATATTTTTTTCTTCTAAATATTGAATCATTTTTTCTTTGGCGTCTCTTGTTTCTAAGCCGTTTAAGAAGTCAGAATTGATAACAACACCTAAATTTGAAAAGGCTTCATCTTTATTCTTCAAATAACGTTTAAATAAAGCAAGATCCTCACCAGAAGAAGCATTTTCGCTTGATAAAACTTTCATTGCTTCCTCCTTACTCAACCAAGAGTGTTTAATCAACCCTTGTTTTTCTGTTTCAGAAAATTGAACTTCTATCTTTTTATTACTTTTTAATTTCATTGAAAAACAGGTGGCTAAAGCTTGTCGGTTAATTTCTCTTCTAGGATTGTAATAATTTGCTTCCAAAGTTCCCACTTTCTTTATACTCTCAAATTCGATATAACCCGTCTCTTCTTTAATTTCCCTCAAAGATGCCTCTCTAATGTCTTCTCCTTCATCTACCCCCCCACCTGGCAAACAATAAGTGGTTTTATTATTACGGGTATCTGATTGTATAAGAATTTCCCCTTTATCATTTTCAACAATGGCTATAGCTATTCTGCGTGGCTCAGAATCACTAAAACGAGAATTTACTTGTTCAACTACTACTTCTTTCATTAGCAAACCAAACTTCTTTGCAAACTCAAAATCTCTCTCATCATGTGCTGGCACAGCCATGATGGCTCCAGTGCCATAATTCATCAAAACATAATCCGCTACAAAAATAGGGATCTCTTCGCCATTCACTGGGTTGACTGCCTTCACTCCCTTCAACTCGACTCCAGTCTTTTCTTTCTGTAATTCTGTACGTTCTAAGTCTGATTTGTTTTTTGCTTTGGCAATGTACCCCAACACTTCATCATAATTCTTAATTCCTAATTCATTATTCCCGAGCAACGGATGTTCAGGAGCAACGACCATATATGTTACCCCAAAAAGAGTGTCAGGACGAGTGGTAAAAACTGTAAGCACCACATCGTCATCCTGAGCCCCGCCTTGCGGGGAAGGATCCCTTTGTTCCACGGGATGTTTCGACTTCGTCGCGTCCGACGCGACTTCGCTCAACATGACGCGAAAGTTTATTTCTGCACCTTCACTCTTCCCAATCCAATTTCTTTGCATTTCTTTGATCGGTTCTGGCCATTGTTCTAATTTATCAATATCATTTAATAATCTTTCAGCATAATCTGTAATTTTCAAAACCCATTGACGTAATGGCTTACGTTCGACCAAAGTGCCACAACGTTCGCACTTACCATCTTCAAGATCTTCATTAGCAAGGCCAGTCTGACAAGTGGGGCACCAGTTGATCGGTTCAAAAGATTCATAAGCCAAACCACGCTTAAACATTTGAATAAAGGCCCACTGGGTCCATTTGTAATAATTTGGATCAGTAGTATTCACTTCCCTCTCCCAATCATAAGTAAAACCTAGTAAACCCAGTTGCTTTTTGAAAGTTTCAATATTTTTGGCTGTCGCCACCGAAGGATGAACTTTATTCGCAATTGCATAATTCTCTGCTGGAAGTCCAAAAGCATCCCAACCCATTGGATGAAGAACATTGAAGCCCTGCATCATTTTCATGCGAGCCATAACATCAGTCGCAATATAGCCCTTCGGATGACCAACATGAAGACCAGCACCAGAAGGATAAGGAAACATATCCAAAACATAAAATTTCTTTTTAGTTTCATCCTCAGTAACTTCAAAAGTTTTATCACGTTCCCAAAATAATTGCCATTTATTTTCAATAGCCTTCGGATCATAGTGTTTACCCGCCGTAGCTTTAGCGGAGGCGGGCCATTTACTTTCAATTTTTTTATGATCGTATTTTGACATACTGCCAGTCATCCTGAGCGAAGCGAAGGATCTTTCCTACCTCGCACATTTTAGATGAATATTTAATTATTTAAAAAAGATTCTTCACTTCGTTCAGAATAAACGAAGCAAATTTTTATGCATTTTGGGATTGGCAATGACTGAATCCTTCTTCTCTTTGGTCCACTTCTTACCATAGCTATCGGTAAATTTGGCCCCAGCTTCGGTAGCTATCACATAGGGAGCCAGATAATCATGATAAAGACAACCATTCATTATTACTCCATCAATACTGCCTTTGGCCAAATGACAAAAAGAAATATTACAACGATAATAAGTAAACCAAAAACCTTTATCACCCATTAAATTTTGTAAAAATTTAGCATATCTTGGATATTCTTCTGATGAATAAGGATTACCCGGCATATAGCGCCCAGGACAAACTGACAAAAAACTAAAATCAACTTTCTCTTTGTTATTGACATGGATTTTTTTACCGTTTAAAAATGCACCCTTGCCTGCTTCAGCATAATAAAGTTCATCTTGTATTGGATCATAAACAACCCCAATAAAAGGCTTGCCTTTCTTTTCAATCCCCACCATCACACACCACATTGGGATATGAGCAGCAAAATTTCCTGTGCCATCTATGGGATCCAACACCCAAACATACTCAGCGTGAGAATTTATTGGTTCTTCCAATTCTTCACTAATAATTCCATGTTTAGGAAATTTCTTCTTAATTTTCTTAACCAAAAAATCATTAACAGCAGTATCAGCTTCGGTAACAAGATCACTTGGTTCACTTTTTACTTTAAAAGCAACCCCATCTTTATAATAACCCAAAGCCAATTTGCCGGCTTCTTTGGTAATTTGTTTAGCGTAATTTAACATATTTAATCTTATTTTACTCTTTTCAAACTAAAAAATCAAGGCATTTACAAATTAAATATAATGTGTTTAAATATAGTAACGTCAGTTCAGTCGGTTCAAAACTGGATCCGGTTGAGGGCGCGTTCTGCGCCTGCCCAACCTCTTTTGTAGTAGCGACGAGTGAACCAAAAGAAAAAGACCAGTGTGGCTACGGGCGCGAGGTGTGATGACCCCGCCCTTAACTAAGGGGACGTAAGTGCCCTCATGCTGAACTGACGTGTTCCTTTCCCCGGGCGACGGAGGCACCTTGCTCCGTCGCCCGGGACGCCTCATTTTTAAACCCCGCATTTGACGCGGGGATTTTTTATCCACAAAATAAGTTTACTTTTTAGAAAAATCATGGTCTAATACGATTGCCAGTTTCCTCGCCGCCCATACGTCTGTGGTTCGTCGCAGTGCCTTGTGCCTGTTCCAACCCCGTCTCATGCCGACGATGCTTGAGCCCCAACCCCCATTTCCAGTTACTTGCTCTTGTGCCGTGGACAAAGACAGGGTTCCTTGAACCCAACGTATTGAGGAAAACCGTTCCTTTCTCGTACAGGGGGTGTGTCTGGTGACACCCTCTGTACTTCCCTAAAATAAACCCACCCCGAAAATTCGAGGTGGTTTTTTGTTGTGAAGGGGCGCGCTATGCAGTACGCGCCCACTCCTACGAAACTTCACCCGACTGCACTCGGGTGTGGCGACCTTCAGCACGTCGCCTCCTCCGTCTTCTTCTCGGAATCCGAGACGCGCGCGTTGTGGCGGTGCACTGTCACTGCCCTCCGGATGAGAAATCCGAAGATGAACAGACCCACCAGGCCAATGACCACCCATCCAGGACTGATCGAATCCATCTGGCACCTCCATGCCAACGAGATAACTTTATCTTACAACTATCAAAAAAAATGTCAACAACAAAACCCGCCGAAGAGGCAGGTATTTTATAACAAAGAGATCCCTCGACTACGCTCGGGATGACATACGCCCTGCCACCCTCTCAATCGCTTTGATAAAAGCCGCAGTTCTCATATCAATATTATATTTTTCTTTTGTCTCCCAAACTTCATTAAAAGCGGTAATCATGATTGGCTCAAGCTTGGCAAAAACTTCTGCTTCATTCCATTTTTCATTATGTACATTTTGATACCACTCAAAATATGACACTGTCACACCACCAGCATTACTCAAAACATCAGGAACAAGGATTACTCCTCTCTCTTTCAAAATTTCATCAGCTTCTGGTGTTGTTGGACCATTAGCCATCTCCACAATATATTTTGCTTTGATATTATTCACATTATCCATAGTAATCTGATTTTCCATAGCTGCTGGAATCAGAATATCCACTGGTAACTCCAAAAGTTCTGAATTGGAAATATTTTGTACTACTGCCAAACCTGATAATGAACCGGTTTTTTCTTTATGTTGAAAAACTTCATCAAGATTCAAACGCTCATTATTCTTTATTCCTTCTTCCTTATTCCTTACTACAACTCCACCTTTGGAATCACTAATCGCTACCACTCGATAACCATCTTGCTTTAATAATTTTGCCATAAAACCCCCAACATTACCCATGCCCTGCACAGCCACAGTAGTTTCCTCTGGTTTCAAACCAACTCTTTTGGCCAATTCTCTCACAGTATAGAGCCCGCCTTGAGCTGTGGCAGTTTCTCTACCTTCTGAACCACCATCAGCTAGAGATTTGCCAGTGATAAATCCTGGATCTGCTTGACCAGATAATTTTTCAAACTCATTCCTCATCCAACCCATGATCTTGCCATTGGTGTACATATCAGGAGCTGGCACATCTTTGTCTGAACCAAAATAACGCCATAATTTCTGCACATAACCACGAGAAAGTTGTTCCAATTCATTTTCCGATAATTGCTTGGAATCAACTATTATTCCACCCTTGCCACCACCCATAGGAATATTTACAGTAGCGCATTTAATCATCATCCAAAAAGACAAAGCTTTCACTTCTTCCAGACTAACACCCGAATGATAGCGAATTCCGCCTTTATAAGGACCAAGTGCATCATTGTATTGAGATCTAAAACCAGTAAAGACTTTTGTTTCACCACTATTCATCTTGACCGGAATAGCCACAGTCAAAACTCTATCCGGATATTTCAAAACCTCATGAATATTTTTATCTAGGTTCATGATTCTGGCTGCCTTATCTAACTGGGCCAAAGCATTTTCAAATTGATTGTTCATAAATATTTTTTAAAAGCCCATATATTCTACTACTCGTTCAAAAACCTTTCAATAGTGGATAACTACCTAAGTTTATAAAGTAAAAAGTCCATAAAGTATAAAGACCAAACAAAATCTGATACTTTATAAACTTTATGAACTTTAAAAACTTTTTAACTAATCTTTACATGTTTAAATTTTTTCTCTTCTTAATGATTCTCAACACCATCCAAACCACCAAACCTACCACCAACCAGACAGGAATAAAAATCACTAGCCAAATAACAAAATTCGCCAAACTCTTGCCTACCTCCAAAAGACTTCTAGCGGCGGCTTTGATCTCAGCCCAGGGTTTCCATTTATTTTCTTGATCAACTGCCGGCAAAACACTAGGATCGGTGGATAAATAAACGGTCAAAGTGGACATTTCCACGCTTTGGGTCAAATATTTCATTCGACCTTGAATACTTTCAATCTGACCGCGGACATTGGTCAATTCTCTTTGTACTGCCAACACATCTTCAATCTTCACTGCCCGACTCATAATCTGTAAAAATTGGTTTTCTGCTGCTCGCAAATTTTTTAACTGGGAATCAAGGTCTACATATTCTTCGGTAACATCTTGACCATTGACTGACTCACTCTTAACTTCCCCAAGTTTTTTTATTTCTCCTAGACCGCTGTCAAAAAGCGCAACCGGAATGCGGATACTGACTTCACCTACTGGTGACAAGCCTGACTTATAAATATTACTGTGCACCACAAAGCCTGCATTATCAGTGGCATATTGAATAATTTGGCGTACCCCCTCTCTCACATCTTCTACCACCATAGATAGAGAGCCGGTTTTGATAATCATTCTTTCTTTGATGTTTTGAGATTCTTGGTTATAACTATCAGCTTCTGGTGCTGTAGCAATCTTCATAGCTGAACCAGAAACACCACCAAAAGAAACTCCAAAACTGGCAGTATCTCTAGCCATCTCATTGACCGAAAAAGATAAACCATTTTTGTCAGCAATTTTCCTACTGCTAGACAAAGCAAAAAAAGCCAAGACTACCACCAAAACCAAAATAACAATGCCCAGAAATATTTTCCAATTTTTCTTCATATAATTGAATAAATTAAAACTAAACTATAATTATTATATAACATATTCCAAAAGCAAACAATCCTGAATAGATCAGGATTGTTTAAATATTTTTATCACTTTTTTAAGCCAGGTGTTTTTCCAGCATCTCTTTCAACTTTTCTTTTGGTACACCACCGACCATTTGATCAACAACTTGACCACCTTTGAAAACAAGGAAAGTGGGAATACTCATTACTTGAAATTTCCCAGCTGAAACCTGATTTTCATCAACATTAAGCTTGGCAATTTTCACTTTACTGGCATCAAGTTCACCTGCCAACTCTTCAACAATCGGACCCATCATCTGGCAAGGACCACACCAGGGCGCCCAAAAATCTACCAACACCGGAACTGTTGATTTAACTACTTCCTCCTCGAAATTTTGATCTGTCAAATTTACGTGTGACATAATAAATATTAAAAAATTAACCCTGTACTTTTGCAGTACAGGGTCTATTTTAACATTCTAAAAAAATACTGGCAAGAAGTGGATAACTCCGATCAAGCAGCCTCCTGATAAGAGCCAGGAGATACTTCTTTTTCTTGACCATACAAAAACTTAACCGTAAAAAATTGCCCATTGATTTCCATTTTACGAGTAAAACCAAGATTGTTTTGGTCCAAAATATCTTCACTCAAGCCAGTCATTTTGGAAAATTCTATACCTGGATCATCCACACCCAAATCTACTGGTTCTTCCAAAAGTTTTTTCATTTGTTCAGACAAAGAGACTGGAATTATATAAATATATTCCCCTCTTCCTTGTGTCAACTTTACCCGATCACCCAAAGCGCGCTCATTAACATTTCCAGCCCGATAAATCTCACCTGGAAATTTTCTAAAAATAATTTCCAAATATTTTTGAAATAATTTTTCTCCACCAAAATCTTTACTTTCTTCTATGGTTGGAGAATTGACCATTTTTGGATCTTTTTCACCTTTGGCTTCTATCTGTTTAAAATCCATATCCTGACTTTTGACTATTTCTATATCCACTGCTGAGTTGAGTACTGGTTCACCTTTATCATTGGTTATTTTGGCAAAACGTTCCATTGAAGCAAACCCCCTTAATTTTTGTAAATCTGACATAAAATTATTTTTCAAAAATAATTTTTCTAATCTTACTTTCTTCTCGGTAAATCTCCAAAACATCACCTTCTTCAATTTTTTCTCTTCCTTCAAAACGCATACCACATTCTGTGCCTTGAATTACTTCTTTCATTACTGCTTGACCGACTTGACACTGAGAAATCTTTCCGGTACCGATCAATAGACCATCACGCTTGATACGCGCCAATAAACCAGGAATAACTTTACCATCCTCCACTCTTCCGCCTATAGTCATGGCATTTTTATCAGTTCTAAAAATAGCTAAAACTTTTACTCGGCCTATTTCTGTAACAATTTTTTCTACATCTAACATTTTCTCCAGCTCTTCTTTTACCCAATTGATCAAATCATAAATAATATCATAGTGTTTGAACTGGATATTTTTATCATTCATCAATTCCTCGGCAATGCCCGTGGCATTTACATTGAAACCCACAACCAACGCTTCACCGGCTTCGGCCTTATGCACATCATCCTCTGTAATATTACCCAAGCCCTTACCAACAATTTTTACTCCCACTTCTTCATGTTTCAATTTTTCCAAAGAACCAATGATCGCTTCCAAAGAACCCAAAACATCGGCTTTGATAAGTAGATTTAAAGTTTTTTTGACGTTTTCATCTCCTTCTTCGGCCACGACAATGGTTTGTTTTTCCGCTCCGGTTTGCAAACCACGTTTTTGACGCACATCGATTTTCTCAGCGTTGTCAGCCCTGCCTACATCTAGAATATCCCCTACTTCTGGAGCCACTTTGAAACCAATAATTTGCGCAGGGGTGGAAGGAATAGCTTCACTAATATTTTCGCCTTTGTAGTTTTTCATGGCTCTTACTTTTCCATAAATTTCACCATTAACTACCAAAGGATCATTGGTACGTAGAGTCCCGGCTTGTACTAGAACAGTGGCCACCGGACCCATCCCCTTATCCACATGTGATTCAATAATCGTACCAATCGCTGGAATATGAGGGTTAGCTTGAATTTTATCAGCATTCATATCCGCCACCAAGAGAATGACATCCAATAATTTGTCTATGTTTAAATTTTGTTTAGCAGAGATATCTACCATAGGCACAGCACCACCCCATTCATCACTCTGAATACCTCGTTGCGCCAAATCTGCGCGCACCCGGGTAGGATCGGCGCCTTCTTTATCGATCTTATTGATCGCCACGACAAACGGCAATTTGGCTGCTTGAATAATCTTGATAACTTCCTCAGTCTGAGGTTTGACACTATCATCGGCCGCCACCACCATAATAGCAATATCCGCAATCTTGGCTCCACGACTGCGCATCACTGTAAAAGCTTCATGGCCCGGTGTATCAATGAAAGTAAGAGCTCTTTCTTCTTTGGTCTTGGGGTCTTTCCAGATAGTCTGATAAGCACCAATATGCTGAGTAATGCCACCGGCTTCAGTATCAATAATATTGGCATTTCTAATAGAATCCAATAATTTGGTCTTACCATGATCAACATGACCCATCACTACTACCACAGGAGAACGAGGTTCCAAATTTTCCAATTTACTCAAAGCTTCTTCCAGAGCTTTGGCCTTTTCTTCTTCACTCTGAGCTTTACGAATGGTTTCACCTTCTTCTTTTTTTACAAAAAAACCCAACTCACCAGCTAAGATAGCCGCTGTATCATAATCAATATTTTGATTTTGATTGGCCAAAATACCATTCTTCATGAGCTCGGTAATAATCTGAGTAACCGGTAAATTTAATTTTTCTGCAAAAAGTCTAACTGTAATCACTTCTGGTAGTTCTACTGTCTGACCACTTTCTCGACGCAATTCCTTTTCTTTGAGTTTTCTCTCTTCTATTTCTTTCTTTTTCTTTTCTTCCAAATCTCGCTTAATATACCTCCACTGACGCATAATCTTATCTGCAACTTTGTCATCTACTTTTACCGCTCTAGCTCCGATATCAAAACCATACTGCGGGAGTACATCCAACAATTCTTTGGTGTTTATTCTCAATTGTCTAGCGAGTTCTGTGACGTTCATAATGTTTATCACCCTGAACCTGTTTCAGGGTCTTTCTCAATACAAATCATTTAAAAAATACATTTTATGGAAAGATGCTGAAACAAGTTCAGCATGACATTCCTAAAAGTGTTTTGATTATATATAAATTAGCCAAAAATGTCAACTTCATACTATAAAATCCATCTCTTAGATATTATTATCTCATCCATAGACAAAATTAAGTAATTTAACAAAATAAAAAAACACCACCCTTTTGGGTGGTGTCTAAAGTATGAGGTGCGGGAAGACATTATCTGCTCTAATCTTCCCCCCTCCTTGGACAGTACCACGACGGGAACCATCAGCAGTCACTTCAGTCCCGGAAATCCAGGAGAGCTAAGCCTGCGCCTCGAAAGGTAGCAAGCCACTGAAGTGCGTGGGGGCAAAGTAACCACAGCCCCCGGGAACCCGGGCGACGTGCGCCCGCGAGTGGCGGTTGGCATCTTGCAGCCAACCCGCCAGTGTACATGGCGGTATAGGAACCGCCGTTCTTCGGATGGCACGTGGGCCATCCTTATACATTGGGGCTTAGCCCCCTCGACTACTCGTTGGTTTACTCCAGGACACGTTGTGAGGATCTTATCCCCAAAGGCAACGTCGCTGGACCAACGTCAAATAAATGTTACTTAATTTTTTAAAAATTGTCAATTAAAAAAGTGGACAAAATGTAAATAAGACAAATATTTATTAACTCTTGACAAGTTTCTTAAAAAATTCTTATCAACAACCTATACTACTCTTATCCCTTCCACAAAGGAGGTGAAAAATGGAAGGACGTAAGGAATTTCTGGTTGACGATGACCGTGAACCCCAAGTGGGACGTTGGTTCCATTGTGAGGGGCATGGTATCGTCCAAGTGGTTGGTTTCGCTCCGGACGGCTCGGTCCTCATAGACGGCTTCTATGCCGCTTCTCGGATCGACAGACGACCGATCGCGATCGACCGCGAGGCTCTTTCTTTACCCGTACGCCATGCCAGCAGGTGAGGCGTCGGAAAATCGGAGGTTCTATGCCCTCCAAACCAAGCCCCAAAGCCGTGCCCTCAACACGCGCCTAGGGGCTACCTCAAAAATAAACCCCGCCTCGAAAGTTAACTGAAAGGCGGGGGTTTTTATTTTTGTCCAAATTTATATATTTTTATGAAGTACCTTCAATCATGGCGTTATAAGCTTTCCCATATTCTTCACAAGCCCATAAAACTTTTTTATATGCTTCATCCACATATTCTGTGACAGTCATATTTGTTCCTCTAATAAAATCATTTCTCCCCTCTACTGATACAACTCCTGCCCTGGGCAATCTTACTTCATTTTTTGGCTGATTTTTATCCTTTTTTCTTTCTATTTGCGAAGGACTAAGACCCGACTTTATCATATCCACAATCACTTTTTTAAAATTATCCATAAACACAGAAGATTTTTCCTCACCCTCTCTAAAACTAGTGGCTTTACCCAAAATAGCCATGCTATTCACTTCAAGACCTGGATATTTGCCAATAACCTCAAGCAAAATTACTCTAGCAAATGCGTATCTTTTTTCCTTTTCTGCCTTTTCTATTGCTTTTTGTGCTAGCTCTTCTTGTCTAGGATCATTTGGATCCACTGCACTTTTAACATCCCCAGTAAGACTGGATACTACTTCTTCTGTTGCATTTCCAAAATCCGATGGTACTGTTTCCAATAATTCCAACCTTCTTTGATTTTCACCTATTTCAACTGGTTGTGGAAGCATTTCCTCATCCATATTATTAAAATTAAATATTATTTATTTTATTTTTTACATCTTCTATCTTTTTTTGGTCATTCTGAGAACGTATGACTGATAGCTTTGCAAAAAAATCCTTCCTTATCTGGCTTATTCTCTGCAAAAATTGTTTCCAAATTTTCTCCTTTTCTATATTGTAATTATTAGATACTTCTTCCATATAGATAAATTATACAAAAAATCAAAAATGTGCAAGACTAAACAAAATATTTCTCTTGTAATTTCTGTATTTTCTCATCCACTTCTTCTGCTTTCAAAGGCGACACTTCCCCACTCTTTTCAATTAATTCTATAATCACTTTCAAAACATGCTTCATGCCCGGAATAATGTGCTTATTTCTGTCTTCAGCATAAGAAAAGCGAATATGGCCCGCCCCTCTAGCTCCAAAATCTCTACCAGACAACGTAGCTATCCCCTTCTCATGTAAAAACCAATTGCGCAAATCTACATCTGTTTTTAAACCTAAATCTTCTTTAACATATTTTAAATCCAAAACTCGTTGAAAACTGGGAAATAAATAAAATGCCCCTTCAGCTTCATTGCAAACTACATACGGCTGAAGCAAATTTAAGCTTTCGGAAACAAACCCGCCTTTTTTTTCATATTCAATAAAATCTTTATTAATTATTTCCTGTACTTGTCCACGCACACTTGGATATTTAAAACCCTCCAATTCTATATCACCATAAATAGCACCAGCAACTATCTGCTCCATCTTATTTACATTACTCCATTTATTAATCGCCAATCGACCAAAAATTTCTATAAGCCACTCTGGTGCTACACAAAATCCTAAACGCCAACCAGTCATCGCGTAATTTTTGGAATAACCATTTAAATTCACTGTCCAATCGAGCATACCGGGGATAGAAATAAAAGAAAAATGCTGACGTCCACCAAAAGTTATCTGATCATAAATATCATCAAAAATTACAAAGAATTTATATTTTCTAACCAATTCAGCTACCGCTTCCAACTTCTCTTGTCCAATTATCATGCCAGTAGGATTTTGCGGAGTATTGATGACCAATAATTTGACTTGTTTATTTTCCGTCAATAATTTTTCCAAATCTTCAACTCTAAACTCCAAAGTTTGCTTCTCTTGATCTTTGAACGCTTGCCAGTGTAAAACAGATCCGTGATGATAAAACTCTGCCAAAGATTCATATACCGGATATCCAGGATCCTGAACAATGATTTTATCTCCCGGAGCAATAAGGGTTTGTAAAGCTAGTTCAATAGCTGACTTGCCAGCCGGCTCTAATAAAATATTTTCAGGCTTAATTTCCACACCCCGAATCTCACTCCAATATTTGGCAATGTTTTGTCTAACCGCTGGATAACCCTGAAAATGCCCATACTTGGTCATTTTATTTTTGAGTGCTTGAATAGCTGTTTCAATGATCGGCTGAGGTGTAGTCGGACCAGTATCGCCAACATGAAATTTATAAACTTGCGAAAACTTACTAGAGCTCTCTACTTTTATTACTTCTGCGCCAAAACCAAAAGCTGTTTCAGTGCCTAGATAATTTAACGCAGGATTGATAGTGACGTTAGGTGTGAGATTTTTGTCTGTGAGAAATTTTGGTATTTGCATATTTTTATTGTCATTCCCGGGAAGGTGGGAATCTAATCAAAAATCTGGATTCCTGCCTTCGCAGGAATGACAGTTATTTTTTAATATTTAAAATTTTCTGTTTAATATTTTCCGTCGTCAACCCAGCCAATTCATACACTTCCTTTATATTGCCGGATTTGAGATAAGTATCAATGCCAATATTTCGCTCCAGATAATCTTCTGGCAAAAGAAACGGATAAAGAAACCCTTTCCAACCATTGTGTATGGCTATCACATTTTTTCTGTCTTCAGCAGAAAATATTTCCTCGGCTTTCTTTGGATCATTTTTCCTCAACTCTTCAAAAAGCTGGGGAGAAGTTACTGCTAATACTTTCACACTCAATCCCTGTTTTTCCAACTCCGGCACTGTCTCCATCGTATTCGCCAAAGTAATTCCACCAGCAACCACAATCACGACTTTTGACTTTATGGACTTTAAAGACTTTTGACTTTCGTAGAACACATATGCCCCATTTACCGCCTCACTAGCTTTTGAATTTCCAATACTTCTATCCAAAACAATAGTATCTGGACGACTCACTGACAAAGCGATCGGCTCACCGCGTTCTAGAGCGTAAAAAAGCATTTCAATTGTTTCATTGGCATCCATTGGTTTATAAACTTTTATTCCTGGATAAGCGGTGAACATACTCATCCAATACATCCCCTGATGAGTAGGTCCGTCCTCGCCTGTTTCTGGGCCATCATGCGCCGCTAGTAAAATAAAAAAGCCTTTGTTTTCTGGATTTAAATGATTATTGATCAAAGTCAAACGTACACAATTGGTCATCATGGAAGTAAACACTGCATAAGAAGAAAAAACTGAAACTGGTGCAAATCCTCCCGGTAAACGATCGGTTGTAAGGGCGGTAGACCACATGGCCATGTTTTGCTCAGCTATCCCAAAACGAATTCCCCTACCCAAAGGATTTTCACGAGACATTATTCCAAACACTTTTTCTGCTTTATCAGTAAGAATAGATTTGCTCAAGTCCCCTGTTCCTGCATAAAAAAATGCTGTTTGTTTCATCAACCATTCAAACCAGGCTTGAGTGGCTTTTCTAGTCGCCACTTTTGTTCCAGGTTCAAAAATAAGCTCTGTCGGTAATTCTTTTGGTCGTTTTATACTAGTTGGATTGACTAACTGACGCCCAGCCAATGTTTTCTCCATTTGACCAGTCAATTCTTTTTGACTTTTGACTTTTGACTTTTGACTTTCAAGTCTTTCTTTCACATATCCTGCTAACTCCGAAGTAATTGCTTCACTCACCACTTCAACATCTTTCAACACTTCTTTTTCAACTCCTGGAATCTCAAATCCTAATTCTTTCATGATTTGTACATACTCATCAAATTTGGCTGGCGTACCATGTGAATCTGCAGTATTTTCTTTTTGTCCATAGGCCTTGCCTTTGATAGCATGTGCCAAAACTACTGTTGGACTGCTGTTTCCAAATCCTTTGGCCGCCTGTCGATAAGCATGAACGCACTGCAAAATATTGTGCCCATCAATTTCAATCACATTCCAACCCAACCCCAACCAATGATTGATATATGGAGTAGCAATCACTTCATCAATATCGCCATCAATCCCATAATGATTATAATCAAGACTAACAATCACATTATCCAATCCCAAAGTGTTGATAAGATTGCGCGCCTCATAACTCATACCCTCTTCACTCTCAGCATCACCCATAAACACCCAAACTCGCGTATCCAGTCCACATGATTTGTGTACTACTGCCATACCACCAGCACCAGACAAACCATGTCCAGAAGGGCCAGTGGCAAAATCTGTTAAAGGATTATAATTTTCAATATGACCCTGTGGCCCATCGGGATGGCGAAAGCGAACCAAATCTTCTGGCAAATAAGTTTGCAATTTTTCTTTATCAAATTTTATTCCAGCTTTTCTCAAACTTTCATAAATTAAAGCCAAGCCAGCGTACAAGCCAGGTGAGCAATGTCCCGCCGACCAAATCACTCTATCTCGACCAGGGTTTTTGGGATCCAATGCATCAAAAGCCATTGTCCCACCAAGTACCATGCCAAGAAACTGTTCCACTTTGGCCGATGGCCCGCCAGGGTGTCCACTACGCGCCGCCTCTACTGTGGCAAAAATAAAACCACGCATAATACGAGCCAACTCATTAAATTTGGCTACATCAATACCTGGTAAATCCTCTAAATTTTTATTTTGTAAATCTAAATGTATTGGATTATTTGACATAAAAAAATGGCTTTTAAAATTAACCATTTTAATTATAACACGTTAAAATAAAATGCCAAGTATGAACTATTGACAAAAAATAAGATTTATTATAAAAATCATATTGGAAGATGTTTGAACAATTACTTCTGCAGGAGAGACTCTAATGGCAATGCCAAGATTTCACGAGCAGGTAACGCACGGGACCACGACAAACTTCGAACAAGAAGTGACCAAATCGCCCATACCAGTGCTAGTTTTCTTCTGGACAGATTGGTGCCAACCCTGTGGGCTTGCCATAGATCGTCTCAACCATATAGCCGAAGAATTCGGCCACCGACTCAAGATTGTGGAATTCAATGCGGACAATTGCCCAACAATTGCCAAGGCCCACAGCATCTGTGGCATTCCTGCATTTGTCTTCTACAAGACACCCTCAGAAGGAAGTGTCGAAACCATCATCGGCGCCGTTTTCAATATTCCACTTGTCTCCAAACTCTTCTATTGGGGCATGTTGTGACCAACTGTCCTGCACCTTTCCTACACTGTAGGAGCACTCGGACCTGGAGGACCGGGGTGACTCAAGTGTTTACAAAATTATTTGTAAATAATTGAAATTAAAAAATCCGTTTTAAGCGGATTTTTTAATTTATAATGAATAATTAATCAAAAATTGTTTGCTCCCAATGATTGATATAGGTGCACTAGCTTTACAAAATAAACAATATATGGTATATAAAATCTAGAGCTAGGAATTGGTCCTAGCCCACATGCGCTCGTCTGGCTTATCGGCTTCGGTCAAGAGCAAAAGCTCGGTAGCTGAAACCGTCATTACCAGATGGGTAAAGGAGAACATCATGGGAACGAAAAAGGACAGACCTGATGGATGGGGAGTTCTACATGATCTCACGTCCGGGAAATACCCCGAGGCGGAGATGGTCATCCAATGGGTCCTGGACAACTGGTCCAGACTCTTGATGATCATCAGGAGAAAACTGGTGTTGACCAGGGCCCAAGACTTGCCCGCATCAGCTGGAAAGTCGGTGGTCGGCGTCACTTGCGAACGCTTCGTACTCAACATGAACGGCCAGGCCGTAAACGAAGAAGAGTTCAATCGTTTGTTCAAATGCACGGAAAGAACGCAAAGTGGTCATCTTGTCTCACATTTCCTCAATTTCAGTGAAAGGACAACCACTTATGCCCTTCCAGTTTTCCTTTTCCCTCTTGCTGGATTTGGGCCAATGTGCAATCTGAGCAAATTCGAAGAAACCATCGAACAGGTGGTCTACAAGGTTCTGGGAAGACGTTCAGCAACCTTGCAAGAGGTCATCGCGTTCGTCCGAGAACATCGAAAACAACTCACAGGCAAAGAAGTTTGTATTGTTCGAAGGGAACGCGAGATGCCAGCATCAACTGATGTCTTCAAGGTTACTGACAACGAGGTAACCTATAGACACTCCTCTGGCTACCCATCGAACGACAACAGCTTCATCCTCCTCGTCTAGACCGATAACTTCACCCACGCATGTGCCGGCATCACATATCCTCACTCTCCGGCACACCTACTTGCCATAAATATTTGTGACAAGTACAAACCGGAGATTGAAAATATTAAAAACACCCACTTTCATGGTGGGTGTTTTTATTTCTTCTTAGCCAATATCACATATCCTTGGGCTTCTACAAATCTACCAACCAAATACATCTCCACCAAACCATACAACTCACACAAAGCTGTAGAATAGGGATGGAGTTTTTTCTTGATTTTATACAAAACTTTATTAATAAATTTTAAAATTCTAATTGTCATGTTGAGCAAAGCCGAAACATCCCGAGAACTAAGAGATCCTTCGACTCCGCCTTGTGGGCTTCGCTCAGGATGACGTTGTAATGCATGATAAAACTCATCTGGATGCACCAAAAAACTTGCCCAAAAAGCACTATACATTTTTTTAATTTGAAAACCCGCTGCTTCCAAATATTCTTGTAAAATATTTTTGGAATAAAGTGAGATATGAAACTCAGCATGAGGATCAACATTCAAACCATGCTCAGATAAATAATTGCGAATGTAAGCGTGCTTGCCGAGCTTTGATTCAGCAAACATCGCTAAAGTTCCACCAGATTTTAAAACCCTATTCAATTCACCAAGCCAAGAACGCACATCAGCCACATGGCCCAAAACATCAGAAGTATATATAGCATCAAAATAATTTTCTGAAAAAGGCAATTCTTGCCCATCATACCACTTCACTTCTGACCAGACTCCATATTTGCTTATTTTTTCTTTGGCCAAATCTACTTGCAAACGCACCACCTCTACTCCATAAACCTCAACTTTTCTACCAAAAATTCTTTTAAAATCAACTAGACTTGCGCCTGTGCCACATCCTACGTCTAACACTCTAACAATATTATTTTCTTTTTCCACCTTGTTCACCCCGCTCTTCACCCAGCGATACAAAAACCATTTCTTAGGATAAAAAAGAAGTTTGAGCCAATCTTTATAATTTATTTTTTCATTTTTAAAAATTGGCTCACTATCCCAGATCTCAGCGCCAGCTGTTGACTTCACTCCCCAACCAAGAGTATTATTGTTTTGCATATGACTGAATTATATCATAATTTTTTATTGATTAATAAGCCGGCAGGTTGGACCAGCTTTGACGTGGTTAATTATATTAGAAAACAAATTTACCAGGAAAGAAAAAAAAATGGCTTGCCCACCGAAGCCTGCAAGGCGAAGGTAGGTCACAGTGGAACACTAGATCCTTTTGCGACCGGCCTTTTAATTGTTGGTATTGGCCGCGAAGCAACCAGAAAACTGGATGAATTTAAAAATCTTCCCAAAACTTATATTGCAACAATCAAACTTGGATATGTTAGTGATACTTTTGATAAGACAGGAAATATTCTCCCACTTAAAAAAGAGGGAATAAGGGGGATGTTGTCAAAATTCTTGGCCAATATCCCCCCTCGCCCCTCTTTTTCAAGGGGGGTAATTGAAAAAGTTTTAAAAAAGTT
Source organism: uncultured Gammaproteobacteria bacterium (assembly GCA_964592785.1). GTDB lineage: Bacteria > Patescibacteriota > Patescibacteriia > Magasanikbacterales > UBA922 > CAZQHU01. The sequence continues at coordinate 58,369 of CAZQHU010000001.1, read as the reverse complement.
CATCGGCAAACAAAAACAACTCCCCCCCATGTTCTCCGCTAAAAAAATAAACGGCCAAAAACTGTATAAACTGGCCAGAAAAGGAAAAAATATAAAACGCAAAAAACAAAAAATAGAGATTTATAATATAAAATTATTGGAATATAGCTATCCTGACTTAAAAATTGAAGTAAATTGTTCAACAGGAACTTATATCCGCACCCTTGCCAATGATATTGGCCAAAAACTTGGCTGTGGCGCTTATTGCGAAGAATTAAAAAGAACAGCGATTGGATCATATGATCTAAACCAGGCCAAAACTATCACTAAGTAAAATTGACTAAACCAAAACCCTGTGGTATTTTTACCACAGGGTTTTGGTTTATTCAATTGGAGGTTAAAATGGAACAACAGCAACTGAAAGAAACCAATGACGAACTCGTTGCTCGAAGAGCACGCGTCCTGATGCTGAGGGGCAAGTACAGTGGACGAACAGGGAAGATCTCTTGCGTCAGAGACATCAGAGACGGGTTCGGTGTGGTCATCGACCACAACCTGGTAGTCATCGTCAACGCCGACGAACGCCACCCGAAGAAAGCCAGAACTACGATCAAGATTAATACCAACGGCAGAAATTGGACACTGGTGTAATCCAGATCGTTCGACGATCAAGGAGGGAAACCGGAGATCATATACTCCGGCGGGCTTATGTGCCCACCTATGGTGATGTACGTCGCATTTGCGTTTCGTTCACCACCTTGATCCAATTTACATAAATTTTTATGTACATTGGATTTATCCACAGCCATAAACCTTTTCTCTTCGCAAATCTTAAATCTTGACAAATAGTCTGTTTTCAGCTATACTTAAGGCATTAAATAATAAAGCTATTGAAACCGAAAAAAACGTTAGGAAAGAATGGAAATGCATTATGTTAGTCAAGAAATTTTGCTTAAATAAGGCAATTTACTCTTCTTCTAAAGTAACCGCAACCCTGTTTAGGGACCATCTTTTTGAGTTGGCATAATCAGCCAATGATTTTTTCGGACTCTCAATAGTATATTTGAGAATTTTTATGTCTACACAAATATTTGTGATAATTGCCTTCTCTGGTATTGGTATCGCAGTGGGTTTGGCTTTGGGTTATATCTTGAGAAAACAAATCGCTCAAGCACAAGCCAATTCTGCTGAAACCAAAGCCGAAAAAATTATCATTGAAGCCAAAAACAAAGAACAAGAGCTTTTGCTCAAAGCCAAAGAAAAGGCTCTGAAAGCTATTGATGAAGCCAAATTGGAAGAAAATCAAAGACGCCAAGAATTGTCACAAATTCAAAAACGTCTAGAACAACGCGAAAGCATGTTTGACAAACAGCTTTTGGAATTTGAGGAACGTAAAGAAAAATTACAAAAAAAGGTTGAGGAAATACAATCAATCAAAACTCGAGTTGATGAGGCCTATGAAAAAGGACTACAGGAACTCCAAAGATTATCTGGATTAAGTCGTGATGAGGCTCACGAAGAATTATTAACTCGCATAGAAAAACAAGTCAAAGATGATTTAATGAGTAGAATCATTAAACTAGAAAGAGAAAATTCTGAAACTTATGAAAACAAAGCTCGGGAAATAGTTATGGATGCTATTCAACGTTGTGCTTCCGATCATTCTTCAGAAACTACTTCTACAGCTGTGCCACTACCCAGTGATGAAATGAAAGGCAGAATCATTGGTAAAGATGGTAGAAATATCAAAACTATTGAAAAACTAACTGGTTGTGAACTTATTATTGATGAAACTCCTGACATGATCCTTATCTCAGGGTTCTCCCCTATCCGTCGTCGCGTTTGTCAATTGGCTCTGGAAAAATTGATCAAAGATGGTCGCATCCAACCAGCGAGAATTGAAGAATTTATTGAAGAAGCCAAAAAAGAGTTGGCAATTGACATTAAAAAAGCTGGTGAAGAGGCCCTTTATAAACTTGGTATTACCGGTCTCGATCCAAAATTAGTTTCCATTGTGGGCCGTCTCAAATACCGGACTTCTTATGGTCAGAATGTTTTGAATCACTCTATTGAAGTGGCTCAACTTTCGGCTATGATTGCCGAAGAGCTTGGCTTTGATGGTGCCAAAGCCAAAAAAGCTGGATTCTTCCATGATATTGGCAAAGCTGTAGACCAAGAAACCCAAGGAACACACCCAGAAATTGGTCTGACTATTTTGAAAAAATTTGCTCTGGATGAAGATACTTGCGATGCTGCTGCCCATCACCATGATGACAAACCAGAAAATGTCTACACTCAAATCGCTAAAGCAGCGGATGCTATTTCTGGCTCCAGAGTTGGCGCTCGACGTGATACTTACGAACAATATGTAGCCCGTTTGGAAGAACTGGAAAAAACTGCTTCTGACTTCCCTGGCATTGATAAAGTTTATGCTATCCAAGCTGGACGTGAAGTGCGAGTATTTGTAAAATCTGATGATGTTGATGATTATCAAGCTTACAATCTAGCCAAAGATATTGCCAGAAAAATTGAAAATGAATTACAATATCCTGGAGAAATACGCGTAAATGTAATTCGTGAGACTCGTGTTGTCGAATACGCCAGATAAAACAAACTAAAACCATAAAAAAACCGCCCCACAATATACGGGGCGGTTTTTTAATTTATAGACTTTATAACTTTACAAACTTTATGAACTATTTTTGTCCACAGATAAAAAATTTCGCTCTATTGACATCAAAAAATTAAAAATATACAATATTAGTGTAGATTAAGCTAAATAATTAACTTAGTCATAATACTTTATTCTTAATTCATTCTTTATGAACAAAGCAGAACTCGCACAAAAAATTGCTGAAAAAGTTGGCCTTTCCAAAAAAGAAGGAGAAGCCATGGTGGAGGCGTTGACAGACATCATCACCGAAACCATTAAAAATAATGGTGAAGTAACTATCGCTGGCTTTGGTGCTTTTTCCGCCAAGACTCGTGCTGGCCGAGTTGGTGTCAATCCTCAAAACCCCAGCGAAAAAATTCAAATTCCTCCAGTGCGTGTGCCAAAATTCAAAGCTGGTAAAGGATTAAAAGATGCTTTGAAAAAGTAAAAAATACACAAATATTTTATACAACAAACCCTGCATATAAATGCAGGGTTTTGTGTCAGAGGAGAGGATCGAACTCTCGACCTTAGCGTTATGAATGCTACGCTCTAACCGACTGAGCTACTCTGACCCGTCTACGTCCTAGCGGACTACGCCGGACAAGCTAAATCTATTAAGATAATAGTTCTAGCTTGTCAGGCGAAGCTTTAACGAAGTCTGGTAGCCCGTAAGGAAATTGAACCCTTGTTGCATGGATGACCTGCCCGCCGTAATTCTTGTACCGCCACGGGGAATCGAACCCCGATTACCAGGATGAGAACCTGGCGTCCTAACCATTAGACGATGACGGCATGCAGGCGGGGAACCATGTGTCTCCCGATTCGGCTCCGAGCTGAATCGAGGATCTTCGATTTTGATCGCGAAGCCAAAATCGGGACTAGCCACTAGCCTGCCCGCCGTAGCTTTAGCGGAGGTGGGACGAACGGGCCTTAAATAATTGACTTGCCCGGCGTAACGTTAGTGAAGCCGGAAACGACAACCAAAGTGTAAAAATTATATTATAAAAATATTATTTTGTCAATCCTCACGGCTTGGGGGTATTTTATAATATTGCAAAGCAAATTTGGCAATCTCACCAAATACCGGGCTAGCTGTAGATTCAGCCCACTCCATCTGCGGTTTTTCAAACTTGACCACCATCACAAATTTTGGATCATCAATCGGCGCTATACCAACAAAACTGTGGTTGGTATCTAAACTATAACCGCCTAGACCAGGGATTTGAGCTGTACCAGTTTTACCACCAATATAATAACCTTTAACTCCGGCCAATTTGGCATGACCATGATCTACTACATTCACGAGCATAGCTCGCAATAAAACAGTTGATCTATTATCCAAAATTTGTCTGATTTCCTGGGGTTTAATTTTTTCTATTTTACCACTACTATAACGAATCTCTTCTACAATATAAGGTTTTAGTAATTTACCACCATTGGCAATCGCTCCATAAGCCATAGCCAATTGCAAAGGTGTGGCTGTAATACCTTGCCCAAAAGAAGCAGTAGCTGCGTAACAATCTATATTGTCACCCTTTTTTTCATAAAGCGTACTGATATTACCAGTAACTTCTGTGTCCAATTCTATCCCCTCCCTTACCCCAAAACCAAAATTTTCCACATATTCCACAAATTTTTTCTTTCCCAATTTTTCTGCCACAAAAACCATCCCGGTATTGATAGAATTTTCCAAAACTCCGTTCATATCTTGCGAACCATAAATTTTACCTGCCGCGTTTTTAATTGGCTTATGACAAATGCCGGCTCTTTCCCCTGTATCCACAAAAGTAGTTGTTGGTTTAATCAGTTCTTCATTAAGCGCTGCCACCATGGTAATTGGCTTGAAAACCGAACCTGGTTCATAAGGAGTAAAAATTGTACTATTATTATAATTAGCAGTTGAAGAAACAAAACCATAATTATTAGGATCAAAATCCGGCAAAGAACACATAGCCAAAATCGCACCAGTCTGCGGATTGAGCATTACCAAAGAAGCAGAAACAGCCCCAAACTTTTCTTTTCCTTGTCGTAAAATTTCACAAGCTTTATATTGCAAAGTTCTATCAATCGTAAGCACCAGATCGGCACCATTTTCAGCCTTATCAATAGACCAATCCGACAAAGCCACCAAACCGCCACCAGCGGTCTTGGCTCCAGCCAAAAAACCACCTTTACCGGCCAATTCTTTTTGCCAGTAACCTTCTACACCATATCGGCCAATGTCATTACCTTGTTCATCCTTTCCCAAAAAACCGATAACTGAAGATGCCAACTCGTCTTCGGGGTAATAGCGATGAGATTGACGAATAAAATTTATACCTGGTAAAGATAATTCCTTAATTTTATCTACTAAATCTTGCTCCAATTTATTTTCAATTGGTTCATAAGGATCTGTCCGCTTATTAAGTTGTAAATAAAGCGTCAATTTTTTTTCATCATCATATTGCAAAATTTCTGATAACTTTTCTGCTGTTTTTTCAGCAGTTTCATCATTCTCAATCGCCCTGGTGTCAGCATAAAGTAAAAAATAATCTTTATTCATAGCCAAAGGAAATTCTTCACCAGTACGAGTATCCTGAACAAATACCTCTCCACGTTTGGGATGAAGTAAATCATAAAAATCATGGTTTCCTGCTGCCATGGCTAAATAAAAATCATGTTGAAAAAACATTAAAATCACCAATCTACCACAAATGATGACGGTCAACAAAAAAAAGATTAACAAAAACAGCCGTAAACGAGGATCATGGCCTATCGGTTTAAATTTGTCACCATTTTTTGCTCTCAAATAAGACACAAGTAAATTAAATTCTTTTTTGTCTACCAGTTCTTCTTTCAGCCACTTCTTCTTCAATAAGACCTTCTTTTACCAATGCTTTTAAAGAATTTTCCATACTGACCATTCCATCTTTTGCCCCGGTTTGTATAGCGCTGGAAATCTGGGCGATATTATTCTCACGAATAAGATTTGCAGCAGCCGGCGTGTTTATCAAAATTTCTCTAGCAGCTACTCTTTTGCCATCTTTGCCTGGTAATAACTGCTGAGCCACTATCCCCCTCAATACTGAAGATAACTGAATTAGAATCTGTTTTTGTTTGGAACCTTCAAAAACATCTACTATACGTTCTACTGCTTCAGCCGCACTAGAAGTGTGAAGAGTGGAAAAAACCAAGTGTCCTGTCTCTGCCGCAGTCAAAACAGTGGCAATTGTTTCTGGATCTCTCATTTCCCCTACTAAAATTACATTGGGGTCCTGGCGCAAAACATGTTTCAAAGCATTGGCAAAAGATTTGGTATCCACACCTATTTCTCGCTGTTCAATAAGACTTTCTTTATCTTCAAAAATAAATTCAATTGGATCTTCCACCGTAATAATATGAGTTTTCCTGCTTTTATTTATCTCTTCTATCATACTGGCCAAAGTGGTAGATTTACCATGGCCAGTGGGACCCACCACCAAGACCAACCCATCCATCAATTTGGTAAAGTTTAAAAGTGTTGGTTCAAAACGCAATTCTTCTGGTGTGGGTATAGTTTCAGGAATCAAACGGGCTGACAAACCAATTTGTCCTTCTTGTTGATGTAAATTTACTCTAAACCTTACTCCATCGTATTCATAACCAAAATCCAATTCCAATTCTTCTGTAAAACGCTTTTTTTGTTCAGCTGTCAAAAGTCCCAAAATGGCCGCCTCCAATTCTTTATTGGGAAGTGTTTTATCTTCAATATCTTGTAATTCACCATGCACACGCAACATGGGTTTTTCACCTGCCACCAGATGCAAATCTGAAGCTTGATTTTTTATGGCCTCCTCAAAATATGATTTCAATGTTTTCATAATTTTTCTTAAAATTTACCTCTATATTTTACCACATTTAAAAATCAAGCTCAATGCTTGATTTTTCTTCTAAATAGGAGTACATTATCTGCTAACCTCGGGCTATAGCGCAGTTGGTAGCGCGCATCGTTCGGGACGATGAGGTCGGCAGTTCAAGTCTGCCTAGCCCGACCAATAAAAACCCCCAGGCTTCACTTCGTTACGCCTGGCAAGCTAGTATGATATGTTAATAATAATATTAGCTTGCCAGGCGTAGCCCGAAGGGCGAAGCCTGGGGGGTTTTTACTTACTTTATTTCTTCTCTCAATTTATCCCATTGGGCGTTCAAAACTTTCACCACCATATTCTTCACATTCTCAGCCAGCCCATTTTGAATGGCATATTTATCCACATATTCTCTCACTAATTGCACATATTTATTCTTGGTTAAATCTGTGTATTGTGGAGAATTAATTACTTCTTCTTTTAACTTTACATAAATTTCAGCGGCATGATCCAACATTTGTTCACGTACTTCTTTACCTTTCTTGGTGGTAGAGAGCCACATAAGTCCTGCTCCCAAAAGACCACCGAGAAAAAGGCCTTTTTTAAACTTACCCATAGCATTTGATGAATTAAGAATTAGGAATTATGAATAATGGTTTTTGAAGCTTTAATCAATCCATTAGTAATTTTATGTACTTTAACCGCTTGCTGAGCAATTTCTTGAAAAGACTCTTCATTAATATAACTGATATCTCTAGCTATCAAAAGTTGGTTCTGTAACTCAGTAATTGATCCTAAGGATATTGAATAAAACTGTATTTTTTCCTTATAAGACTGTCTACTAAAACCTTCGGCTATATTTGAAGTAATTGACACGACACAACGTCTCATTTGATTTGTCAACACAAAAATTTCTTCTTTAGGAAAATTTTTAGTAGTCCTATATATTTCCAAAACCAATTTATGTCCTTCTTTCCATGCATCCAAATCAGTAAAACTTTTTATTCTCCTTATTCCTTGATTCACAATTCCTGTTTCCTCACTTCAACCCAATCTCATCAGCTGCCTTCTTGAAATTGTTTACACTCAAAGTGCTAGCTTTGGCTTGATCAAATAGAGCATCATACATTTCCCAAGCTTTGCCTTGCTCTTTGGCGCATTCAAAAGCTTCTGCTGCTTTTTGTGCTTGTGGATGGAATGATAATGGAAAATGACGATAAGTAAATCTTATTTTATCTTTATATTCAGATAAAATCTGTTCCATAGTATCATAAAAGCGATTACAATACGGGCATTCAAAATCACTGAATTCCACTATAGAAACTTTGGCCTTGTCATTACCATACCAGAGAACGTCTTCAAGTTCTGGCATGTTGACTTTAGTAAGTTCGCCATAGTTAGCAGTATCCCAGCTTTTGGTTGGATCTTTACCAGCCAAAACATCATCCAAAACTTGTTTGACGATAGTATAAGGAAAAGCCCCGGAAATAAGATAACCATTGATAAAAGTAGCCGGTGTACCCTGAACTCCCAAACTAGTACCCAAATTCATATCTGAAGTTACGATGCTAGCATATTTTCCCTCATCCAAGCATTGATTAAATTTTTTAGCATTACCGCTGGCTTCAACCAAACTTTCAGAACCGGAAGATTTGGCATTACCACCAAATATTATCCCCAACAAAATAAAAAAGCCAATGGTACAAAGCACCAAAAAAGCCCCTACTATTCCAAAGACAAAAGCTTGTGCTTTGGAAAGATTTTCAAAAAAACTTTTTTTGTTTTCTTCCATAGAGATTAATTAAACTAATTTTAAAAATTAAAAATTTAACTTTTGATATAATACCAAATTGGCATCTATTGCGCAAGCTGTTGATAAATATTATCCAATTTTTTGGCAATACGGGGCCAAGCATAAACTTCTTCTGATAAAAGCCGCACTTTCTCTGGCATAGTTCTTACTAAATCCAAATCATCAAAATAACCATAAATCGCTTCCGCCAATTCTTCTGGCTTACCGGCAGGCACCAGAACTCCACCAGAACCCGCCACTGCTCGCACACCCGGCAAATCGCTAGCTACCACGGGCACACCCGAAGCAAAGGCCTCCAAGATCACCATGCCAAAGGCCTCACCACGATTGAGTGAAGGCAAAACCAACAAATTGGCCAAATGATAATACTCCGGCAATTTTTCTTCACTCACCTTACCCACGAAATGCACCAAATCTGTCAAACCCATCAATCTCGATCTTTCTTCAAAAACTGTGCGCAATTCCCCTTCTCCTACTAATACTGCTTGAACTGGGGTATTATTCCTTTTCAAAATATACAAAGCTTGTAAAAGAATATTTACTCCTTTGAAATAGTGCGCCGCATCCATACCACCTACAAACAAAACTGTTGGTAATTGTAAATCTAAATTTATTTCTCTAACCAATTCAACCAAAGGATCAGCAGGAAAAAATCTTTCCGTATCTACCCCGAGTGGCAATTCTTCCCATTTGGCTCGAGTGCGAGCAAAAAGTTCGGCGGCATCAGAATTTTCCAAATAATCAAAAGAACTTACCAATAATTTGTCAGCGGTGGATAAAATTTTTGGTAGCCAAAATTTGGCATAATATTTAAAAAATAATCCTTTCCAACCAGGTGAACGAGTATCCATGTGGTAAGTAATCACCAAGGGTTTTTCTGGATGCTTTTTTTTCCAACGTCGCACCAAATTGGCTGTACCAAAAAAAGGATAATGTAAATGAACTAAATCAAAACGATCCAACTCATTTTGAATTTGAGGCAAATAAGCGGCATTACCATATTGAATTCGAGGAGTCAAACGAGTGACATAATCAATTTGTTCAGTCAATTCAGGCACATGATTTTTTACTGGTTCTACTTCTCGATCTCTAATTTCTTTATTTTCATAAAATCCGGGAGTCAAAACTTCCACTTCATGACCCAGGGTAGATAATTCATTGGCCAAATTGAAAACAACATTACCCATACCGCCATAGTAGGGAGGATAAGTGCAGACAATGTGAGCTATTTTCATAATTTTTCTATATCTTTGATAGCCTTATCCCTGACTACTTTGGTAATATCTCTTCCTACACTCTCCAATTTTATATGTAATTTAAATACCAAATAAAATAACACTATCATTGCCACATATAACACCAAATCAGATCCTCGACCAATCCCCAAAGCATTGGCCAAAATAACTGTACTGTCTGGCCACCAGACAGCCACTCCTGCTACCAACCAGAATAAAAACCAAAACCAAGATCCTTTGGGTCCCAATAATCCTTCTTGACGTTTTTTGAGTACAGAAAAAAAAGCAGTCAAAACAAACAATGAAAATAAAATTTGAAAAATTAAAAGCATATTTTTTTCTTCCCTCCCCTACAAGGGGAGGGTTAGGGTGGGGTTGCACAAATTGGCAAACCCCTCCTACCTCCCCCTTATAGGGGGAGGAATTTGGTTTTAAGATTTTAAATGAAAATAAACCGTCCCCTCTCCCCAACTAAAAGGGTATTTACCTGTCTTTATTATCTCCATTTTAGGCAAAGATTGGGAAACCGTCAAGACAATCGCCCCCGCAGGCAAACTTTCAAAAGTTTTTTCCATAGCACACATTAGATCTTTGGAAAAACAAGTGGAATGAGTATAGACCAGATCAGCCCGACTTAAATCTACCTCCAAAAAATTTTTTTGTAAAAAAGTAATCTGGGAATTTACTGTGGGTAAAAATTCAGAAACCTTGACTGCTTCTCGGTGCAAACCTGGCAAAATTTCCACTCCCACCACTTCTTCAAAAGCACCCAGTAAAGCTGCAGCCACTACAGCTTTGCCAACTCCAGAACCCAAATCATAAAAGACCTTTCGTTCCTGAATACCAGGAACATCTAATAAAATTTTAAAAAAGCCTTGAAAATCAATCTCGCCATAAGTTAAATCTCGATTTCTAATATCTTCATTATTTTCTAAATTTTGTAAAGAATAAGACAGTTGAAAACCATTGACTTCGGAAAATAATTGGTCAAATATTTTTTGTGCAGCTCCTAATTCCATATCCTAATCTAAAAATTTACCAGTGAACAAATCCTGTAAAATTTTGAGGCCACCACCCAAACCTTGACCATAGCGATGATAAATTACTTTAACAGGAAATTCAATGATTTTTAAATTATTTTTTTGAGCCAAAATAATAATTTCTGTGGCATGAGCCATTCGGTCTTGAGTAATTTTTATTTTTTGCAAAGCTTTTTTATTCAAAATTCTAAAACCATTATGCGCGTCACTATTTTTAATACCAAAAAACAGCTGCTGAATCAAACGACCCAAAGGCAAAAATAAAAACTTTTTAGTCCAAGGTAATTGAGAACGCCCATCCAAAAATCTGGAACCCAAAAGTAAATCAGCCTGCTCTTGTTTCAATTTTTCCCAAGCTGGCAAAATATCATTTGGATCAAACTGTCCATCAGCATCAAAATGTAATACAAAATCTGCTTCCGATTGACGAGCATATTCATGCCCAGTTTCCAAAGCTGCACCCTGACCGCGATTTATTTTATGTTGTAAAACAATTGCTCCATTTTCTTTGGCCACTTGAGCTGTCCTATCGGAAGAACGATCATCCACTACCACCACCTGATCTACAAGACTAAAAAGGTCCCGCACTACGGAACCAATGGTTTTTTCTTCATTAAAAGCTGGTACTATAGCCAAAAACATAATTATTTATTATGATTGAACTCAAACATTTCTTTTTTGGCAATGGTATAATCAATAGTCTTGCGTAAACCGTCTTCCAAGTTTACCAAAGGTAACCAAGATAATTGATCCTTGGCACGAACCAAATCCGGCATACCCTTGGCAGTCAAAAACAACAGAGGATCCGCAAAAGTAATGCGCGAATTGGAATTGGTCATTTCTATAATTTTTTGTGCCACCTTGCTGATATTAAATAATTCATCACCACCAAGATTCACCAATTCCACTTCTGGACCAGTCTTCATGAGGCGAATCAAACCATCAACCATATCCAAAACATAACAAAGCGAGGTCTCCATATCTTCCCCACCATAAATAACCAAATCCCTACCTTCTAGAGCATCAATAATAAAATCCGGGATCAAAAGACCATCACGCAATTTCATTCTTGGTCCATAAGTGGTAAAAACTCTGGCGATTTTGGCATCTACACCAAAAACTTGTTTGTAAGTGGCCACACAGGTCTCGGCAAATCTCTTGCCCTCATCATAACAAGCTCGTGGTGAAAGTTGATCAACAAGTCCATTGTCTTCTTCTTTAAAAATTTTCTTGGCTGGAGTACTCGGTCCGTAAACTACTGAACTAGAAGCAAAAACATATTTGGCTTTGTACTTGACTGCCAAATCCAAGGTATAGAGCATAGCCGCAGAATTGGCCCACAAAGAATGTAATTTTAAATCAGTAAAATTTTTAATATTGGTCGGACAAGCTAGATGATATATTTCCTGAATACCTTGAAATTTGAGTTTGAACTTGTCTAATTCATCAAACTGCTCCAAATCAATCGGCTTATTTACATCCAATTTAATAAACTCAAAATCAGGGTATTGTAAAAGATGATCAATATTTTGGATAGTAGAATTGGACAAATCATCCACACAAATAACTTTGGCCTCACGCAAAAGCCTCTCACATAGATGCGAGCCCAAAAACCCGGCACCACCGGTTACCAAAACATTTTTCTTTTCAAAAATCGGCCTTGATTGCAACATAGGATTTAATTATACCACGACAAGCAGTAGGGGTGCAAACCTTATTTTTTAAATTGACTTACATTTGGTTGGTGTTCCCAAATTTTTTTAATTTTATAATTCCAAATTCTTATTGGCAAATTACTCCCGCGGGCATAGACTGCCAAATCCTGTTTACCATCACGATCAAAATCCAAAGCCATTAAAATCAAATTTAATTTTTCTGGATTATCAAAAGCTAAAAATTTCCTTTGTAAATTGCCTAAAGAATCATAAATAATTATTTGTCCATCTTTGGCAATAATTGATTCTTCTTTACCATCGTCATTTATATCAACAACCAGAGTATTGCTGGCAGGCGTATCTTTTTCCAATAACTGCAAATAACTTTCATCAATCCGCCGTTCCCAGGCATATTCCACAGCTTTATCAACTTGCAAAAGTCCGGCACCAAACAAATTTTTATAAATTACTTCATCTTGACCAGGAGTATGATGAACTGTACTCAAGAGCGCTTGATAAATTTCCTTGGCTCCCCAATGAGGATTGATGGCTTTGATAAGTGCAGCTGTGCCACTAACCAAAGGCGCAGAAAAAGATGTGCCCTGCCAACCTCCTGAATACAATGTCTTCAAATTATATCTTGGCGCATAACGTACAGTACTAGTAATATTTTGGCCAGGGGCAGTAAGATCTATACAATCTCCTCCAGAATTTGAAAACATGGCCAAACGATGATCTTCACGTATGGCGCTAACTCCCAAGAGCCACTGCTCATCTTCATGAGCATCCACGCAGGCTGGATAATAGGGAGATTCAGACATTGACTGCATATTATTACCCACAGCGGCCACCACTACTACACCACTATTGTAAGCTCGCTTGATTTCCTCTTTCAAACTTAGCAAATTGCTCGCATCATTACTAGCCAAACTTAAATTGATAATATCAGCACCATTATCCACTGCATAATGAATAGCTTCAAATAAAAGTTCCAAATCACCTTCCCCACTATTATCAATTACTTTCAAATTCATTAATTTAACTCCCCAATTTAAACCAACTACCCCCAAATCATTATCACCTACCGCGCCAATAAGACCAGCAACCAAAGTACCATGACTAAAAATTTCTTGATCTTTTTCAAATTCACTCAGATTTAAAACTGAAGAGCGAGGATCATTGTTGCCTCTCAATTCTTCCTCATCCATACGGCCATCAAAATTGATATCTGCAGGTACAAAATTCCAACCCCAAACATCATCTATGTAGCCATTATTATCATCATCTACCCCATTATTTTCAATTTCATCTTCATTTTTCCAAACATTATCAAAAAGATCGGGGTGAAAAGTGTCAAAACCATTATCAATTACCGCCACCACGACTTCGGCTGAGCCAACGGTCCTGTCCCAGGCTTTAAAAACTCCAATATCTTTATAAGCCCATTGCGCTAATTCAGGATCATTGCTGGTTCTTGTTAAAGCCGTAAGTGGATAAAACAAAAATACCAACAAAAAAACCAGTAAAACTTTTTTAAAATTTTTTAAAAAAATAAAAAACATACTTACAAATCTACCAGACTAGAATTCATAATCTTAGTTGGTCGCAGAAGCTCTTTGTGTGAGGAAGTTATCTTACGATTTCTATCAGATTGAAAATAAATGGGGAAAGGAGAAAAAACCACAAAACGTGAATCAACACGATTACTACGCAGTAGAGTGTCGGTGACTGTCAAACCAGCATAATAATATAATCCATCAAATCCACGATAATAAAATTTATTATCTACTGCTTTGGCAATAGTCCCTTGTGGATACGAATAAGTATTAACTGCCAAATGATCTATCTTACCTGGACCAGCTGGCAGATTACCAGTCAAGATCTCATCCCCATCTTTTGTGCCGTCTTTATCTGAATCAGCCAAGCTGGGGTCTGTAAACCAATAATATATTTCTTCATAATCACTTAATTTATCCTTATCAGAATCAGAATTTGTGTCACTGGTTCCATATTGTTTTTCCAACTCAGCAGAAACACCATCGGCATCTCGATCTATAATATCCTTATCTTTATCAGCCACACTCCAAGAATTCACTCGGTAACCACTTTGAAAAACATCATCAAAAACCAAAACTCTCTTACTCCAATCTTTACCATAAATAAGGAAAGCTTCTGCCTCAGAACGTAAAGGTCGCAAACCACAGCCTGGTTCTACAGCATAGACTTTGGTTCCAGTTTTAAATTTTACCAACCAGGTGCCAGGACGGAGACAAACTTGCTGGCCAACAGGATATTGGCTAAGTCTGGTATCACTGACATAGCGAATATTACTAAAATCTGGATACCAAGAATGATAAACCACACTATGGCTAAACGGATGTAAATAACCATCATAACCAAAATAATAGACAGTGCTATTATTACCTTTTACCAGAGATCCTTCAGGAATATAGGAATCCGGACGACTGTAGGTAATTTTTCTACTTATTGTTTTATATTTATCATTGGCATCATGAAACTGAACATAAACAGTTTTTTCTCCGCTTCCGGGTGATAATTGCCAAGTAAATTTATCAGTAACTCTAATAAAATCTGAAGCTCCTAAAAAATTCACATCATTACTAACCCGAAAATCCTCAACTCCAGAAGAATATTTGATAGTCAAAAGTACTTCCCGGCTGTCAGTGGAGCTATTGCCATATTTATGCTCTGAATCTTGGTTTATAAAAAAATCAACATCCATAGAAACTGGAGGAGAAAACTGTATGGTGTCTTGATAAATAGGACTAATTACACCTTTACTATCTTTGAATCTAACATAAACAGTCTTGGTGCCATTACCATAGTCCAACCACCAAGTTTTTTGTGTTTGAAAAGGTTCCCAATTTATATCATCAAAATCAACATCATTGGAAACTTTCATATAACGAACATTTTCCGGTCCTTGCAAATACAGTAAAACCATCCTCTCTTGGGTACTATAAGCACTTTTATTGATTGATACATAAGGGGTGATAACTGCTTGAACTACAAAATACGACAAAAAATAGCCAAAAATAAAAAATAAGGTAAAAAATAATAGATATTGATTTTTTTTCATAAATATAGTTAAATATGGCTTGTAAAATCCAAAAAACAATAATATAATGTTATTATAGCAAAAAATAGAGATATTTCAAATTATGCGCTTTATTTATCGTTTAAAACAGCTTATGCTCTTGGGCGGAGACTTCTTGGCCTTTGTTTGGGGTTTTTATCTGGCTGTCACTCTTAGATATTGGCAATTACCTGATTGGAGTAAAATTGAACAGCATCTTAGCCCATTTTTCATGCTTTTTCTTTTGTGGATAGTGATTCTTTTTATCAACGGCCTTTATGACTTAGGACAATTAAAACAAAAAAATCATCTACGCCATTTTCTTGAGGCTGCTTTGATTTCTCTAATTTTTGGAGTGTTATTTTTTTACATTTTTCCTCAAAAAAATATTTCTCCAAAGACTGTTCTTTTGCTTAATGTAATTTTAGGATTTAGTCTAAGCTACTTTTGGCGTTTTATTTACAATCGCTATATCAATGTCAAAACCTTGCAAACCAATACAATCTTTGTTGGCTTGACCGACGAAACAAAAGAATTAATAAACTTATTACAAAATTATCCAGAGAGAGGTTACCAAATTGTCGCTATCATTGATCCGGAAAATAAAATAAATCCAGAAAATTATCCTTTTGTTTCTGTATATAATAACTTAGGTGATTTATCAAAGATCGTTCAACAACATCGTGGACAATTGTTAGTAGTAGCCCCTCATCTAAAAAAAGACTCCTCGGTTTTGCCTCTGATATATCAGCTCATTTTTTCCAAAATAAAAATAAGCGACTTAACTTCCTTTTATGAAGTGATTACCGGTCGCATTCCACCATCAACTTTTTCCGAAGCTTGGTTTTTGGAACATATCAAAAAACAAGATACACCAATTTATGACAAATTCCGAATATTTTTAGACAAAATTCTGGGACTGGTTATGTTGTTATTTTTGATAATACTCTACCCCTTCATAGCTTTGGCCATTAAACTAAAATCACCAGGACCAATATTTTTTAAACAAATAAGAATCGGACAAAATAACCGTCAATTTACCATGTATAAATTCCGAACCATGATTGATAAGAGCGCTAATAATCCAAAAAATGAATTACAGCTCACTCAAAAAAATGACACTAGAATTATCAGCTTGATTGGTAAATTTTTACGTCTTACTCGTTTAGATGAACTGCCTCAATGCCTTAATCTTTTAAAAGGCGATCTCACCCTCATTGGACCCCGACCGGCCATGAAAGAAGTGGCAGAAAATATTCAAGAAGCAATGCCTTTTTATGCTCTACGTCATTTGGTGAAACCTGGCCTCACTGGTTGGGCAGTGATTCACCAAAATTATTCTTCTAGTTTGGAAGAAGAATTAAAAAAACTACAATACGATCTCTTCTATATAAAAAACAAGTCCTTTTTATTGGACTTGTCTATTATTCTTCGCACCATAAACATTATCTTCCGAATGATGGGACAGTGATTCAAATTACAATATTCCCCATTCTCTCTTCAGTGCCTCCACCCCTTCTTTCAAATTAATCTTTGGCTCCCAACCAAGAAGTTTTTTGGCCAAAGTATTATCAGCATCAGTACGACGAGGATCACCAGGACGATCAGGAACATTTATTTTTTCTCCACCAATCAGTTCAGCCAGTTCATTAACTGAATGGGGATCATGATTTCCAATATTAATCACTTCACCACTACCAACTTGATCCGAAGTCATGGCCAAAATATTAGCTTCAACCACGTCTGCAACATTGGTATAATCACGATAATATTCACCATCACCACAAATAGTTAAAGGTTGATTTTCTTTTCTTTGTTTCAAAAATTTACCAATCACCAAAGCATAAGCACCCTCAGGATCCATCAAAGGACCATAAACATTAAAATACCTCAAAGAAACTGTCTTCAAACCATAAAGAGAAGAAAACAAACGACAATACTCTTCACCAATAAATTTTTGTAAACCATAGGGACTCATTGGATGAGTTTTCATGGTTTCAACATAAGGTTGAACAGATTGATCGCCATAGGCCGAGGAAGAAGCGCTGTACACAATCCTTTTAACTTTTGCTTCCCTGGCTGCCAAAAGTACATTAAGGGTGCCGGTGACATTATTTTCATTAGTTTCCCAAGGATGTTCAACTGAATAAGGCATGCGAGGAATAGCCGCTGTATGAAACACACCTTCAATACCCATCATAGCTTTTTTCAATTCTTCTTGGTTTCTAATATCCCCTTCTATATATTCCACCCCAGAAAAAAATCTTTCTTTTTTCTTGCCTCCAGAGTAATTATCAAATACTCGAACTTGATGGCCTTCGGTTAATAATCTTTTTACAATGTTGGAACCAATGAACCCGGCTCCACCAGTTACAAGATAATGTGACATAATAAAAAACTTTAAAGTGTCCAATAATTAATACCCAGAGATTCTACCTCTTGTTTATTTAAAATATGTTTAATATCTGCTATTAACATCTTGTCTTTATTCAGCATCTGATGATAATCCTCAACAGATAATGCTAAAAATTCTTGATGTGGAACAGCTAAAATTATTATATCCAAATCTTTCAAATCTTGCCAATCACACAATTCGACATTATATTCATTCTTCACTTCTTCTCTATCTGCCTGAGGATCAAAAACCATAGGTTTTAAACCAAAATCAATAAATTCTTTGTATAAATCAAAAACTTTTGAATTTCTAATATCAGGAATGTTTTCTTTAAAAGTAAACCCCAATATTGCCACCCGCAAACTGCTGATTATTTTATTTATTTTTGTTGCTTTTTTAATGATTTGTCTAGCAATATAACGCGACATACTGTCATTAATCCTTCTTCCCGCCAAAACTACTTCTGGATGATGACCTAGAGTCTGTGCCTTAAAAGTAAGATAATATGGATCAACACCAATACAATGCCCACCTACCATTCCTGGTGCAAACGGCAAAAAATTCCATTTTGTGCCTGATGCTTCCAATACATCATAAATACTAAAACCCATTCTTCCAAAAATTATAGCCAATTCATTCATGAGAGCAATATTCAAATCTCTCTGGGTGTTTTCGATCACTTTAGCTGCCTCGGCAACTTTTATAGAACTAGCCGGAAAAATTTTGGTAAATGAACTATAAACTTTTCCTATCAAATCTAGGGATTCCTTATCCATACCAGAAACAACTTTAATTATTTTATCAATTGTATGTTCTTTATCACCTGGATTTACTCTTTCTGGTGAATAACCGATTTTGAAATCACTCCCTGCTTTTAGACCAGAAAATTTTTCCAACACCGGCAAACATTCCTCCTCTGTCGCGCCAGGATAAACAGTTGATTCATATACCACCACACTACCAGAGGTCAAATTTTTAGCGACCGTTTCACTCGCTTTCAATACCAAAGACATATCCGGTAAATTACCTTCTTTAATCGGAGTTGGCACGGCAATGATTATAAATTTGGCTGTCTTGATATCTTCTTGATTGTCGGTATATTTTATATCTGCTTTTTGTAAATCCTCTGTCTTCACTTCTTTGGTACGATCAAAATTATTTTTTAATTCTTCCACTCTTTTACTATTAATATCAAAACCTATAACTGAAAAATGTTGCGAAAAATGTATTGCCAAAGGCAAACCCACATAACCAAGTCCAACCACACATAATTTTTCTTTTTTATTTTGCAAATCTTCAAAAATAACCATAAAATTAAATTTCTTAATTAAAAAATTGAGAACCAACGGCAATTATCTTAAAACCATCCTCATTCAATTTTGCGTAGTCAGATGCTAATATTCTTCTACCATCCATAATCAACGGTCTATTATTCAACTGCAACAAATCAATTGCCAAACCTCTAAATTGTGGCCAATCAGTAACAATAATGACAACATCAGTGCCTTGCAAAGACTCTTTTTCATTAATAGAATATTTGATTTGTTCTGACTCAGGAAATAATTTTTTAAACCATTCAATCGCGACTGGATCATAACAAATAATTTCCTGAACTTGCTTTTCTTTCAAAAAATTGACAATATCAATAGCCGGTGAATTGCGAATATCATTGGTTCCTTGTTTAAAAGCCAAACCTAAGAGCGCTACTTTTTTACCAGTCCAGTCAAAACCGATCTCACGTTCAGCTCGGCCAATAAATAATTCCAGTTGTCTTTTATTAGCCATGTAAACCTCATCCACAAGAACAGAATTCTGCCCCGCAGTACGCAATTGATGTGATAGTGAACGAGCATCCTTGATGAAGCAACTGCCACCAGCATAAAGACTATCATAAAACCCCCAAGAACCAATCCGCGGATCTGAAGTAAGAATCTGTCGAATATTTTCAAATTGCAAATCAGAAAAAGTTTCACAAGTTCTACCAATCACATCAAAACAAACTGCCAACTTGTTAAATAAAGTAAAATTAGCCAAAAGTTTTCCGGCTGCTGCTTCCTTGGGATTTACTTCAATATATTTAACATTGGCAGAAGTATAAAAACGCTGATAAACTTGGCGCATTATTTCAAAATCTTTTTCTGCCCATCCACCCACTACTACTCTATCGGGACGCAGGGAACCTTCAATAGCTTTACCTTCAACAAGAAACTCTGGATTGGAAACTACGCCATAATTTTTAACCCCGGCTTTATCCAAAATTTCCTGAGTTTTATCCACCATATCTACTGGTACCGTGCTTTTGTTTACAATAACCACATAATTTTCTTGTCTTCCATTATTTCTTTTAACCAGACTCTGAGACAATTTTTGTGCGGCTTCAAAATAATAGTGTAAATCACTCTCCCCAGTTTCACCAATTTCCGGTGTGGGAAGACACATGAAAACAGCGCCACAATCTTCCAAAAAGACTTCCACTTTGTTATAATCTGTGGTAAACTGAATCCGTTCCTGATTACGAATAATAAGATCACCCAATCCCTCTTCAAACAGACAAGACTGAATGGTATCACGATCTCCTGAGCTAAGCATTTCAATTTTTTTCTGATCTATATCATAAACCAAAGTCTCATGGCCACTATCCGCAGAAACTACTGCTGAACAAGAACCTACGAAACCTGATCCTATATACAAAACTTTCATAATTGGTTAAATTATCTAAATAATATATGAATTTTAACACAATTAAAGAAAAAATCAAGACACTACTTATTTGGAGCCAAAAATACACCAAAACTGATATGTTATATTTGGCTAAAGGTGGATTTTGGATGACAACCACAAAAATAGTTTCTTCAGTTCTTGGAGTAATCTCTTCTATAATCTTCGCTAATTTTTTATCCAAAGAGACCCTAGGTGTTTATCAATACATCCTATCTTTTGTGGGAATTTTTACTATATTTTCCTTACCACAAATGAACACCGCTCTTATCAGAACCATTGCCAAAGGTTACGAAGGTACATTGGATGATGTAGTTAGAGAAAAAACCAAATGGAGTATTCTTGGAGGAATCGCCGCGGCCACGACAGGGACTTATTATCTATGGATGGGAAATATAACTTTTGCTCTATGTTTTTACATTATTTCTGTTTCTCTACCTTTCTCTGAATCTCTGGGGGCAATTACAGATTACCTCCAGGGTAAAAAATTATTTAAAGAATCTAATCAGGCCAAAATTATTACTAGAATTATCATTGTCATTGCGACCATTTTGGCAGTAATTTTTACAAGAAACCTTATAGTAATAATAACCTTTTCTATTTTAACAAAACCAATTGTAAATTTTTTCTTATTCCAATATTATAAAAAAAAATACCCCCCGAATACAAAAAAAAATCCCGAAACAATATCTTATGGACGTCATCTTACAATGATGTCATCTCTTTCGTCTTTGATCGCCCTACTTGATAGCCCATTATTATTTCAATTCTTAGGTCCAGCAAAATTGGCTATATATCACTTTGCAATTGCGCCAGAAAGTTATTTCAAAAATTTCATAATGTCAATTGATTCCCTAGCTTTTATCAAATTTAGTCAAGGTGATATCAACTCATTAAAAAATACACTACCAAAAAAAATTCTAAAAATGATAATCCTTTTAATTCCATTAATAATCATTTATATATTAATTTGTCCATTTTTCTTTAAATTTTTTCTACCACAATACATTGATTCAATAATATATTCCCAAATCTATATTTTAAATACACTCATAGTAATGCCCAAAACAATTCTTTCTTCAGCCATAGAATCAACTGCTAACAAAAAAATATTATACACATTGAGAATTATAAATCCTTTAATAAGACTAACAATCACAATCCCTGCTATCATTTTATTTGGTCTGTGGGGAATGGTTGGAGCAGTTTTGTTAAGCAACTTTACTTCCCTTATTACTCATTTCATTGGTTTCCGTCGATGTTAAATGCATTCTTATCGTATAATTTTCTTTGAGGATAAAGATACAAAATAATAACCAAAAAATAAATTAATGAAATAAACAAATGTATAGTAAATAACCAAAAACTCAAAAAATAATCAAAATGAGACAAGATTATTAAAATAAAATAATAAGTCCAAACCCAATCATACATAGTGGTAAAAAAATAAAAGATGGCTCTTTCTATAGCTGTCTTTTTTCTTTTTTGCGTTCTAATAACTACAAAATCATTGATCAATAATTCGTGATTTTCTAATTTTATTTTATACAAAATATGATGTTTCAACTTACCTAACATTTTATAACAAACAGCCACCAGAGATGATAGAAAAACAAACAAAATAAAATATAAAGATTGATTATACTTATAAAAATAAAAGCCAACCGAAAAATATAGTACAAAAGGATAAAAGAAATGATAAATCAAATCATAATAAATCCCTTTTTGGGTGAAATATTCACGAAAACGCGCCACTTCGCCATCGATTTTATCCAAAATTGAACTAAAAAATAATAAAAATAATTGCAATATTGCTAATAACAAATAATTAATTTCTTTTACAAATGACAACAAAAAAATTAGTAACACCAAAATAATATTAATTACTGACACAGTATTTGCCGAAACATTGGGAAATAATTTAATTAAAAACCAAGAAATTAATAAGGATATACCACGTTGTAAACGATACAAAAAACCACTGTTTTTTATTTTTTCCAATTTTACACCCTGACTTTTTAATTTATAATCTGTAAAATTCATAATATTATTTAATTTGTAAAACTCCCCAAAACTCTCCCCAATTAATTTGACTTTCAGTAATTTCCCAGCCAACCTCAGTAACTTCTTTTTTTAACTCTTCTTCAGTGTACTCAATAAAATGTGTATTATCAAGTTTATATTCAAGACCAATTTCTTTCTTGTAAGCACTAACCCAATCGCGAGTAATCATTGGCACACGGATTAAAATTTTATCACTCAATCGTTTTAAAGAACGTAAAAAAGAGATTCTATCTTCGATATGCTCTAAAACATTGGATAAGATAATAACATCAAACTTATCTTCAATAGACATTTTTGTTGCGTCACCGACTATAAATTCCAAATTCTCTCTCTGATAAGTTTTCTTAGCTGTAATTATGTTACCTTCTTTTATATCAACACCAACGACTTTCTTGGCAACACCGGCCACATCAAATGATAAAAATCCTGTTCCACACCCCAAATCCAAAACTCTTTGATTGTTAGTTACCCTATCAGTAAAAAATTTATGATAATTAAGAATCCGATGTTTTGGATGAATTCCAGAGTTCAAAACAGTGCCGAAAAAAGATATTTGTTTATAAGAATAATTATGTAATTTAACAAATTTTTTCAATAAAAATCTTGCTACTACTGGATTTTTCTTTATAAAAGTTAACATAAATTATAATATAAATAATTAAAAAATTTACAAAAGATTACAATAAATATTTTGAACCTTCACTTCCACAATTAAATAACAAATCTATGGACGAAAGCCCCGGTATAAAATCTCCAAATAATTGTGGATAAGGAGTCATTTTAAATTCCTGAAAAATTACTTCTACCCCAGCCTTAACAAATTTATTTGGTTCCAAATATTCACGACCAGAAGGACCAGAAAGATATACAGATCCTCCAACTGCTTTGGTAATTTCAACCAGTAGATCAGTAGATTTCATTTCACTTTTACCTAATAACTCTGAAGCAAAGACTATTTTGGTAGTTAAGCCAAATTTTTCACACAAATATTTTATTATATAGCTATTAACAGATGACAGAGAAGAAAATTCAAAAATTTTTTTTAAATATAAATCAGAAAAGAATTCTTTATTCTCATCCCAAAACTTGGCCTGAGAATAATTAATTTGTAAAGCATTCAAATGTTTTTGCGCCCACTTGCTATCCTTAGGCAAAGGAACATTTACAAAACTCTTGAAGCAGTACTCCCTCTCGATCGGTATAGTAAGATAAGACCACCCCTGACTCGTTTTTATTTTATTACGATTATGAAATCCCCCTCGTGAATAGGTTGCCAAATCAAGAAGCACAAAAACATCAGCCAGTTTTATTTTGTTTAAATATCCTAGCCAAGGTAAATAATCAGGCTGATGAATGGAAACAATCATATTTTATTTAACAGTAACAACTACAGCGTAAGTGGCTGAAAAAAAAGGAAAAAAATTATCAAAAAAATTACACAATTTTACCAATAATCTATAGGATCTAATTTTTTCTGGTAAATTGATACCAAATAAACGAAATGGTATGGTAATAAAAAATAAATGTAAAAAAAAGGAAAAAATACCTCCAAATCTGTAAACAGTATAATTATAATCTTTGAATAACTGCTTAATCATACTTCTGTTATATTGACGATAACCATGAAAAAGAAAAAGAAACAACGACCAAAAAGACGGAACAATATGTATATGTATTCCCCCACTCTTAGAAATTTGAATGGTTTTTTGAAGCATTAATTTATCTTCAGCAACATGCTCCAAAGTAGTGATAGAAAAAACCACATCCATTTTTGTTTTATTATCAATATCCTCTAATTTGGAAAAAAAATTAAATCTTAAATTATTTTTTTCCAAATTATCCAACTGTTTAAATTTTTTTATATCAACACCATAATAATCACCAATAAAACCTGATTTATGTATTAAAGTGTAAAGAGAACCTGTGCCACAGCCTATTTCCAATATTTTCAAATTTTCACCTAATTTTTTTTTTATTTGATTAAGTTGATTTAATAAAAAATCATTTACATAACTTCGATACGGAGAAACCGGGTCTCCGGATATTTTTTTTACTTTCCAATAAATAGTTGGTAAAAATGTAAAAGACCCAATGACACCTTTTAAAAAATTGCCAAACAAATATACAATTTTTTCTTTTAGATTTAAAGGATTATCTCCTGATATTAACATAAAAATATTAAACCACTAAACGTACAATTTGAAAACTTTCTGCATATTTTTGCTTCACTTCGACACCTCTAACAACCGCCCAAGAACGTATATAATTTTCCGAAAAATAATCCCTGCCTGCTACTTGACTCTGATAAGACATCACTGCTTGAATTTTAGCTTGTAAATTTTCTTCACTGATAACAAAGTAAAAATCAGCTTTTTTATTTAATCTATTCCAATCAAAACCATAGGAAATCAAATTATAATCTTTGAAAGCCCTAAAACTCTCATGAGCCAAAACGACATGATCTTGATGCATATCATCTAGAGAACCAGTAATTACTAAATCTGGTTTTATTTTATCTCGATAATGAATTATAGTATCCAAAATAGCTTGTCGTTGTTCTGGAAAAATCCGATTTTCAAATTTTTCAATAAAAATATTCTCTTTATCAATACCCAAAACGGAGGCACTCCTCATACACTCATCAACTATTTCCTGTTCTGAAAATTTGCTTGCTAATCCTTTTTTATTCAGAGACATCACCAAACTATAAACCTCTTTTCCTTCTTGAATAAGACGATGAACTGTGCCACCGCAACCAAGTTCCATATCATCAGCATGGGCACTTAACACCAAAACTTTTTTTATTTTTGTAAACATAAATTAAGCATTTAATAATATTTCTAATAATTTTTTAACATTTTTTTCTAATGAAAAATTTTTTCGCACGCGTTCACACGAAGCTAGAGACATCCGCTCCCAAAGATCACGGTCTTTAAATAATTTTAACACTCCCCTCACTATTTGTCCAGATTCATTAGTGTCAATCAAAAATCCGCTATTACTATCTATTATATTTTCGACCCCACCGACCCGAGTGCTGATTATTGGCAGACCAAAACTCATTGCTTCCAAAATAACATTTGGACAACCTTCAGTAAGAGATGTCATTAAATAAACATGTGCTGTCATATACATTTTCTTAATGCTATCAGAATCTAACCTACCTGTAAATTCAATTTGAGCTGATACACCAAGTTTATCAGCCATTTCTTCATAAAATGACTTCCAAATTCCATCACCCACAAACTTGAAAATTATTTTATCAGAATATTCCTTGGATATCTGAGCTGCCGCTTGCAAAACCAACTCATAATTTCTTTCTCTTACATTCATTGAACCAACCAATAAAATTAAAAAAAGATCGTCCTTTTTTTTGATTTTAATATGATTCTCCACATTTTCTATGTCATTCACAATTTCAACTCCATTAGGTAAAACAACTATTTTATTTTTATAAAAAGGTTGAAAACTAGACGCCAAATGTAACATCTCTTCAGACAAAACAATAATTTTTTTACTAAAAAAATTTAAAAAAATATCAACTACTTTAAAAATTTTTTTCTTAAAATTAGGTTTATTTTTTTTAAAACTAAAATCCCCGGTACCAGATTCGCGAATAAAAATATGCAGCCGAGGAACAAATAACTTCAAAAGACGAGCCACAATATTCGCATTTTCCATTGTGGAATAAATTATTTTTATATTATTTTTTCTAATAAATTTAGCTAAAGAAAAAGCCAATGAAAACAATGATTTATTTTTTCCATCAAGATTTATAATTAAATCGGGAGATAAATCCACTTCTTTTTGATAACCAAATTCTTTGGTTTTGTATAACAAACCCAAAAAAATCTGACTATGCCAACCATGATTAACCAAAAAATTTATTTGATTTACAAACATTCTTTCTGCTCCGCCACGATTTAAACTGTTTATTAAAAATAATATTTTTTTTTCCTTCATAATTTTTTACAAATAAACATCGGCCAACGTTCAAAAAAACTTAAACATATAAAATTTTGTTTAACGACTGGATATTTATTCGGTAAAAATCTCACTAACTCTAAACCCAGACCTTTTAAAATAGATTTTTGTGACCAAATATTATCAAAAGAAACCTTGAGTTCTCCATTTTCATGTCTTTCCGTACGAACATGATAACCAAATTTCAATTGTTTCAAATTTATCAACAAATCAAGCCAAGTTCGTTTTGTTCTTGGAAGAACCAAACTATTGTGAAAAGTATATATAAAAATCCCTCCTGGGCGCAAAACTCTAACTACTTCCTTCAAAACTTTCATTCGATTCTCCATAGGGTGAGTATAATCCAAACCTTGATTCAAAAAACAAACCATATCAAAACTATTGTCAGAAAAACTTAACTCACTAGCGTCCATCACTCTAAAATCAATATCTGGAAATTTTTTGTAGGCCGCTTCAATAAATAGCGGTACCATATCTATGCCAATAACATCCGCTCCATATTCTTTAAAACGTACTGTACTACGACCGACGCCACACCCTAAATCTAAAATTTTCATACCTGGTTCAACATATTCTTCATAAATTATTTTTTCATAGGGACGTAAATAATTTTGAGAATAAACTTCTAAAGCTTTTTTTGTTGAATAAGTTCTCAAATTAATTTTTTTGAAATCATTCTCCATAAAATTAAGATAACAAATAAATTAATTGATTAATAACAAAATCTTGCTCCTTAACAGTTAAATCTGGATAAATTGGTATAGATAATGTTTCTCTGACAAGCCTATCTGCCACAGGAAAATTACCCGTTGTACCCTTTACCAAAGTATGTAAATTCTGTCTTACCCCAGATCCACATTGTACGCCAACTTGGTTCAATTTATTCCTTAAAATTGAAGTATTTTTAAAAGGACATTTAACCACATAACGATAAAAAACATGATCAAAATCTGCCGGAACTACGGGCAAAAATAATTTTAATTTAGAAAAAGCTTGATTATATTTCTTTGTGATTGCTTTTCTTTTTTTGATAAAAATTGGCAACTTCTTGAGTTGTACCTGAGCTACTGCTGCAGATAAAGGATCAATCTTATAATTATACCTTGCCATAAACTTACCTGGAACATCATATTCACGCCATTGTTCAATTTTTTCCGCTAGACGTGAATCGGATGTAGCTACCGCTCCACCTTGTCCCGCAGAAATCATCTTCGTCCAATAAAATGAAAAGATGATCAAATCTCCAAAAGAACCGGCTAATTTACCATTAAAAGAGGATCCCACAGACATAGCACAATCTTCGACTAAAGGAATTCCGATTTTTTTTATTTTTTCTATATCGGCCATAAGACCAAACATGTGAGGTACAATTATGGCCTTTACTTTTCTGTTTATCTTCTTGATTATTTGATTATAATCAATATTAAAAGTATCAAAATCAACATCAACGAAACGTGGTATACCACCAAGATAAAGTGTGGCTTGTAATAAAGATTGGCAAACATAAGTAGGCATTATTACTTCATCTCCAGCTCTTATCCCCAAAGCCTTCAAAGCCAAATGTAAAGCCGCTGTACCACTACTAGTGGCCAAAGCAAATTTTTGATTACAAATTTTAGCAATATCTCTCTCTAGATTATTGACAATTGTTTCATTTTTTATCTGCATCCTAAGAATTTTTTTTACAGCCACAACTTCTTTATTTGAAAAAGATGGACGCGAATGAGGAATAATAATTTTATTCATAAGATATTCATTAAACTATTATAAAAAATATCTAGATTATATTTTGTTTGAATAAGTTTTCTACTTTTTTCACCAAATTCAGATATCATATCCTTATTAGAAAAAAGATTAATTAGCATTCTTTCTAAATCATCTTTCTCCCCATCTTTAAAAATATAGCCATTAATTCCTTCCTCTATATAACAACTAGTGCCATTGGCATCCGAACAAATCACAGCCAAACCATAAGCCATAGCTTCTAAAAGTGAAAAAGAAGCGGGTTCATTGGTACTTGGTAAAATAAAAAGATCGGATTTTTCATAATAAGAAAAAACTCTTTCGTGAGATAAATCAAAAGCAAACTCAATTTTCTCTTGCAAATTATTTTTATTAACATATTCTTGAATAAATTTAAGATAACCAAATTCATCTTTTTGGCCAATAAAAAATAACTGAAAATTAAAACGGTTTTTTAATTTATTCAAAACTTCCAAAAGTAAAATCTGTTGTTTACGTTCCTGAAACTTACCTACACTTACGATATTTATTACATCATTTTGAAAATATTTTTTTGAAACAACAGGCTGATCAAATACAAAAGGGATATAAAATAAATTATCATTGCCATTGTCATAAATCTCGTTCCCCAATATTGGAGTTACAACTTTTGCTTCAAAAATTTTACCAACTACAAAAACAGACCAACTTCTAAATTTTTTCCGATATTTTTTTATTTGTAATAAAATGATTATTTTTTTACCAAGTAGTCTAGCCATTATCATTGCCAAAAGAGAAAAGATGCTTTCAATGTTTTTTACTATTATTACATCTGAATGACTCAGACGTATTATCTTCCACAATTTCAAAATTGGTGGAAAAGCATATTTCAAATCGAAATTATTCAATCGATTATTTTTTTTTCTATCAAAAAATTTGATGAATTTAAATAAATAACTAAAACCCAAAACTGTTGGTTTCAAAATGCTATAATCTTCAGCAACACTAGTATAAAGAACCGCCATTTCTACAGATTGTCCATTTTTTATTAAACTTTTGACCAAATAATGCATGTTTATATGATAACGTGGAGCCAAAAATAGAAACTTCATATTTATCATCTAAAACTAATTAATAACTGACCCATCAATAATGATAAGGAGTGATTATCTTCAACTATCTGACGCAAAGACAAACCAACCTCTTTTTTAACAGTCGTCGGAAGATTTAAAAGCAAATTAATCTTAGCGGCCAAGTCTTCGGGTCTTGAAGAACAAATCAATCGGTTTGATAATTCTTTGGTAATTATATTCACAAAATCACTATTAATAACTAATACTAAACACTGACAAGCCATCGCTTCAAAAATAGTTTTATCCATACTCCCGGTTGGTGTTAAATTAACAAAAAGATCATGCTTATTATAAAAATCAACAGTTCTATAATTTTCTACAGCTCCCTGCCAGTCTATCAATTCAGATAAATTATTTGTCAAAATATAATCCTGCAACTTTTTTTTATACTGTTGATCAGCCAAAGTAGCCGGCCCACCCACTATGGTTAACTTTATGTTTACATTTTTTCTTTTCAAAATACTTAAAGCATCTAATAAAATCTCAATTTTTTTTACTGGGGAAATTCTACCTAAATAAAGAATTCTATTATTAGTATAATTATTTGTTTCGGTTTTATTAACAAAATAATCCGTGTCTATTCCAACGGGCATCAATTTAGTTTTTGTAAACTTATATGTATATGAATCTCTGGATGTACAATAAACTGTGTTAGCAAACTTAATAGCTATCTGTGTCAACCAATTACCTTGCCGATGGTTACGCCAAAAATAAATTTTTTTACCCAATAATTTCCAAAAAATACCACCCAAAATAACATACTCTTGATTCATGTGTACAAAAACTTTTTCATAATTATTACGCTCCTGAAATATGAATTTATAAAAATTAAAAATATATTTAAATTTACTTACACTTTTTTCTTTACCCAAACTCAAGACTTTGATATTTTTAGGTAAATCATAATTCCCCTTTTGTAAACAAACGACTATAATTAATTCACAATTTTTAGCAAATTCAATAAGCCAACGATGAAAAAACCCCAAAACAGGATCATCTTTATCTACTTTTTGTGTAACTATTAATAATCTCATAATTTAGCCTTTGACCAATTTTCCCAATATAATTTTAAAGTTTCTTCTTTGTTGGGTAATAATTTAATTTTATGTTGAGCAGATTCAACCAACTTGGACACATCTTCACTCATTACTTTTTTCATGGACAAAACCAAATCGTCTAGAGAATTTTTAATTACAAATCCACTCTCATTATTTACAATAATTTCTCCGGCACAGCCCACATCGGTCATGATAACTGGTAAACCATATTTAGTTGCCTCTATGACCACCAAACCCCAACCTTCAGCCAAAGAAGTTAAAACAAATGCGTCTGCAGATAAATAAATTTGTTTCAATTGTTCAACATTTTTAAATCCAAAAAATTTTACAGAATTTTCCAATGATAATTTGTCAACTAATTTTTTTAAATTATTTTTTTCCTTACCTTCACCAACTATCCACAACTCCACTTCTTGTTTATCCAAAATTAATTTTTTCAAAGCCTGAATTTGCAAAAAAATATTTTTTACTTTCACCAATCGTCCAACTGTCAAAAAAATAAATTGACCATTTTTCTTTGCTCTGGAATCAAAAATTTCTGATAAATCAGTGTAAATAGGAACCACTGTAATCTTTCTACTAGATATAGACAAATTTATTTCCAAAAAAGTCTTCAATCTCTGACTGACCACTCTCACAGCTTGGGCTCTTTTTAAAACAAAAATCGCAATCAAATTACGCCACCAACTAGTTTTACTCCATCCGTGAACCTGAATTTCCAAACCCAGATTAAATTTCCTAGATAAAATAAGACCCAACAAGGCTAGATAGTAAGTATCCTGAACAGTGATCAAATCAAATTTTTCGTTTTTTAAAATTCTTGTAGCCAATTTAAAAATCTTATATAGAGTATGAATTTTATTAATCCCTCTCACACCATAAATTTCTGCCCCCAAAATAAATTTTTCCTCATTTTTGATATGAGGGACAACAACTGTGTATTTTTCCAACAAAGAAACATAATCAGACAATCTAGCAGATAGATTTGACTGCGAATCAAAAAGTGAATTATCCAAACCCAAAGCCATTATTTTCATATTTGAAAAATTTTCAAAAATTCTTGAGCAACCAAAGGCCAACCACGTTCAATTCTAAAATTATTTACCTTATTTTGATATTCAAAATAATTATCTTCACGAGCCAAAAGCAGTATTTTATTTTTTAAATCTTCAATATCTAGAGGATTAGCAAACAAACCAACATCTTTAAAGAGTTCATAATAACCAGATTCTTTGGTCATAATAAATGGTTTACCTAGTCTAAAAGCATCAATAATAAAATTTGGAGCCACATCAGACAATGAAGGCAAAATCACTGCATAACAATCCTGTATTTTTTCTAAAAGTTCTTCTTGTTTTAAATTGGTGTATAAATCCAAAGTTATTTCTGGTGTTATTTTTTTTGCTTCTGTAAATGCTTGCTTCAAAATATTTAAATTTTTTAAATAAATATTACGACCAGTCCATAAATAATTCTTCTTTTTAAAACCAGAGGAAATAATTTTTTCTCCAAAATAATTTTCTACCACCAAACACCTACTCTCCTCTAATTTATAATGCCCAATAAAAATCTTCCTCAACCAATCGCTGTTAAAAATAACTGCCTGACTATTTTTTAAAATATATTTACTTAAAATATAGATTAAATTTAATTTAAAATTTAATTTGGGAAAATTGTTGTAAAAAGCAGACAAAGTTACTGGTGTTTGTTTTTCTTCTACATAAGACTCCCAAAGAAAATCTCCACCAACTCGTAAAAAACATTTTTTCTTCAATATTTTTGCTGCCAAAATAGCAGGCAAACCCACACTAAAAGTATCCAAAGCCAAAACCAAATCACAATGAGGCAATCCCTTTAAAACACGAAAAAAGAACCAAAGATGTCTGATCCCGGTGGGCATTTTTTTTTCTTTGTTATAACAAAGTAAGCTTGTCTCATGTCCTGCTTTATTAAACTCTTCATTTAATTTTTTTGCATAAATAGCTGGTCCGCCAATATCCGGCGGATAAATCCCTGTGGCAATCAATATTTTCATATACTTTCAAAAATATTTTTCATATTATTAGCAATTAATTCCCAAGAATATTTTTCTTCAACCATCATTTTAGCATTCTCTGTTATTTTTTGGATCTTTTCTTTATTATTTACATCTAAGATATAATTTATCTTCTCGACAATGCTTCTTGAATTTTGTGCTTTACAAAACCACCCTGTCTTGTTTTCCACCAAAAAATCCGGTATACCACCAACTTTGGTTCCAATAACCGGTATCCCTGCAGCCATGGCTTCCAAAAAAACATTGCCCAATCCTTCACTCAAACTTGGCCGGCAAAAAACATTACTAATGGACAAATATTTTGGTAATTCATTGTGACTAACATTTCCTAAAAAATGTACTCGTTTTTGTAAATTTAATTTTTCTGTCAATGAAACTAATTCTTCTTTCAGTTCCCCCTCCCCAGCAATTAATAAATCAAAATCTTCTGACAAAAATCCCATCGCTTTAATTAAATCACCTACACCGTTCTTTTTAACTAATCGTGATACTGTAATAATTATTTTATCATTTTCACTTATACCTAACTGTTTTTTGATATTTGTTATTTGATATTTGTTATTTGAAATTTGAAATTTATCAATGTCTACTCCATTCGGTACTACTTCAATCGGACATTCCGCTCCCAAATCCTTGGCCCACTTTGCCAAATAGTTACTAATCGCTTGAATTTTATCAGCTTGTTTAAAAATTTGTTTAAAATACCACCAACACCACCAGACGTGCTTATATATCTCAAAACGACTGTCCCCTTCTTGCAATGTTAATAAATATTTAATCTCTGGATTTTGTTTTTTAAAGCGCAGAGTTGTAAAGCCGGCATAACTGGCCATTATACTCCAAACTAGGTCAAAATGACCCAAATTTGAAGCATAGGAGGGTCCTTTGACTATCAGTCTAAACTTATCCCAATGATTGCCTCGTCCTAAGCGATGAACATTAACATTACCAATTTTTTCCTGGTTTGGTAAATCTTTACGCAATTTGGCAGTTACTATGATAAATTCAAAATCCGGAATCCGATCAGTGATTTCTTTAACAGCTACTTCCGCACCACCCACCAAAGGTAAGTAAGCTGTAGAAAAAATTAAAATACGTTTTTTAATCATTTTAATTTTTATTTAAAAAACGCAATTTACTATTATTGATAACCACTGAATCAGATGGCACATCTTCAAAAACCGTAACATTAGCCCCAATAATACTATTATCTCCAATATGGATACCACCGATCACACAAGCCCCTGCATATATAGTAACATTTTTTCCAATAACTGGATAAGCCAAAGAATCCCTATTTTTTCCACCAATAACCACATTTGAATATATAATTGTTCCACTACCAATTTTTGTTTGTTCAGAAATAACTATACCGATGGGGTGCGGAAAATAAAGATCTTTTCTTTTTAAAAATTTCCAAGGAATTTCACAACAAAAATACTTTCTTAGTTTATTAAATTTTTTAGTTATATTCATAAAAATTTATTTTTTAAAAAAAATAAAAAACTTAAAAGATTCTTAGCAAATGGAATCCAAGTAAAAATATAAGCTAAAAAATATTTTAAATTAAATTTTTTTACAAATGCTTCTTTAAATAATTTTCTCGCTTGAGAAATTTCTCCTGATAATAAACTTCCAATTCCAGCTCCATAATTATAATTACTATATATATGTGGACAATAAATAGCCATCATTGGCCCAAAATCATCAATAAAATCATTCAAATAAGGGGCACGCTCCAATGAATATTGTCTATTGGATCGTTTTCTTTTCTTGGTTAAAGAATTATCATCACTTTGTAAATTAAAAATTCCCAAAAAATCCGGCAAGTGATACCATTTTCCCTTCTTAGTCAATTCCGCGTTAAATAAAAAATCCACATTTTTTGATTTGTAACGGATATCACCACCCAGAGTTGTCTTTACCAATCTAACTTTTTCATTACCCGGCAAATGCTTACAAATAATCTGAAAAATTTTTAAACAACCCTCTGGTAAAATTGGGAAAAATTTTTCTTTTCCGTTCGGATGCAAAGCCCTGGCTGGAGCAGAAACAACAGCCAATTCATTGTTTTGTTCTTTTAAAAAAATCCCTAATAATCTTTCCAGCGCTTCAGGATAAAGTTCATCATCACTATCCCAAACCAAAAAATAATCACCGCGAATCCTATCCAAACCATAATTTCTAGCAAAGGTTGAACCGCTATTAGAAGCAAGACGATAAAAACTAATCCGATGATCATCGAAATGTTGTTTAAAAAAATTTTCAGTCCCATCAGTTGAACCGTCATCAACAACAATCAATTCCCAATCATGATAAGTCTGATTGATGATACTTTGTACACTTTTTAATAAATAATCTTTACGATTGAAAGTTGTCAAAACTACACTAATCATACGGTTTTCATTACCTCATCAAATAAATTTTCATAATTTTTTACTATTTTTCTAATATCAAAAATCTCTACACTTTTTTTACAAAAATCTCTTATAAAATCTTCCTGTTCAGACAATTTATACACCATTTTTTCCATAGCCGAAAAAAATTCAAAAGAATTTTTTTCTACCAAAAAACCATTTTCATCGGATTTGATAATTTCACTAGCCCCTCCAACATCAGACATTAATATTGGCAGACCAAAAGCCAAGGCTTCAACCGCCACATTGGGGAATCCTTCCCAAGCTGAAGGTAAAATAAAAAAATCAGCAATAAAATAAAAATCAAAAACATCATTACGTTCTCCGGTAAGCCAGACTTTATCTTTAATGTTTTTCAATTTTAAGTAATTTTCTAAATTATTTTTTTCTTGACCATCACCCACAATAACCAATTTATATTCAGGATGATCTTTGGTAAATATTGCAAAAGCGTCTATTAATAATTTATGATTCTTGTGTTTTTTCAGACGAGCAACATTCAAAATAATTTTTTCGTTTCCCAATGATAATCTTTTTTTAATTTCTGTCTTTTCATTATTATTTTGAAAATTTTTTATAAGCTCCACATCAACCCCATTATTGATCACGATTATTTTGTTCTTTTTGATTCTTGACTGCCTAGATAAAAAATCCTTTACTTGATGGGAAACAGCCACCACCCTATCAGCTATATTAGCCAAAAAATAATTAATAATCTTTTGAAAAAAATTCCTATCAAAATAAGTATTATGTTCTCGAATGGTCAACTTAAAATCAATAAAAATTTTCAAAAAGCCAAAAAGTAAATTCGCCGAAAACATACTGGAAACAACCAAATCCGGCGCTATACTCTTGATCAATTTGTAAATTTTTATTAAATTTTTCCAATCACCATAGCCGGAAAAAGCAAAAGAATAAAGATGAACATCATCTGGCAAACGATTATATAAATTCTTTCTCCCAGGATACTGAAAAAGAGTTACCAGAAATAATTCGTACTTATCGCGATCAAATAAATGTAATTGTTGCACTAATTGTTTTTCAATCCCACCCATCAAAAAACTCGGAATGGCAAATAATACTTTTTTTTTCATAAAAAAATTATACTTTTCTTTTACCTTTGAGCAGATAACGTTCTTTTTTTCCGGTGGGGTAATAATCGCATTCAAAGTATTTTTCAAGTAAGGACACTAAACTATTCTTTTCCTCTAAACTCAAAAGATCAAAATGAAGCTCACCAATAATATTATTAATCTTATTCCAATTTTTAAAATTTTTAAAAATCATCCATTCTCCACCTTCAACATCAAATTTCAATATATCAATCGACTGGCCGTTCAATTCTGAAAGAATAGTATCCAATGTTCTAATTTCTACATTTTCAGTAATATTTTGACCAATTCTTTTCTTTAACGAAGAAGCTAAACTACGATCTTTATTTACATATAAATTTTCTGTACCATCTGATTCACCTATGGCTATTTTATGAATGTAAATACTGTTAGCACCAGATAAAATATTTTTTTTCAACTGATCATAAACCTGTTTTTCTGGTTCAAAAGCATGGATAATCGCCTGACGATAAAATGCCAAAAAATACAATACCGAAACTCCAATATTTGCTCCGATATCCAAAATTAGTTTTACCTTGTCTGTTTGCAAATCCAACTTATATTCCTCCTCTTTCATTATTTCTTGCAAAATTAAAATTTCATCATGTTCTCCTTTTAAATTTAAATCAAATACAAAATTATTTTTTTTTAATCTCAATTTTATTTCCCCTGACTTCCAACCAAGTTTCTTATTTAAAAAAGGAATAAAAACTAAAATAAATAACCTTAATTTATCCAGTAAACTATTGCCAAGAGTTGCTAAACTTAAACCGAGTTTAATCTTTTTCAAAAGCATAAACATATTACATTTTAAATTCAGATATATTTTACTAATAAATTAAATATGTTTTTTGAAAACCTCAATTGTCTTTTTCAAACCCTCTTGTAAATCAACAGTTGGTTCCCAGTTCAAAACTTTCTTAGCCTGATTAATGTCTGGCTGACGTTGACGTGGATCATCTTCTGGCAAATCTTTATAAACTAATTTGGACTTACTGCATGTCAATTTGATAATCTTCTCTGCCAGTTGTTTAATTGTATATTCATCTGGATTACCCAAGTTTATCGGCCCAGTAATTTCTTTATCAGTATTCATCATTTTGATAAGTCCATCAACCAAATCATCAACATAACAAAAACTACGAGTCTGAGAACCATCACCATAAATAGTTATATCTTTATTTTGTAAAGCTTGTAAAATAAAGTTGGAAACCACTCGGCCATCATTAAATGACATCCGAGGACCATAGGTATTAAAAATACGAACTACTTTAATCTCCAAACCATGCATGCGATAATAATCAAAAAAAAGTGTTTCCGCACAGCGTTTCCCCTCATCATAACAAGCTCGAGGTCCAATGGGATTTACATTACCACGGTATTCTTCTGTCTGTGGGTGCACTTCTGGATCGCCATAAACTTCCGATGTTGAAGCTTGTAAAATCTTGGCTCCGTGTTTTCTGGCCAGCCCCAACATATTGATCACTCCCACAGTACTAGCCTTAATAGTATGAACAGCATTATGTTGATAATGTACTGGGGAAGCTGGACAGGCTAAATTATAAATTTGATCTATTTTTACCTGTCCTGAGTTTGTCGAAGGGTCTAAAAACAATGGTTCAACAATATCATGCTCAATAAACTTAAAATCAGCATTATCCAAGAGATGCCGAATATTTTCTTCTGAACCTGTAAATAAATTATCTACACAAATAACCTGGTTGCCCTTTTGTAAAAGTCTTTCACAAAGATGAGAGCCAATAAACCCGGCCCCGCCGGTTACTAAAATTTTAGCCATATTTAGCTAATTCTTGCAAAAAATTAATAAATATATTATGCTATAAATACTATGGAAAGTCAAGACAACAGAAAACGTTTATTATTTGTTATTACCAATGGCGTTTGGGGTGGAGCCCAACGCTATGTGTTTGATTTGGCTACAAACCTGGCTGATGGGTTCGAGGTTACTGTGGCTGTTGGTGAACCAGATGGAAGAAAAGACTTACAAAACAAAGTGAAAAATGAAAAGTTAAAAGTGAAAAGTGTACAACTAAAACACTTGGTTAGAAAGATACACCCAATTCACGATATTCTCGCTATTTTTGAATTGAGAAAACTCTACAAAGACCTCAAACCAGACATTATTCATCTTAATAGCAGCAAAGCCGGCATCATCGGCTCTATTGCTTCAATTCGTCATCCTGAGCGGAGCCCGAAGGGCGAAGTCGAAGGATCTCTTGAACAAAGGGATTCCTCCACTCGCCCAAAGAGCTCGGTCGGAATGACGGTAATCTACACCGTCCACGGCTGGGTATTTAATGAGCCTACTCGCAAACTAGGCAAATTTCTCTACCGCTGGCTAGAAAAATTTACTGCCCACTGGAAAGACAAAATTATTGTCCTGTCAGACCGAGATTTAAACGATGGAATCCAAATTGATATAGATACAAATAAACTCCTCAAAATCCCTCTCGGTATCGAACCACCTGTATTTCTAGAAAGAGAAATAGCCAGACAATTTCTAGATTCCTGCCTTCGCAGGAATGACAAAAATAAAATCCTGTCTCCGTTCCTCGTTCCCCACCCGCTTCGCCTTGCGAAGGATGGCGGGCGGGCTCATTCCTCATCCCTCATTGGTACCATCGCCAACCTCTACCCCAGCAAGGGTCTAGATATTCTCATTGAAGCAGTGAAAATACTGTCATTGCGAGGACAAAGTCCGAAGCAATCCCCTGGGATCGCCACGCCCTTCGGGCTCGCGATGACATTCCTCATCATCGGCGAAGGGCCAGAAAAATTAAGATTGGAAAATTTAATTAAAAAATATCATCTAGAAAATACTATATTTTTGATCGGTGCTTTAGACAACGCTAGTCAATATCTCAAAGCTTTTGATCTCTTTGTTCTCCCCTCTCGTAAAGAAGGTTTGCCCTACACTCTGCTTGAAGCCCTGTCTGCGCAAATACCAATAATCGCTACTGATGTAGGGGGAATCAAAGAATTATTACCAGATGCTATAAAACCAGAAAATCCTCAAATATTGGCAGAAAAAATTCTTACTGGCATGGAAAATAAAAATACCCAACAAAAAAACATCCCTATCATAACTCTGACAGAGATGCTTGAAAAAATCCAAAAACTTTACTAAAAATTATTCTTCTAAAAGATTTATCCCTCGTTCCTGTGCTTGAACAATTGTTTCTTGCATTTTTTCATTTTGTCCCAAAAATTCATAGGCTCCTGCCAAACGTCTCCAACTCTCTTTTATGTTGGGGCCATTCTCTACTGCTGATTGTAAAAGAGCCACAGCTTCTTCACCTTTTTGTAATTCAAGTTTCATGCCAGCCAACATAAATTGTACTTGTTGTCTCTTGGGAGAAAGAATAAGAGCTTCTTCAAGAATTTTTTCAGCCGAAAAAATATATTGAATATCACCCTCTGTTTGTGCTCTCTGTATATAAATCTGTGCCAAAGTAATATGTGTCCGAATATCCAAAGGATGTAAAATAAAATTCTTTTTCATCTCTTCTTCTGCCAAAGTAGTTAATTTTTTGACCAATTCTATTTGTTTTTGTTCTACCAAGGGATCAGAAACTTGAATTACAGTTCGTGCAAAATCATTTCTAATATCATCAATATGAGGGCTGGGTATCGCACTAGCTTCCTGAAAAAGCATCACTGGATTGCCATTGTCATAAAAACTTTTAAGAGCCAGAAGAGTTTTATGATTTGCTCGTGCAGTATTAATATTGGTGGAATAAATCATAAGTAAAATTACTAACCCAATTAAAATCGTCAATACTATAGAAATATTTCTGTTTTTATTGTCTGTAGTCTGCCTTCGACCCGAGCTCAGGCCGAGAGTTAGTCTGTAATCTGTAGTCTGGTTGATAAAAGCAAGGAAAAAGAAAAAATATAAATACGAAGTAGGATTTTCAAATACAGTAGAATTGTGTACAAAATGACCTGCTAAAAATGCTAACCCAACTGCCAACACATGTTTGTCTATTTGTTTCTTTCTATATACTACAATCAAAGCCCAAGCTCCAGCTCCAAATAGCAAAATATAAGTCAAAAACCCCACCAATCCTTGAGTCGTCAGGGTGTTAAACAAAGAACTGTGAGCATTATCAAACCAGGTTTCACCCCAACCATGCTCTAAAAATTTGGGATTATAATATTTATTAAAAGCATAATAATAATTATTCGGACCCCAACCAAAAATTGGTCTCTCTTCCCAAGCTTTGACAGCTATCTCCCAAGCCATTAGTCTGGTACTGGCTGTACCTTCATAAATATTAAGATTTAAAAGACCACCCACTGCTGGGATGCTCTTGACAAAAGATGTCTGTCTAAAATTAAATAATAAAGCCAATAACACTACTCCCAAACCAATCAGACCCCAGGCAATTAACTTTAATTTTTTATGTTCTTTTGCCACAAACAAATAAACCAAGAGCATCAACACACCCCCAGCCAATAGACCCAACACAGTCCCTCTAGTACCGCCCCAAAATACTCCTAAAAAACCAAATAAACTTCCAGCTACTGCATACCAAAACCAAAAAGCTTGTCCTGAGCGAAGCCGAAGGATTTCTCCTCTTTCTTTAAGAGCCAGAAGCAAACCAACAAAAAACAAAAATAAACCATAACCAGAAAAATAAATTGCATTACCAAGGGTGGCTGAAACTCTACTCGATCCGCGATTTATAAGTAATTCAGGATTAACTTTTTGCATGGCACCAATTATCATAATAATAGTCCCAGCCAAAAGAAAAATACGCAAAAGCCAGCGCCAATCGCGCCATTCTTTGACTACACTAGTAATAACTAAATAATAAACTAGATAATGAAAAATCGTAAAAAGCCCGAGCATACGCTCATGATTGTCCCAAAAACTGCGGTACCAATCTACGCCTATAAAAGTAGAAATAGTAAAACTTAAAAAAAATAATCCAACAAAAATGTTCACTGCTGTCAATCGTGGTCTATACTCTTGCCAATTACTTG
This sequence comes from uncultured Gammaproteobacteria bacterium, assembly GCA_964592785.1. Taxonomy (GTDB): domain Bacteria; phylum Patescibacteriota; class Patescibacteriia; order Magasanikbacterales; family UBA922; genus CAZQHU01. The sequence continues at coordinate 17,401 of CAZQHU010000001.1, read as the reverse complement.
CTAACAATAAAAGATACCCCCCTAACATCAAGAGAGACAAACTGCGAAACCAAATAATCTTTGGTACGATAAAAGGAAAAATATAGCTATTGGGCAAGACGATGAGAGGTATAAAAAAGGTCAAGACAATAATAGTTTTGATGAATAAAGATAATTTACGTTGCATAATTTAGTCAAAAGTCTTTAAAGTTCATAAAGTCCTTAAAGACTATGTTAAGAATTCAAAGTTTTGATTAAACCAGATAGTAATCGAGAAATTTCCAAAGATAAATCATAAAGTTCTCTGCATTTTTCTTTTGTTAGATAATTCATTTCAAAAGCCAAATATAGCATAGAACGCACTTCACCGCAAGATCCTTTTGCAATAAATAAAAATTTTTTAAATTCTTTATCACCTCTTCTCTCAAAACCTTCCGCAATATTATTCATTATTGAAACAGGTGCCCTCTATATTTGATCTTTAAATCCAAAATCTCGGCAATTATCAAAAGTTTTATAAATATCAATGGTCAATAACTTTGCTTTTTGCCAAGATAAAATATCTTCAAACCTGTCTATTTTCATAAAAAACAACTTCTTTACAGACTTTGTGGACTTTTTGACTTTTAGGATTCAATTATACCACACCCCACACCAACTTTACAGACTTTGTGGACTTTTTGACTTTAAAGACTAAAAGAAACCAAAACCCGCCTTTCGGCGGGTTTGGTTTCTAAATAAGTAAGATACTTACTAGAAAGAACGGCTAATGGTATTGCCAGTGACATTATAAGAGTCAGTTTGGCTATAAGCAGTAGCGTTCTCTGAGCCATTAACTGGAGTATAGTGGTAAAAGAAATTACCAGTATTCCAGGTATTGCCAGATGATTGGCCATTAGTACCAGTAATGCTACCAGATACTTGGACGGTGAAGGAACTAAGTGTTCCCTTACCCAAACCAATGGATCTAGTATCAGCAGTTACTACAAAGGTTCTTGATGTGCCAGGAGCGATAGAGAAATCAGCTAACATGCTGTTAGCATCGTTCCATTCGCCAAAGGCCACATTCAAGGTGTTAGCAACGGTGTATGAACCACCGGCTCCACCATCAAGACCAACATTGCTATTCTCGGCCAATAATGTTCCGAGACCGCCAGAAGTGTTGGCTTCATACAATTTCCAGGTATGGATAGTACCAGTGGCACCAGTAGTCACATAGGACACCAAACCGGTCACTGTCATAGCGACAGTAGTAGAAGCAAAACGCATTGGACGAGTACCTTCGTTGGTAACAGTGAATTTGAATACTTGAGCTTTGTCTGTCAATTCCAAAGAAGTGACATTTACAGGTTCAAGTTTTGGATAAGCATCATGGAACAAGTAAGCGGTGGTGGTAGCAAAGAAATTATTTGCAGCATCAACGCCTGCAACAGCGTCAATGTGATCTGTATCAAGCAAACTACCAGAACCAGAATACACTTCCAAGTTGGTACTGGCATCGCTAGTAACTGTAAAGAGATTTACACTAGCAGAATCCATTGTACCAGAACCATTAATAGAACCCTTCAAAACTAAGAATTTCTGTGTACTTGCAGCTACTGGGAATTCAAATCCAGTAAACTGTACAGCTCCGGCTACATAAGAAGCAGTAGCAAGAGGAGTTGTCATATTGGTACTGTCATAAAGATACAATGTGCCATAGTTACCAGCAGTAGTATCAATAGCACCAGCACCATCTTTCACAGAAAGAGTAAGTTTCTTAAGAACCACATCTTCGTTCTGAGCTTCAAGTTTCCATTTACCAAGTTGTACTGGAGTGTCAGAAGTAGTGTAGATTCTAGACACAGTAGTAGAATCAGAAACAGCAGACAAGATCACATTAGCAGCGCTAATAGTAACTACCTGTCCACCTACTGGAGTGGAAACGCTTTCAATGTTGCTGGTAGAAGAACCAATGTAAGTATAAGAACTCACAGTGGAACTAGTTGCGCCAGCAGCAGTACTCAAAACATTAGCTTTTAGTTTAAGAACCTTGGCCTCGTTTTTGGCGAGGTTAAGACTAAAGCTAAAACTATTGGATGAGGTAGCTACAGAAGAAACTGTAGAACCAAGCTGGGTTGAACCATCCCACAATTCCAAATTCTGGAAAGTAGTAGGAGCATTTGAAGCAGCACCCTGGAACTCAACCGAAAGGTTGGTCACACGCACGCCTTCAGCAGAACCAGCTTTTACTAAGTATTGCCCAACAATCACCGCATTAGCACCAGCAGCTACAGTCTTGGCACCCATAGAGGTGTCTTTGACAAGTTGCATACTTGTTGCTTGTACTGTCAATTGATTGGCAGTAGCATCGGTATAACCAGAAGTTGGTAAATTGTCAGCATAGTCCAAAGTGGACATTCTCTTAGCATAGAAATTACCAATACTTACTTGATAAGTATCAGCATTAGCTGCAGAATCAATATTTGCTACAACTTCCAAAACCTTGGTTTCACCAGATTTGACAGTCAAATACTGAGAAAGATTGCGTTGACTTCCGGTAGAATACAAAGCAGCAGCATAATCACCAGAGAAAGTAAGCAAAGTTTCCCCGCCAACTCTCACAATGACGTTACCACTAAGATCTTTGGAACCAGCGGTGGTAGCAATCTTGATACCCATTTTGCGAATTTCAAGATCTTCACCAACTGCTTTCAAATTGAACTTAGCCAAAACCACATCAGTAGCACCAGCAGATATATTTCCAGATGTAGAATCAGTAGCTTTGGAAACAGTTAGAGTACCAGATTTAACTTTGAAATAACCGCCTGTTGAAGTCTGATCAGTAAATGAAGTTGGAACTAAATGATATCCAAGAGCAGCATCTTTGACCATGACATCATAGTCATTTTGCAAATGAGCGCGAACCCAATTGCCTGAACCATCATTTACTGTAGCTTTCAAAGTAAGCACACGATTGTTGCTCTTTGGTACAGTATATGGAGTAGTAAGATTGACAGTCACATAGCGATCACTAGACCACTCAGCAGAACCCAAGACAGTATTGTCTGGAGCTACCACTGTGAAGTCTTTGAAGTCTTTGTCTTTCAAAGTGCCTTCCAAATAGAAGGTCAATTTGTTGACAGTGATATCATTGCGTCCGCTAGTTTCAGTAAATCTGAATTTAGCGATTTCTTTGGTTTCACCAATCTCTACATTGCCAGCATCAGTGGAAGCAGAATTTCCGCCCACAGCTACTCCAGCAACAGTAACAGCTGACAAAGAAGCTGCACCATCAACCACAGTCATAATATTACCAGAGATTGGGAAAGCGCCAGTAACAGTACCATTGGTGGATACACCAGTGGTAGCATCAACTCTAGCTCCAACAGTGCCAGAATTGGCAGCTGAATCTAAATTGAAGGCAACAGTCACAGTCTCAGTAGTACCCTTGGCAACAAGAATAGGATTGGCACCAAAACCAATAGTAACTTGGTTATTGGAATTGAAAGATGTCATCACATCACCATGACGGTTGCCATTTCTATCCCAGACAGAAACGCCGGAAACAGAAGTATTGGCAATAAGACCAGTACGAGTGATAGTAAGACCTTTTACTACTACATCTTTACCAGAAGCAGATAAATTGAGCTTCAACATGTTGTTGTAAGCTGTTCCATCAGCTAAGGTAGCAGCAGCTGGGGTGTCTGCAGCAAGGCTGACAGAGAGATCACCACCAGTGACTGGGGTAACGGTACCAGTACCGCCTGTGGATGTAGTTTGAGCTGGATTCTCTACAAGAGAAGCAGCTGTACGAGTGGTGCCAGCGACTGATAAGCTACCAAAAACAGTAGCAGAAACAGTGCGGACATCATTCTTTGTAGCATTGCCCAAAGTGCCATCTACGGCATAGAGACTCCCATCAACTACAGTGTAGACAGTAGTTTCGCCAGTTTTCTTGACGAGCATACCATCATGCAAAGTGGCTTCGGTAAGTTCAGAACCAGTAGCTACATAGTTTGGCCAATATACATCGGCTACATCGCGGACCAATTTGGCCCAGTTATCACCATAGAGAGCTTTGGCAACTGCTTCAGAAGCAATTTTGCTCTTGGTGTTATCAGGTTCAATCACATAAACACTTGGAGAAATAGTAACTTTTACCAAGCGAGAACCTGAGCGATAATTTACACCATAAGGTGCGCTGCTTGGAGCTGGATAAGCATCCACGCAAGTATTTGCAATTGTTTGTACTCCGGAGAAATCTTCATACCAAGTATGATAGACCTCGGAATTTGGGAAGTACATTCTTTCCATGTCAGCGTTCAAAAGGTAAACTGCGGTATTATCTGGAACTTTGAACAAGTCACCAGCTTCCAACTCTGGACAGTCTACAGCCATTACTACAGCTGGCAAAAAGGCAGCAAGGCCCATGCTCCAGACAATAGTAAGAACGACTACGGACACGGTGAACATTTTCTTCCCCATTTTCATTAAATCGTTCATAAATAATTTAAGTATATTTATTCAATAGCGTCCTAAAATAAATTAGAATCTATTGAATAAACGTGCATTTATGTTTGCACGCGGCTCCGTCACTGGGACGGATCGACCTTGCAGCTTAGTGCTTCCCGATAAATCGGGACGCCCTTCCCGACATCTCACTTAAAGTGAGGTACATCGGGATACTGTATGGCATAAGTAGTATAATTTTTTTCTAAAGAAAAAAATTATACTTACCCAGCCACACAGTATTTGTCTCGCCATAGCTTTAGCGACGGCGGACAGGCATTAATTATTAATAATTTTATTGTTTTAAAGTGCTGGAATTAACTGTGTTTGTGGAAATTGCTGAACTACTGGTAACCCCTGTACTACTAGTCGTTGTTTTTTCTGAAGTAGTAGTAGAAGAATTCTCAATAATTGTTGTTTGTGTGCTTGTCTTTACAGTATCAGTAACAATTTTTTGGGTATCAGCCACCACTTGGCTAGTCTGCTGTACCACCTGGCTAGCTTCTTTTACTTTTACTAGAGCTTCTTTTAGTTGATTATTTTCTACCAAAGTACTGGCTGTATCCAAACTAGTTTTAATAATTGTTTGATTTTGATCAACTACTTTTACAGTTTCACTTACCACTTGTTTCAATGAAATAGAGGTCGAACCGACAAGAGGATCCGTACTTGTGGTAATACTATTGGCTGCCACTGGCATCGTAGTACTAGTCACCAAGACATCTGTAATATTTGGAGTGCTCGATGCCGACCTGCTTACTGTATCCACTTTACTAGTCAAACTAGTAGTTTCACTAAGAGCTGAGGCTATTTCTTTTTTGACCATATCCTTAACCACTTGATCATCCACTTGGACTTTTCCTCCTTCTTTGGTCTCCACTACCGTCACCACGGCTTCAATACCAGCTTCTTTTACAGTTTGTTTAACATCACTTACATTAACTTCTGTATTTTTTTCTTCTACCGCTTTCAAGGTCTCACTGATCTCTTTGGTCTTGACTGTCATCTCCTGAACCACTGCCACTACTTTTTCTGGGTTTTTTTGGGAAACATCTTTAAGATTTTCCCCTGCGGTTTTGATTGATTCTTCCAGTTTTTTAATAGCCACTCCGGCTTTTTGTGGAGCATCGGTCACTTGGCTCTCAACAACTTTCTTTACTTCCACTGCGCGCTTCTTGGCAAAATCCATATGCATCTGAGTCTTATCTTCACTGGAGCCGGTCGCTCCTACTACGATCTCTTGAGTCTTTTCTACAGCCATCTTCACACCATAACAAACTTCACCAGGCAAACAATTTTGTGTAGCCGAGACACTGGCAATCCAACCGCTAGTCGCTATCATGCCCACAAGCACGAAAACGGCCACTGGACGAACTACCTGATAGACAAATCTGCTTGGTAAAAATATACTCATTCCTTCCCAAATTCTTTCTAAATTAAAATTATTATTTTCTTCATGGACAGTATTGGAAATCTGTTGTAAAAGCTGAGAACGATTAGCCCCAACCCAAACATGGTCAGCATTGATCTGACTCTTGTAATTCTTCATTTTTTTCAACTGAGCTTTTACATCAATTGGCATATTATTTGGAACGTTCTACTTCTTCTTGAAGTTTTTTCATGGCTCGGTGCAAAGTGACTCGCACATTTATTTGGCTTCTATTTAAAATTTTGGCAATCTCTGCTGTACTCAACTCATCTACATATTTGAGCAACAACATTTCTTGATAATCTTGTTTCATTTTTTTAATAGCTTGCATCACTCTTTCTACTTCTTGATCGGTTTCAGCTTTGGAATAACCTTTTTCTTCCACAGGAATATTTTCCAAAACTTCCACTGGTTCATATTGGCGCGCACCCCGCTCGCGGTAAAAATCAATGACTGCGTTTCTCGCAACTCGGTAAATCAGGCCACTAAAACTTTCGACTTCTTTTTCTGTATATTCAATCAAGTAACTCCAAACCTTGAGAAAAACATTACTAACAATATCTTCAGCCTCTTCTTTGCTATTAATTTTAAAATAAACAAAACGATAAATTTTTTCTATGTAAAGATCATACAGTTCAGCAAAAGCAGAAGGGTCTTTTTTGACCCTTACTTTATAAATCAGTACTTTTTCATCAAATTTCCTCGGCATAATAGAAGACGTAGAAAACCACAAAACGTTACACTCTATTAAAAATGCTTTCTCCAAAAGCTATAAACGGCGTCAATTATAGCAAATTTTAGGCATTTTTTACAATACACTTATACACAAGAGCAATAAAGCAAGAAAACATAAAAAACACAATAATATAAAAACAATTAATTTGTTTTAATGTTTTTATGTTTTATTGCTTTTATGTTTGTATAGACTACTCTATACAAATAAATAATCTATAACAAATTTAAGCTAAACTAAAAGTATTTTTTTGTATAGACAAATCTATACAATTTTTATATTTTTTAATAAAAACCAACTAATAATCAGCTCTTGACAGTTTTTTATGATTCTGTTATTATTTGTATAGACTATTATACACAAATATGGGCACAGAACTTACAAATAAACCCAAAGAGATCATCCGAGTCTCTATTTCTGAAGCAGCTAAACTTTTTGGTGTGAATGCCCAAACTATTAGAAGAGCTTTAAAAAACCAAGAAATTACCTATGTAGTAGTAGCTGGACGCTATAAAATAAACTTTGAGAGTTTGGTTCGCTGGTCCCAACAGAAGACAACAGTAAAAAATAAAGCTAATAGTCATGGCATAGGCCAATATGTGGATAAGTGGAGAATAAACAACACTCTCTACTCCCCTAGTACGAAAGTCTTACCTCAAAGTAACAATAAACCAAAAAACAACGAAACTCCTGAGTAAGGAGTTTTTAAATAATCAAATTCCAAAATCCAAATTACAAATAATACTCAATAAACAATATTCAAATATTTGGTGATTGTGATTTGAAATTTATTTGGGGTTTGTTTCTTGATTATTGGTTATTTTAAACATAGGTGGTATAATTATATTATAATTAGTACTCTATGCGTTTTTACAGCAATCATTTTAACAAACACCATTTATTCCACGCACCCCATTTGTGGTTTTTTGCTTTGCTTTCTTCCCCCATTCACTTTGCTGAGTTACATTACAAAAGAAGATATCATCTAAATTTCGAACACGCCAAAAAACTCTTTGTTTTTGATTTGACTCTTTTATTTTCTATCATCATCCTCATTATTACTACAATATTTTGGTTTACTTACAATCCTACAGTCACCAATCTAGTTTATTTAAATATCCGTCCTTCTTTCACCAGAGTTGCCAGTGGTGAATATGTTACTTATGTGTTTCATTACAAAAATTCCAGTACCATCACTCTTCGCGACCCACAATTAAAATTAAAACTGCCAGTGGGTTTTATTTTGGATCAAGCTGAACCTCAAGAAGTTTTTAACAGTTATATTTTTACTCTTCCTGATCTTTCTTCTGGTGCAGACGGTTTGGTAACTGTCTCTGGTTGGCTCTTTGGCACTCCTGAAAAAGAAGATCACATTAGTGCCACCCTCTCCTACCGACAAGAGGGACGTAGAGTCAGCGAAGAAAAAAGTAGTTTGCTTATCAAAGTCCTCCGTGGTTCAGTTTTGCAGACCGAGATACAAGCTCCCTCTATCATTATCGCCAACCAAAGCGCCAATCTAAAATTGATTCTAAAAAATAATGGTCAGAAAGCTCTCACTCAAATACGACTTCCTCTGTCACAAGCTTCTGCTCTCTTGCCGATTTCTACCTCAGCTTCTCTGGGCGTAATAGAAAATAATATCTGGCAAATAGAATACCTAGAACCAGGTGCTATGGCCAATCTGGAATTAGAGTTGAAAAATGAAGGCAGTGGTTTCCCTCAAAAACTTACAGCTCTCTTTATCCCCTCGATTACTGTCAACCACACTACTATTCCACAAGCTACTTTGGAACACAATTTTTCTGTGGCCTATCCCAATGCCACCATCACTTCTGCTTGGCAAAATAATCAAAACACAGTTCAACCAAATAATGTAGCCACTTTACTCGTCAACCTTAAAAATACTAGTAATATTGATCTGACAGATGGACAAATCTCACTCTCCTTCCCATCGGCAGTGGTAGACACAGCGCGCCTGGCCCAACTCAATCTTGGTGCTTGGAAAAATCAAACCTGGACTATCAGCGCACGCGAATTACCCGGTCTTTTGGAAATAAAACCTCAAGAAGAAATATCTTACAATCTACAAATTCCTATCATCTTTTTGCCACAAGGTGGCGATGATCTTATCTTGCGTCCGGAAATTAATTTTTCCTCAGGAGTAAACAGATTGCCTAATAGTTCTTTTACTGTTTCAACCAGCGCCACCGATCTAAAAGTAGGTACTCAAATAATTTTCAACCCAGAAGTTCGTTACTATACCAAAGAAGGCGACCAGCTGGGTCGGGGTCCTCTGCCACCCCAAATCGGCAAAGAGACCAAATACTGGGTTTTTGTGCCAATCAATAATTCCACCAGTAAAATAAAGGATTTAAAATTTTCCGCTTCCTTACCAAATTATATCACTTGGACTGGTAAGACTAGTGTCAGTCATGGCAACAACCCCACCTATGATTCGGCACAGAAAAAAATCTCCTGGTCACTTGGTTCTCTAGCTTCACACAGTCAAGCCGGGATATATTTTGAACTAGCTCTCACCCCAACTTCTGAACAATCGGGTACTTCTCCTATACTTATAAAAGAACTTAATTTTTCAGCGACCGATCTATATACCGAAGCAAAAATCCAAAAAACAGCCCCTGATTTGGACATCACTCTACCAAATGATGAACGTGGAAATAGCTACGGCACCAAAGTCGTAGAATAAACTTAAAAATAAAACAAAACCGGCTTAACCAAAGCTGGTTTTTATTTTGTCTCGCCTATTGACAAAGGGTCCAAAATATGCTATAATTCTTTGTTATCTTCGTGCCAGGAAGAGGCAATAATATTTGGCTAAAATAAGCCAAAACATCCCCCTAACCCCCTTTATTAAGGGGAAAAATAACTTTATGAAAATAGCAATGATTGGACAAAAAGGTATGCCTGCCTACTATGGCGGCGTAGAAAGACATGTAGAAGAATTATCTACACGTCTGGTTCAGTCTGGTCATGAGGTAACTGTTTACTCTAGAAAATGGTTCACCAAAAAAGCTGACGGAGAAATAAACGGCGTAAAAATTAAAAATCTTCCTTCTTTACGCACCAAACATTTGGATACTATTACCCATGTTTTTTTGGCTACTCTTGATGCTATAAAAAATAAATATGAAGTAATCCACTATCACGGTATTGGACCTTCATTGCTTTCTTGGATCCCTAGAATTTTTGCGCCTCGAACCTTGGTGATTGCCACTTTTCACTCTATTGACAGAAAACATCAAAAATGGGGTTTGTTGGCCCGTTTGGTTTTGCGTTTTAGTGAATGGGCCACTTGCCATTTTCCTCATTTGACCATCGCTGTCTCACAAACTATCCGCCAATACTGTCGTGATGTTTATGATAAAGAAGTAATCTTTATTCCCAATGGCGTACCAACTTTGACTCCGAAAAATGCTACCAACCATTTGACTGATTGGAATTTACAGCCAAAAAAATATGTGGTAATGGTTTCTCGTCTTATCCCCCACAAAGGCGCTCACTATCTGGTGCACGCTTGGCAAAAATTACAAAGAGAATCAGCTATCCAAGATTTTAAATTGGTAATTGTGGGTGACGGCTACTATACCGAAACCTATGTCAAAGCTTTGAAAAAATTGGCCGGAGATAATCCTAATATTATTTTTACTGGATTCCAAAGTGGCGAAGCTCTGGCTCAACTATTGTCTCATGCTTATTTATTCGTCCATCCTTCCGACAATGAAGGTACACCGATCAATGTTTTGGAAGCCATGAGTTATGGTTTGCCAGTACTGTTGTCAGATATTCCTGAACACCAAGAATTGATAAAAAATAAAGATTTTCTTTTTACTCACGCCAACAGCCAAGAATTGGCAGAAAAAATAAAAAACTTGTTACAAGCCGATCCGCAAAAGCTAACACTTGAAGGTAAAAAAAATACTGCCATAGTTACAGCAGATTATAATTGGAAAAATATTACCGAACACATTAGTGAACTGTATCAAAATCCCCCACTCATGCCAATAATTTCGTCTTTGCCATCATAATCAACATCAGCGGTCAAAACTTCTATCCCGGTCTTGGATAGAGTCTCATAGGCAGTGAATCCACTGCCTATTTGTTTTCCTGCTTTATCAAAAATTTTAATAGTCGGAACTGAACCAGCCCCAGCTCCTAGGACGATCTCATCGCCTGGCAAACCATCCACATTGCCAGTAGCCACATTGGCACCAAACTTGGCTGAACCAAAAGCCAACCATTGATAGGCCAAATTATAATTATAATCAAAAATAGAAACCAATGATTCCTGACTATTTTTGGCTATTACCAAATCATTGCGATGAGTACCGGTAATAGAACCGACAGCTAGAGAATAACCACCTGCATAAGCCTCCCCAAAAGGATACCAATCGCGCTTCATCTGTCGACCATGGCGAGTATAGATTTTGATAGGCAAAGGATAACCAGCACTCGGCGCTACATAAACTTCCAAAAAACCGTCTAGATTCAAATCCCCCAAAGCTACTTGTAGTTCGCCTTTGTAATTGACAGTATAAGGATAAAGATTCATATAAACCTGTCCATCATCACGCCAAGCCAAGAGCTTGTTGCCACGAACGAGTAAGAGATCGCGTCGGCCATTGCTATCAAGATCAATGTGGGCGATCTTATCACCTCCGCGATAATTTGATTCAGAAACAAAAAAACCATTGCGCACACGATTGCCAACCGCATCAAAAAAACGCAAAAAATCACCATTGCGAAAAAGCACATCTTCAAGTGTGGAAAAAGTTTTTAACAAAAGCAGACCATCATAACCTGAAATTTGAGTTTCAGTAACAATTGCTCCATCATTAATATTCTTATCTTGAGAACCGTGAATTTTTTCATACTCACCACCCAAATTCACTTGCTTGCTAACAGCTGTACTATTTAGTAAAACGATCCCATTGGTAAAATCTCTTTGCCAAACATCTGGTTTATATTCATTATAATTACTTTGAGAAGTGGCCCGGCTCAAAGGTTCTCCCAAATCTACATTATATTCATCATACCACCAAGTTTGAGCATGATTGGTGTCGCCAAAATCATAAGAAAAATAACCATTTTCCAAAAGCGTACTAGCTAGACCATAACGCATCTCTTGATAACTCGTGCGACCGCTGTTGGCCGTATTGGCATTGATAATATTGACTGCCGGTTTATTGGGAGAAGTAAAATTATAAGCATAAGTATTCATGGTGGATGACCAAAAAAGTGAACCAAAATTTTCTAGCATTTTGCCGTTTAATTCATCTTTGTATTCACGAGTAGTACCGTTGCCCACAATAATATATTTGTTATTGGTCAAACGCCGAGTTTCATTGTAAATAAACTTCATGCCTTCACGCCAACGCAAATCCGAATTGCTATCAATCACTCCATCATTATTCAAATCCAAATCACTGCCTACAAAATAAGTGATATTATCCCAGGTATTATCATAAAAAACTCCATCCCAAAGTCCTGTGGATAATAAATTATTAACCACAAAATTTACCAGATATTGATTGAAACGCTGGCCATTTTTTGAAGGCGCCAAACTAGTGACATTGAGTAAATGTGTCCCTGGCCACCAAGTAAGACGACTACCAGAAGAATTGTGCAAATACCAATCCTCGGGAATACCCGCTATCAATTGTTTCCTCAAGGAACTATATGAAGTGGCAGAATCAATTTTAATCTCTTGGGAAGTGATGTAAGCCAAAATTTTGATATCTGGATTTAACTGGCGAATCTTTTGCAATTGCGCTCGACTCTTTTCCTGGACTTCCATATCCAAAACCAACAAATCCCATTTGGCCAAATTAATAGCTTCGGTATCAGAAATCGTCCAATTGAGAAAATAATTGGCAAGGCGAGGATAATCACTACTAGAAATTGCACCAATTTCTTGAGGGGAAAGTAAAATAAAAACCAATAACAACGCTATTAATTTGAAATTTTTAATTTTTAATTTATAAACAATATCAAACTTCAAATTTGAAATTAAAAATTGTTTAAAAATTGAAAATTTGAAATTAAAAATTCTCATAAATCTCTGCGATTTCTCTAATATTTTTCTCTATACCAAATTCTTTTTGCGCTTTCTTGCTCGCAGTATTCGCGACGGCTTTCATTTTCTCCTGATGTTTGTCAACATGATCAAGCAAATTTCTCAGCTCAATACTGTCACCAGTTTTGAACAAAAAGCCGTCCACCTGATCGGTGATCAACTCCTGTCCGGCTGCCTCGGACGCAATAACCAGACGACCAGCAGCCATGGCTTCCATAATCACAAGACTTAACCCTTCCCAAAGAGATGGCTGAACCACCACATCAATATTTTTTATTTCTAATAAAATATTTTTTACTCCTTGCCAGACAATTTTGTCAGCAATTTTCAAATCAAGTGCTAATTTTTTCAAATCACTTTCCAAACTCCCTACCCCATAAATATACAAAATCCAATCAAAATTTACCTGAGACAAAGCTCGCAATAAATATTCGTGCCCTTTTTGTTTTTCCAAACGACCAATAACCCCCAAACACAATTTTTTATCTACCAACAAATTATCGGTTTCCACACTCAACCATTCTTCAACTGCTATACCATTTAAAACTATTTTTACTTTATTTTCTACTAATTTTAAATCCTCTAAACAAAATCGCTCCACTGCTCCAGAAACAGCGATCACCTGTCTGGTTTTTCTTAAAATAAAACGCAAAATTATTTTTCGTAAAACAGAATATTCTCTACCCACATTATGTTGAGTAGAAATCCAATGCACCCCCCTCCGCAAAAAATAACCTAAAAAATCTGCACTAAAAACATGAGTATGAATAATATCTGGCTTAAATGTTTTTTTAAGCCGTTTTAAATAAAAATAATTTTTACACAAACCAAAAAAACTCTTCTCCCCGGCTGGAAAAACTTGTATATTCAGCTTTTTAAATTCATTAACTAACTCTCCTCCACCAACTGTGCTCGCCACCACTACCTCTTGTCCTTGTTTTTGAAAATGAGTAGCATACTGTAAAACTAGACGTTCGGCTCCGCCAGTAGTAAAACGTGGAATAATATATAATATTTTCATAATAAATTGGTATAAACATCTTCATAACTTCTTACCATCTCTGACAGAGAAAAATTATCACAAGCATGATTTTTCCCTGCTTCAACTATCTCCTGCATTTCATCTGGATGATCAAAAATTGATTTCAATTTATTTTGCCAAGCTTCTACTTCTCCAACTGGCAATAAATAACCAGTGCGATTATCCTCTAATATCTCAGGAATCCCGCCCACGGCACTAGCCACCACCAAACGTCCAGCTGCCAAAGCTTCCATAATCGTAATCCCCAAACCCTCCCAAAGAGAAGGCATAAGTAAAATGTCACTATTTTCTAAAATTGGCAAAATATCTGGGACTGCTTCTTGGAAATCAATCCTCTCAAAAATTTTTAATTCTCTAGCCAATTTTTCTAAATTATTTTTTTCTTCCCCTGACCCTACCACTGCTAAGCGCCAATCATAATCTTGCAATCCCGCCAAAACTTGAAAGGCAACACTGTGACCCTTTTGTTTGGTCAATCTACCAAGCATCAATAAACGAAATGGGCTGACCAATTTAATTTGGGCAAGCTCTAAAAATTTATTGAGCTCTATGCCATGTCTGATTATCTTGATTTTTTTTTCTGTAACCTGGTAAGTGTTCTGCAGATACTCCGCCACTGCTTCCGAAGGTGAAGTATAAATATCTGAATAATTTCTCAGAATTTTTTTGATAAAATGTTTGCAAAAATTTTCCTGATAATTCAAATTATGTTCAGTCGTCACCACTGGCAAGTACAATCTTCGGGCGGCTATTCTACCCCACAGATCCCCACCAAAAAGATGGGTATGAACTAAATCTGGTTTCAATTCTCTCAATTTATTTTCCAAATCAAAAAACAAACCCAAACTCAATTGCCCTTTCTTTTCTACTAAATAAACTTTTACATCAGACTTTAATTGTTCTTGTAAAAGCAGATTATTTTTCAAAACAATAATACTCACTGTAAATTTTTCTCTATCTAAATTGTTTGCCAAATCAACCACAAAACGCTCGGCACCACCAATACCAAGAGTAGGAATAATGTGAACTACATGTATTTTATTCATAAGAAAATTTCAAACTTGCCAAACCAAGTCCAATCGGCAACCACATCACACTATTGAAATATGAGGTATTAAAAAACTGAAACAAAATAATCCCCGAAACTGAAATCAAAAAAACTATTGTAGTTGCATTCTTTTTATTTTTGGAAAATAAAAATAACTGCCACCAAAAAACCAGCAAAAATCCAACAAAAGCCAGCAAGCCCAAAATTCCTTCTTCTACCAAAATCTTCCAAATAAAACCATGAGCATCCAAAGCTTCGCCATATTCCATAGTATAAAAAGCTGTATTATTTAACAAAGGCATATACATGCCTGGGCCATAGCCTAACCATGGACGCTCCTGCAAATAAAATCCCACCACTTGAATAGTATCCCAACGAGAAGAAGTAGAACTCTTGGCTGTGGATGAAAATAACAAAAAGCCCAATAAGTAAACAGCTACCAAGCCTATCAAAATACCCAAACTCCCAAAAAATATGGTATTTTTTTTAACAAAAAATAAAACTTCTTGACGATAAAAATAAACCAATAAAATAAACTCCAAAGAAAAACCGAGCCAAGCAGCGCGCGAAAAAGTTAACAACCCGGCCAAAACCATAAACATTCCAGCATATAAATAAATCTTTCGCTCCAAACGATAAAACCAATAAAATCCAGTCGGCGCCAAAACTACCAGGGCTTCAGCCAACAAATTTTGATTATAACCAAACGGCGTCCAGCCAAATAAACTGTATGGCACCAAACGAAACCATTCCCCACTATTTACAAAAACACTCCCCAAAGCAAATAGCCCACTAAAAAGTCCTACACCAAACATAATTTTCAAAACTTTCTCCAAGGTTTCCCGTTGACTGACTAACAAAAAAGGTACCAAAACAAAGAAAATAATTACAAACAATTCTGGTCTAATAAAATATTTTAAACTGGAACTAAAATTGTAATCAAAAGCAAAAAAAACCGAAACAAAAGCAGTGACTAAAAACCCTAAATACCAAAGGCCCGCAGGCACCAGCAGTTTGAATTTGTGCCAAGCATCTTGTCTGGTGCCAAAAAACCAAGACAGTACGAAAGCCAGACCAGCAATAATCACCACAAAATCCACTACCGGAGCATTTATCGCCGATAGGTAAGGAACTTCCCTCGCCCAACCAAAGACAGAAAAATCAATCTGCCAGCTATGAAAAAAAGCTGTTAAAACCAAAAGATACAAACTCCAATCTGGACGCAAAGTGAATACAAATAAAATACCAGCAAGCACCACCAGCACAAAAAACAAAGGAAAAAGCTGATAAGACAAAACTAGCAAAACTGAAAAAGACAATAAAAAAAATAACGGCCAAAAACCAAATTTGCCTTTTTCCTCAATTTGATTATTTAACTCCAACATAAATTATTTCTGCTTTTATTATAGCAAAAAATCAAAATTTTTCAAACAAAAAACCGCTATGAGAGAGAACAGGCAGTCAAATTGTCATTCTTATTATCTGTCATTCCTGCGAAGGCAGAAATCTAGAAATCGTAAGAATCCAATTCAACTTTCTGTTTTTTAGCGGTTTTTTGTTTTTACTCATCATTTGTTCACCAATATTTGATGCGCAAATGTTGGGAAGGGAGGGTGTTTGATACAATCTCACACACCTCCCAATCCCCTCCTTTTTAAAGAACAGTTTGCAGTCTTACACTGCCGGACTAGAAGGAGCACTTCTAGCCTGTACCTCTTTTATCGGAGAGGTCGGCCTGGTCGCGCTACAGGACGCCGTAGGGGTTGAAGATCCCCGCTGCACCTCCGACGCAGGGCCCGAGGGCCTCCGCGCCAGAGATACAGCAGTCCACCACCTGGGGACGGATCTGGGACTGTACCGGCGCCCCCTGGCAAAGGGGCGGAACTTCCGGGTAGTCGGGGAAGATCCAGAGGTCCGGCGACGAGTAGCCGGTTTCGTGGCAGGTGGGTTGGGACACGCCGGGGTTCCGGCCGTCCCAGCACCACACGGCCTCCCCGGAGTTCAGGCAGACCCCTGCGGAGCAGAACTGATTCGCTCCACAGGTAATGCCGTCACAGGGGTCACTCGGCGGCATGCAGGTGCCGTTCTGGCAGGTGCCGTTTGAGCACTCGGTGCCGTCGGGGAGGTTCTGGCTCGTGCAGACGTGGTTGACGACCACGGGCACGGTCCAGCACTCCTCCGTCGGGCACTCCGGCTCGAAGCACACGCCGGTCGCGACGTTGCACTGCTGGTTGTCCAGGCAGTCCGAGTCGTTCAGGCACTCCAGCTCGGGGACGCACTCGTTGTTTGCGTCGCAGACCATGCCCTCGCCACAGATCTGCCCCAGGCAGTCCGAGTCCTCGCAATCGATCGCGAGGTCCCCGTCGCCGTCGTAGCCGTCCCCGCACTGGGCCTCGTGGGAGGCACAGAAACCGTCCTGGTCGATGTCCTCGCAGGACGTGCATGCCCCGGCGACTCCGTCCTCCCGGGAGCAACCCCAGAGGAGGTAGTCACCCAGATCCTCGGGACGCTCGCACTCGTTGTCGTTGTAGCAGCAGCCCGGGATGTCCAGGATCACGCACTCGTGGTCCACGACGGTCGCGGTC